>JAPKZI010000031.1 GCA_026393865.1 Candidatus Aminicenantota bacterium
CTGCCCGAACGGCGGAGCGCCGGGTTGACCGAGAGTGTCTCTGAAGTTTCGGCCGGGGCCCTCGAACACCTCAAGGTCGCCCGCGTCCCCAATCTCGCTCAAACTATGGACGGGCTCAAAAAGCGGGGCATCTGGCTCGTCGGCGCGGAAAGCGGCGGCGAAGGGGAATACTACGAATTCGATTACGCTCAACCCGTGGGGCTCGTCTTCGGCTCTGAAGGCAAGGGGCTCCGCCCTCTCGTCCGGAAGAAATGCGACAAGATCCTGTCCATTCCCCTCCGCGGCAAGGTCAATTCGCTCAACGTCGCCTCCGCCGCCTCGGTCTTTTTGTTTGAGGTGGTTCGTCAGAGACGCGAAACGTAGACCACTCCCTCTAAAAACCCGGATCGGGAGCGAGGCCGATTCCGGATCTTCTCCCTCAGAATTTCGGATCGATGTGGATCCGAAGTCTCCGTTGCTGCTCGATCCGTCCACCCTCTCCCTGGAGAAAGACGAAATCATAATCCCCGATAAACCCCGGTCCGGGAAGCCAGGAAAAGAGGCCGGTTCGCGCGTTCAGGGTCGAGCCTATCGGAATCGGCCTCAGCTCCCGGCCGACCAATAGATACCCGGAATACCGGCTCGTCTTTTTTCCTTCGGATAGGCTTATAGCTTGAACGGCCGGATTCAGATGAATCTCGAGGCGCTCGAGTTCATGGATGTCGATCTTGATCCCGCCGGGCGAGTCGGGGTATTGGGCTTCCAGCCGGGCTTTCGGATCGAAGCCCTTCCGGAAATGAATGGGACTCGAAAAATTATTCGGAACCGCGGCCAATTCTGATAACTTGGCGAACCGCGTAACGGATTGAATGATATTGTCCAAAAGGAGGAGAGAAAAATAACGGCTGCCGATACCGTCCGCGTTTCCCCCGGTGTCCGACGCGGTCCAATAGATCGTGTGCACCCCGTTCGCATAGCCCGTGGTATTAAAATCGAAATAGCCGACGGCCCCATTGCTGTTGGCGTAACCCGGGAAAAAAGCAGCGACGTCGGGGCGATAAAGGTTGTAAACCGGGTGGCCGAGCTTGACCCCGTCCACATACGTGTCGATCGTCGAACCGTCCGTGGGGATGGAGTTGGGCTGCGGCGTGAGCACCCAGCCCCAATTTCTAAAAGGCGATCCTGAAGCCGTTCCCCCCTGGGTGGGCGTCTCGATGGCCCCGAAAGGCTTGACGGCATGGGCATTGTCGCAAGTGATGGTCTTGGAACCCAGGCTCACCTCGGTGCCCTCGACGTCCTTGGCCAGGGCGTAGAGGGTGTACTTTCCGTTACCGCCGCCCGGCAGGAAGTTCGTCAGCATCATATAGCCCCATCCGGCCTTGTAATTATTAGGATATTGGGGGTAGGCTTGTTCGACGTCCGGCCTCGCTCCTTCGACAAAAACGGTGTCGCCGATATAGAATAATGTATCGCTGTCGCCCTGCTTGCCCCAAATTTTGACGTACTCCACGCCGACATCGTCCAATACCCAGCCCGTCACGGGGATCGACGACATCACCGTCGATTGGTCCGCGGGAGCGGCGAAATCGCCGAAGGGCGTGCTGTTCAATCCGCTGCCGTACACATTCAGTCCGACAAGTAACGATTGGGGGGAGTTGCTCGCGTTAGGGTCTGAAACCTGGATCGTGCCGGAATACGTTCCCGCTGCCAATCTTGACGGATTCACGGAGATGCCTACCGTCCTCGCTCCCGTTCCGGACTTCGGGGATACGTCGATCCAGCTCTGGTTGGGGTCGGCGTTCCAATTCAAGACACCTCCTCCCGAATTTTGAATCAAGAACGTCTGTCCGGGCGGGGACGAACCTCCCCCCTGCGCCCCGAAATAGAGCTTGTTTCGATTCAGTTGTATGGCCGGCGGAGCCGTTGTTGTTATATTGAATAATGAGTCGCTCACGCAATACACGTCCGTCGGAGCGGCGGCATCGGCATCGCTGATCTGGACGAGGCAGGACGTCGACGGCGTTGATGGGACGGTCCAGGGGTACGACCCGGTATTCGGCGTCGAGGCGACGATCGTCGTCCATGTGTCGCCCCCGTCCGTGGAATACTCGGCCTTCACGTTGCCGACCGTCCCGGTCGATGTCCATTGGATCGTCCGGGAACTCCCGACCTGCCAGGTTTCTCCGCCGTTCGGGGAGGCCACCCCTAGGCCGTCGGTCGTGGAGCTCCAGATTTCCCTTCGGGTTGCGGTGTCCGTGGCGGCAAAATACAGCACCCCGTTGATATTCGTGAGATTGAGCGGATTCGAACCTCTCTCTCCGGCATAGATATCGGCCACGCGTTCGGGCGCGCCGTAAGGCGCCGGGGCATTGCCGGAGGGAGGGGTCCAGGGGTATGTCTGGGGGATAAAATACAGCTCGCTTCCATACATCGGATCTTTGGAATTGAAGTAGATCCCTTGGCCGGGGACGAACAAGACGGCGTTGGGGTCCCCGGAGGCCGCACCGGGATTGATGTCGAAAACCTGGAGATTCTGGACGGGAGCGGGAGAATTCGGATCGAGGATCGCCAGCTCTCTGCCGGTGGCAGTTCCCGCCGTGCCGGCGAAAATGATCCGGCCCGACGAATCGATTTGGATGTTGGTCGGATTGGACGAGGCGGTCCCGGGATTGATGTCGTAGACATTGAGATCGCTGACGAAGGTCGGAGAGTTCGGATCTCCCATCAGAAGCTCCTGGCCTTGGGCCGCGCTTTTTGTGCCGCCGAAGACGATCTGACCGGAGGAGTTGAAAGCGATGGATGTCGGATTAGAGGAGGCCGTTCCGGGATTGATGTCGAAGAAGTCGAAGGAGTCGTTCCCCGGCCGGAATATTCCGAGCTCACCGCCTATATCGGCCTTCCAGGCCGAATAATAGAGATTTCCTCCGGGACCGACGCTTAAACCTGCGGGCTGAGAGCAAATCGGATTCGAATTCAGGTCATAATATTTCCATTGTCCGGTCGGAAGATCAAGGCGATACAATTCGTATCCGGAAGTCGGGGTATACCCTCCGAAAAAAAGGTTCGAGCCGGACAAGGTCAGCTCGTAAGGATAGGATCCTCCCGTCCCGGGAATGATATCGTGGAACTGAATCCCTCCTGTTAGAGGGGCGATATACAGCTCCTGACCGGTCGTCTGCCGGGTGGCGTTAAAATAGACAGCATTGGGATCCGTGATGATGGAACTGATATTGGCCGAACCGTCGGAATTGACGATGATCTGCTGGGTCGTACCCGATGCCGGATTATAATTGTACAATTGCTGGCTGTTGACACCGTTATCGGCGGCGAACCAGAGGTTGCTGTTCGGATCGACGTTGAGGGCGACCGGGTCGGCCAGGCCGTTGTTGCGGAGGGCGGTCTCCCTTCTTGCCCGCCGTCTTTTCTTTTTGCGTTGTCGCGGCCCCGACGAATTTTGCTCGGCCGGTTTGATCACGGTCCCCTTCGTCAGGGGCAAGGCGTCTTTTAGGGCCGACATGCCCATGGCGAGAGCGAACAACGCTACGATCGTCAGGATGATTTTTGTGACGGAAATGCGTCTCATGGTTCCCCCTTCCCAAACCTGGAATCGGAGGAGAGGAATTCCCTTATTTCCCCTCAGATATTTCTCAAATCAAATATATGTGAAAGAATTTTATTTTTCAAGAGGCAACAAATATTTATATAATACGATCAACAGTCGATGGAACGAGAACCTGGGAAACTTCAGCGGTCCTGCCTTTGGCTCGCCCTGATCAGCCTCGCCGTTTACGTCGGGGCCATGACCCTTTTCAAGATCTCCACGAACGACATCTGGATCCATCTCAAAACCGGGGAATACGTCCTCCGCCACGGCTGGGTCCCTCTAACGGACCCGTACTCCTTTGTCGCGGCCGGCCGCCCTTACATCGCCCACGAGTGGCTGGCCGGGGTGCTGTTCTATGTCGTCTATGCGGCCGGCGGCGTGACGGGGTTGATTTTCTTCAAGGCGGCCGTTCTCTGGGCCGCCTGCGCCCTGCTTGTCCAGACCGCCAGGCGGCTCCGGGCCCGGATGAGTGTCGTCCTTCCCGCCTTCGCTGCCGCGCTTTACGTCGCCAGCGCCCGTTTCCTCGAACGGCCCCATATCTTTTCCTTCCTCATGACCGCCCTTTACCTCTGGCTGTTTTTCCGCTATCGGACGGGCGGCCGCGACCGGCGGTGGTTGTGGGCCATTTTGCCGGCCCATGTCCTGTGGACGAATCTCCACGGAGGCCACATTCAGGGGATCGCCCTGGTGGCCGTTTTAGCGGCCGGCGAGGCTTTCCATTTCATCCGGGCCCGTTTCTTCGGGCGGGGAAAGGAAAAGGCCCTGCCGGCCCGCGATATCGTTTTTCTCGCCCTCCTCGTTCCAGGCTGCGTCCTGGCGGCCCTCATCAATCCCTACGGGTATCGGCTGCTCGTGTTTCCCTTCCAGCTGGCCGGGTCCGAGGTGTTCATGCGGACGGTCTTCGAGTGGCAGCCGCCGTATACGCCCGGGTTCAGCGGCACGACGATGTTTCCGGCCTTTCTCGCCCTCGTCGTCGCTTTCCTGGCCGCGTTCTTCGGCGCCCAGCGCGACCGGACCCGGTCGGGCGCAGGCAGGGAGTCTCTCGGCGAATTGAACGCCGTGTTCATCGCCGGGCTGGCCTTGACCGCGATCGCTTTAACCGTCATCCGCGTCCAGGGGCCGTCCGGTCTCTGGAGGCCCGACATCCTCGCTTTTTTTCTTTTGTTTTTATTCGGGCTGTTCGGGCTCTTCGCCATCGCCAACGTCCGTTCTGTGGATTTCATCCAGGCCGGTCTCTTCGCTCTCTTTTTCATCCTGAGCCTCAAACACAATCGGGCCGTCGCCGATGCCGCCCTGGTCATCTTCGTCTTCCTTGCGGCGAACGCTTCGGCTTGGCTCGATCGTCGGACGGCGGCGGTTGCCGGCGCGCCGCCTTGGAGGGACCGCTCGGGCCGGTCGAACGTCGTTCTCGGATCGGCCTTCCTTATCGCCGCCGCGGTTTGTACCGCTGTCTTCGGCTATCCGTTCGATTTCTCGGGTTCGATCCGGGAGAAAGGCTTCGGGATTGCCTCGAACATGCCGGTCCGCGCCGTGGATTTCATCGCCCGGAACCGGCTCAAGGGAAACGCCTTCGTTTCGTACACATTCGCCGGCTTGTTGATCCACCGGATGACCCCGGACGTCATGGTCAACATGGACTCGCGGAACGATGTTTACGGCGAGGAGCTTTATCTGGAGTACAGCGAAGCCCTGCGGGACCCCGCGGCGATGCGCCGCTACCTCCAGCGCTATCCGGTCGACTTTTTTCTCCTCTCCCGGGACGGATTGGCGTCCGCCGTCTACGATGATTTGATTTCGACGGGCGCGTGGATGCCGGCCTATTCCGATGACCAGGCTCTCGTCCTGGTGAAGCGGAGAACCGGGCCGGACGGCCCGCCCTGAGGAGTCGGCCTCGTCCCGGTTGACAGGGGGGCGCTCGAGTCTATAGAATAATCGCGAATAGAACCGTATTTGGAAGGCCCATGGACATCACCGAAAACTATTATCAATTGGAGAAGCCCATCCTCCAGCTCAAGGAGCGGATCGACGCTCTCGGCCTGAGCGACGATCCCGGCAAAACTGAGAAGATCGCCGCCCTCAGGCTCGAGATCGAGCAGGAATGGGCCAAGATCTCGCCTCACCTCAATCCGACCCATATCGTCCATCTCGCCCGGCATCCGAAACGGCCGTACTCTCTCGACTACATCAACGCCCTTATGGAAGATTTCATGGAGATGCATGGCGACCGGCGTTTCGCCGACGATCCGGCGATCGTCACCGGCCTGGCTTTTTACAAAGGCGAGACCGTGGCCGTCCTCGGCCAGCAGAAGGGCCGGACGACGCGCGAACGGATCGATCGCAATTTCGGCCAGATGAACCCCGAAGGCTACCGGAAGGCCCTGCGGGTAGTGAAACTGGCGGAGAAGTTCGGGTTCCCTGTCGTCTCCCTGATCGACACGCCCGGCGCTTATCCCGGCATCGGCGCGGAAGAGCGCGGCCAGGCCGAGGCCATCGCCTACAACCTGAAGGTCTTTTCGGGCCTCCGCGTCCCGATCGTCGTCGTCATTGTCGGCGAAGGCGGGAGCGGCGGCGCGCTGGGCATCGGCATCGGCGATTCGGTGGCCATGCTCGAGAATTCGTTCTACTCCGTCATCAGCCCCGAAGGCTGCGCGGCCATCCTCTGGAAGGACCAGAACGCAGTGAAGCAGGCGGCGGCGGCCATGAAGATCCGCTCTCAGGACCTCTGCGGCCTGGGCATCGTCGACAAGATCCTCCCCGAACCGTGCGGCGGGGCCCACATCGATCCCGACCAAACCTACAAGACCGTGGATGAGCATCTCAGCCGGACCCTGAAAAAGCTCCAACAGAAGTCCACGGACGAGCTCCTTGAGGACCGCTACCAGAAATTCCGGAAGATGGGGATCTACCTCGAAAAGTGAGCGCCGAAACTCCCGCCAAAAAAGAGCTCGCCGCGATCAAGGGAACGAAGGACATCCTGCCCGGCGAGGTCGAGGTCTGGCAGGCGGTCGAGGCCGAGACCCGGCGCTTGGTCGAACTCTACGGTTATCGGGAACTGCGGACGCCGATCATCGAGCCGACCGAGCTGTTCGAGAAGGGGACCGGCGAGACCTCAGACATCGTCACCAAGGAGATGTACACATTCACCGACAAGGGCGGCCGCTCGATCACCCTCCGCCCGGAGTACACGCCGTCCATGGCCAGGGCCATCCTCGAGCACCGGCTCGACCTCCTGCCGGAGCCGATGCGGTACTACTATATCGGACCGATGTTCCGCTACGACAAGCCCCAGAAAGGCCGCTACCGCCAGTTCCACCAGCTCGACATCGAGGTCTTCAACGAAAAGGACCCGGCCATCGACGCCGAGATCATCGAAATGGCCGACGCCCTGCTCCGGACGCTGGGCGTCGAGGGGACCGAGACGCTGGTGAATTCCGTCGGCTGCCGGGCCTGCCGGCCGGCCTACTCGCGGGACTTGCGGTCCCACGCGGAAAAGGTCCGGGACCGCCTCTGCCCGGACTGCCGGCGCAAGATCGCGACCAACCCGCTCCGGATCTTCGACTGCAAGGTCGAGGGCTGCCGCGAGCAGGCCGCCCTCTTTCCCAAGATCACGGCCACCCTCTGCCAGGAATGCCGCGAGCATTTCGCCCGGGTCTGTTCCTATCTTGACCTTTACAAGGTCGCCTATCGGGTCGAGCCGAATCTGGTCCGCGGCCTCGATTATTATACGAAGACGACGTTCGAGATCATCAGCGGCGGTCTGGGCGCCCAGAACGCCCTCCTCGGCGGCGGCCGCTACGACGACATGATGAAGGATTTCGGCGGTCCGGACATCTGCGGGATCGGCTTCGCCATGGGCGTCGAGCGCCTGATCTCCGTCCTCCAGATCCGGCCGGAGCGGAAGACGGTCCTGTATATCGCCCACATGGGCGATGCCGGCAAGCGGAAGGGTCTCGAGCTCGCCCGTTTTTTCCGGAGGAACGGCGTCGAAAGCCTCGTGGAGTTCGGGAGCAAAGGATTCAAAGCCCAGTTCGGCCGGGCCAACAAGCTGGGCGCGGCCTGGGTCCTCGTCATCGGCGAGGACGAGATCCGCAAGGGACTGTATCAGCTCAAGGACATGGCCGCCGGGACCCAGACCGAGGGTACACCCGAGGATCTACTGAAGATCATTCAGGATAAGAAAATTTAGGCTGGTCATTGCGAGGTCGACGAAGTCGGCCGTGGCAATCGCGCTAGACAACGCGACCCAATGAGATTGCCACGCCAAGGGCTCGCAATGACAGGATGGCAAAGAAAGAAAAAAATGGAAAAAGAAATCCGAGTCAATCCCTCATCCTGGAAGCGGACCCATTACTGCGGCGAGCTGCGCCCGGCGCACGACGGCCAGGACGTCGTCCTCATGGGCTGGGTCCACAAGAGCCGCGACATGGGACATCTCGTCTTTATCGACCTGCGCGACCGCGAAGGCCTGATCCAAATCGTTTTCAGGTCGGACGAGGCCGCGCTCATCGAGGAAGCGAAAAAGCTTCGGACGGAATACGTCATCGGCATCAAGGGCACGGTCCGGCCGCGCGAAGCGAAGAACAAGGACCTGGCGACAGGCGAGGTCGAGGTCGAGGCGAAGGAGATGAAGTTGTTCGCCGTGTCGAAGGTCCCCCCGTTCGCCGTCGTCGACCCGGCCCAAGCGTCCGAGGAGCTCCGTTTCAAGCACCGCTATCTCGATTTGCGCCGGCCGCACATGCAGCGGAACATCCGGCTCCGTCACGAGGCCGCGCTCCGGGTCCGGAATTTCATGAGCCGGCACGGGTTCTTCGAGATCGAGACGCCCTTCCTGATCAACTCCACGCCGGAAGGCGCGCGCGATTACCTCGTCCCCAGCCGGATCTCCAAGGGCCGTTTTTACGCTCTGCCCCAGTCGCCCCAGATCTTCAAACAGACCCTGATGATCTCGGGGTTCGACCGCTATTTCCAGATCGTCCGCTGCTTCCGCGACGAAGACCTGCGGGCCGACCGCCAGCCCGAGTTCACCCAGATCGACGTCGAGATGAGCTTCATCGACCGGGAGGAGCTGTTCGGATTGATCGAAGGGCTGATGGCCACCATGTTCGAGCTCATCGGTGAGAAACCGTCGCTGCCTTTCCCGCGCCTGAGCTATGCCGAGGCGATGGAAAGATTCGGGAGCGACAAGCCCGACCTCCGCATCCCATTGGAAATGAAGGATTTGACGGCCGTCGCCGCGGGTCTGGGAGCGGATATCATCAAAACCGTTTTGGCAGCGGGCGGCGAACTGAAAGGGTTGCTTGTCCCGAAGGCGGCCGGGTTGTCGCGCGCCCAGCTCGACAAACTCGGCGAGAAGGCCAAATCGCTCGGGGCGAAAGGCCTGTTCTGGATCAAGAAGCAGGACGGCTTTAAATCCGCCCTGAAGCTGGCGGCCGGAGAGTTCGAGGCGATCTGGAGCGCTCTTGGCGGCGGCGAAAGCGATCTGGCCCTGATGATCGCCGATAAAAAGAAGATCGCCCTCAAAGTGCTCGGCGAGATCCGCCGGACCTGGCCCCAAGAACAGAGCGGGAAGAGACTTTTCAAGTTCGCCTGGGTGACCGACTTCCCGCTGATGGAATGGAGCGACGAGGACAATCGGTTGGTGTCCATGCACCATCCCTTCACCTCGCCCCTGGACGAGGACGTGGACTATCTCGAAAAAGAGACGGCCCGGGTCCGGGCCAAAGCGTACGACCTGATTCTCAACGGGGTCGAGATCGGCGGCGGTTCGATCCGGATCCATGATATGGAGCTGCAGCGGAGGATCTTCAACGTCCTGGGTTTGACCCCTAAAGAAATCGAAGATAAATTCGGGTATTTCATTGACGCGCTCGGCTACGGCGCGCCGCCGCACGGCGGGATCGCCCTGGGCTTCGACCGCCTGGTCATGCTCCTGGCCGGCGAGGAGTCCATCCGCGAGGTCATCGCCTTTCCAAAGACGACCAGCGCCCTGTGTCTGATGACGAACTCCCCCTCCGTGGTCAGCGAGCGCCAGCTTACCGAATTGGGGCTGAAGCTCAAGAATTGACTTTTCGGGTTTCGGCGATGAGGGCGCCGGCGGTGGCCAGGAGCCCGAAGAGAAGGGCGTATTGAACCGGCAGCTTGAAATAGGTCAAGACGGGGGTCGCGCCCAGCCCGGCCCCGGCGGGATCTAGGAATGGGAAAAAGCGGGGCCCTAGGATGATGAGGAGGCCGTAAAGCAGTCCGGCGGCCCCGCCGGCGAGCGTACCTTGAAAGATCCTCTTCCCGGCGCGCATGCCGCCCGCCCATAAGCAGGTGAAGACGCCGGCCAGGAACGGAACCCAGATCGCCAGCCACCAAACGCTTCCGAACCCCGCCATCCGTCCTCCGATATTGAAATAAGCGAAGTGTAAAAGGGCCAGCAGGCCCACTCCGCCCAGGGCCAGGAGAGGCGCCGGCCAGGATCTCGGTTTCAAATGCGCCCGGAGGTCGGCCCGTCGTTTGATCCGCCTCCGGATTGTCAGGGGATAGTTGTAAAAAGCGTCGAAGACGAAGTGTTCGAGCCAGGCGCCGCGCTCGCCGAAGACGGGGACGAAGTGAACGGCTTCGGTCGCCCAGTGGCCGGCCATGAACCGGGCCAGGTCGGGATAGCGATACGCCATTTGGATGGGGAAAGCCAGGTAGCCGATCATTTTCAGGAAGCTCAGCCCGAAGGCGATGTTGTAGTCCCTGAAGTTGCGCTCTTTGATCATCAAGCCGACCACGTAGACCCCCCGCACGAGCGAACCGGGAGAGACGGGGAGGAGATTGAGGGCCCCGACGATGACTCCGGCGTGAAGAGTCGCCTGCTGCCAGGTCAGGTCGGGATGAGTGAGGATATAGACGAGCGCGACAGTGACGTAGACCGTCTCCGAGACGAACAGCGTGGCCACATGAACGGCCAGGCTTTTAAGATACTTTTGAATATACGGCTCTTTGATCTGAGCCCGGATCCGGTCGGCCTCGACGGGCAGGAGCATGCGGTTCCGCTCGCCCTGGGCGATCATATCGAGCAGCCATTTTTCCCGCTCTTCCGCGTTGAAAAAGAGCCGCACGGGCCGGACGAACATGATCTGAAGCCGTTCTTTGAAATAAGCCTTGTCGGTCAAAAAGCGGTGGAATCCGATCGGAAGCACGGACAAGGGCAGATGGAGGTAGTATCGCCAGGGCTGGCCGGCGATCTTGAGAGCCCGCTCTGCGGTGACCCGGCCCGCCCGGTGCCAGCGGATGAGCGCTTCGGCGATGCGGGCCCGGCCGGCGCGCAGGAAATAGGCCGGGCTCATTGCCATTTTGGCGTAATGGCGGCGCAGGTCCGCCCGGCCCCACAGCCGCCGGAGGAACGGGGCCAAGAAAAAGGGGACAAGCCACAGAGGATATTTCCACCAGACGGGGCCGGGCCAGGCAAAAATAAGCAAGGCCGGAGTCGCTAGGATTAAGAAAGGCCAGAGGAGAAAAATCAGGGACAGGAGGCCGCTCTTGTCCAGCCGCGCGGCGGTCCTCTCGTCGGTCATATTTCGTATGCGCCAGCTTTCGCGGAAGCCGGCCATGATCGAATGGCGGAGCCTGCCGCCGAACAGGCGAACATGATGGTAGGTGAGATCGATCAGCGAATCGCGGTAGGCCCGGTCCTCGCGCTTGAGCTCAGCCAGGGCGGCCTCCATTCCGGCGAAAGCTTCGGAATGCTCGGATACGAATTTTTCGAGCGTCCCGAAATCACCCTTATCGAACTGGACGAGCCGGCCGCGCGCGAGACCTTGAAAAACAAGCTTGATGTCGGCGGGGCACTGAGGGGTCACCGGCGTGAGGGCCATCCCGGCCCGGAAGTCCACGGCCACGAGGCCGGCGTTGGGATCGGGATCGCTCGCGGTCCGCTTCAGGGCGTTGGGCTGGCTTTTGAGCGACCACCATTCATACTGGCGGGCGAGCTCGACGGCGCCCATCTGGCGCATCATCTTCACCAGGCGGTCCATGAAGGCGCGCTTCGTCCGGTATTCGGTCGAGCCCAGGCCTTCCTCGGGGCGGCCGGGTTTCCAGGCCCGCCGGGCGTCGAGGTCGTCGTCCACTTCGAACCGCCACAAGCGGCCGTCGACCCATTCGCTGATCTCGCCGCAGCCGCCGAGGTCGTGGTCGACGAGGGTGGCGATGATGTCGACGACGCCGTCCGGCGAGCCGAATTCCATCGCCGCCGCCCGCCGGATGAACTTCTGCCAAAGCGCCTGGGAGCGGCCCGCGGCCGGCGTGACCTGAAGGGAAAAAGGCCCTTGGAAGCCGAGGGCGTAAAATAGGTTTCGGATGCGGCGGCTCATTCCCGAAGCCGGGATGAGAATCTTCAGGGCGTAGGCCTGTCCTTTTTGGAAACCACGGACCTCGCCTTCGGTGTTCTCGATCTCGAGGAGTCTGGTCTTGTAGACCTGCCCGGCATATCCTCCGCCGACGAACCTTTCGATCTCGAGCGTGACCCGCCCCCGGCCGTCGGGAAGCACGCCGCGGATGTCATAGTGGAGGACGGCTCCCGGTTCGTAGCGCCGTCGGCGGAACGGCCGGAACAGGCCCTGTTCGCGGAACTTCCGCTCCAGAGCGCGGATCGTTTCGACCGAGTAGGGGACGGCCATTGATTATTTATTCACCTCGGCGTAGACGGCGGCCAAGACTTCCTTATACTCGGGGGGCTGTTGGGTTTGGGCAACGGCCGGGCCCGCGACGATCAGGCCGAGGATAATGATCAGTGCGTATATTGCGCCGCGTGTCGTTCTTTTCATAAGTTTTTCTCCAAACGACAGGAGGCTGGGGGATGCTTGTCCCTTCCGTCCCTCCTCCTCCTTTACTTGCCGATTTCGCCCGTCAGCGGATCGGTCAAGCCGATCCTGTGGATCTTGCCAAGCTTGTCCAACGGTCCGGGCCACTTATCTCCGCCCTTGTTGCAGGGATCCCAGTCGCCGACGATCATGATCGCGGCCTTGTCCGGATGGACATACTTGGTGGCGACTTCCTGGACCTTGGCCTTGGTCACGGCCTTGATCTTATCCCGATAGGTCTTGTAGTAGTCCATGGGCCGGCCGGTCATTTCGAGATTGGCGAACGCGGATTGGGTCGCCTGGGCGGACTCGAAGGAACTGGGGAAGCTCTCCAGGTAGTAGTTGATCGCGGTCTCCAGTTCCGCGTCAGAAACGGGTTCCTTGCGGATGCGGTCGAACTCGTTCATGATGAGCGAGATCGCGTATCCGACCGTGGACGACTTGGTTTGGACATAACCCGAGAACTGGCCCGGGAATCCCCAGCGGTATGTGAACCGGCTGCCCTGGTTGTAGGACAAGCCTTCGGTCGAGCGAACCTTCGAGGTGATGCGCGAGGAGAAGCTGCCGCCGCCGAGGATGAAGTTCATGACCTGGACGGCGAAGTAGTCGGGGTTCGTATCCTCGAGGCCGAGGTGTCCGATGTTGATGTAGCCCTGATTGATGGGCTTCTGGATGAAATAGACGCCGGGTTCAGGTTGGGGGAACGTCTTGATAAACGAGGGGAGTTTAAGGTCCTTGTTCTTCCAAGCCGCGACATACTTGTCGATCTTTGCCTTGAGGTCGGCCTTGGCAAAGTCGCCGGCCGCGGACAGGATGATGTTCTTTGGGAAGAAGTATTGGGCATGGACGGCCTTGAGGTCCGCTGAGGTGAGGCCGTCATACGTTTTCTTGGTCGGCTGCCACGTCAATGGGTGGTCGCCGTAGAGTAGCTTTTCGTATTCCCGGCTGAGGACGGTGCTCGGCTGGTCGTTCCCCTGCCGGAGCTGTTCGAGCAGGCGGGCCTTGGCCAGGTTCAGGGGTCCTTCCCGGAATTCCGGGTTCATCAGCACGTCGAAGAAGAGACCCAAGCCTTCGTCGAGGTCCTTGCCGAGAACGGACAGCGTCAGCGTCGCGGTCCGTTCGGCCACGTTGAAGCCGAGCGAGCCGCCGAGGAAATCGAGCCGTTCCTCGATCGCCGTCCCTTCCCTGGTCTTCGTCCCGCCTCGGATCATCGTCCCGCTCATGAGGGCGTCGAGGCCCTGCTTGTCCTTGGGGGTGTAGAGGCCGCCGAAATTGATGTGAGCCGAGATGTTGAAGAGCGGGAGGGTATGGTCCTCCTGGATATACCCGCGCAGGCCGTTGGCGAACATCGTCCGGAACGCCGCAGGATCCGGGGGAATATAGGTCAGAGGGGGAAATTTCAGGTCGGAGGGTTTCTGGGCTTGGCCCAGGACGATCCCGGAGAGGAGAAATCCGAAAGCCAGCGCTAATATCAGGGTCTTTTTCATGAGGATTCTCCTTCCTTACCGCCCCGCGCTCCGCCTGTTGATGGCCGTGAGACTGTTGTCCTTGACGAAATATTTGGCGATCACGCGCTTGATATCGTCGTTCGTGACCTTCTTCAGATCGTCGAGGTCGGTCATGATCGACCTCCAGCCCCGGTTGAGCTCGGCCCGGGCGACGCTGCCGGCGAGGCCTGCCGAGCTGGCCAGGCCGCGGATGAACTGGGCTTCGGAGCGGTTCTTAGCCTTCTGGATCTCGTCGGCGGTCACTCCCTCTTTTTTAATCTTTTCGATCTCCAGCCAGATCTCCTTTTCCAGGTCCTCGGGCTGGATGTTCTTGTCCGAGCGGGGCGAAGCGCTGATCTGGAAGGCGCCGACATACCACTGCGCCCGGCTGGACGCGGAGGCGCTGACGGCCAGCTGTTTCTCCTGGACTAGGATCTTGTTGAGCCGTCCGGTCCCCCCGCCTCCGCCGAAGCCGCCGCCTCTTTGGCCGATTTCGCCGTCCGGTCCGAACCCGCCCCGCATGCCGCCGCCCCCGCCGCCGAGGATGCTGGCCAGGACCTGGAGGGGTGCTGCGTCGGGCTGGCCGGCCTGCGGCGCGTGGAACATCATCTGGAGGCTGGTGGGCGCGTTGCTTTCCGAGGTGAGGCGTTTTTCGCAATACTGGGGAGGTTCATACGTCCGGATCGGTTCGATGTCCGGCCCCTTCGGGACTCGGCCGAAATATTTCTCGGCCATGGCCAGGATGGCCTGCGGATCGAAATCGCCGACGTAAATGGCGACCGCGTTGTTCGGGACGTAATGCGTGTTGTGGAACTCGATGAGATCGGCCTTGGTGACCTTCTGCAGGTCGTCCATCCAGCCGATCGTGTCCCAGTGGTACGGGGTCGCCGCGTAAAAGGCGGCGTTGACCTGCTCGCTGAAGAAGTAGCCGGGCCGGTTCTCGCTCAGGCGGCGCTCCTCCATGATGACGTCCTTCTCGGAATAGAACTCGCGGAAATAGGCGTTCATGAGCCGGTCGGACTCGATCAGCATCTGGAGCTCGACTTTGTTCGACGGCATCGTGACGTAGTAACCGGTGTTTTCGGCGCCGGTCGAGGCGTTGACGCCCGTGCCGCCGTTCTTGGCGTAGAGATTGTCGAGCTCGTCCTTGACGATGGTGGCCTTTTCCGCCTTGACCAGATCGTCGAACTCCTTCTGCCATTGGGCCAGCTTGGCCTTGTCGCCGCCGTCGGTCCGCCAGTATTTCTCCCGGTAGATCTTGTCCATGACGGCGTCGATCTGCCGGTCGATCGCCGCATCCTTGGCGAAGTCGGAGACGCCGATCGTCTTGGTCCCCTTGAACATCATGTGCTCATGGATGTGGGCCAGGCCGGTGATGCCCGGTTTCTCGTTGATCGAGCCGACCTTGAAGTAGAGGTGGCAGACGACGCGCGGCACGCCGGCTTTCGGGATGAGCAGGAGCTTCATCCCGTTCGACAGGACGTGTTCCTGCACGTTGAGCTTCAAGTCCGCGGCCGCGACCAGCGCGGTGAACGCGAGAAGGGCGGAAAAAAGAGTCAGAATGCGTTTCATGCGGTTTTATCCTCCTCTGGACGATAAAAAAGAAATCATTTCTCAATTCGGCGGGAAAGTCAATATTCATCGGCGAGCGGGCCGCAGGGAGGCTTATCCGAATCTTCCGGTGATGTAGTCTTCCGTGCGCTTGTCCTGGGGGCGGGTGAAGATGTCCGGCGTCCGCCCGAACTCGATCAGCTCTCCGAGAAGCATGAACCCCGTTTCCTCCGAGACGCGGGCGGCCTGTTGCATATTGTGGGTGACGATGACGATGGTGTAGTCGTCCTTGAGATGCCGCATCAGTTCCTCGATCTTCAGCGTGGCCATGGGATCGAGGGCTGAACACGGCTCGTCCATCAGCAGGACTTCGGATTTGACGGCGACGAGCCGGGCGATGCACAGCCGCTGCTTCTGTTCAAGCGATAAACGCAGGGCGCTCTCGTCGAGCCTGTCCTTGAGTTCGTCCCAGAGGTGGACGGCCTTCAGGCTGTCCTCGACGATGTGGTCCATCTCGTCGGCCTTGGCCAGGTGGTGGACCTTGGGGCCGAATGCGATGTTCTCGTAAACGCTTAACGGGAACGGATTCGGCCGCTGAAAGACCATGCCCACTTTTTTCCGGAGGGCGGTCAGCGCGCTCGTCCCCGCATAGATGTCCTGGCCGTCGAGCCGGACCGAGCCTTCGATCCGGACGTCATCAATGAGGTCGTTCATGCGGTTGAGGCAGCGGAGGAGGGTGGACTTCCCGCAGCCCGAGGGGCCGATCAGGGAGGTGATCGCCTTCTCCCGGACGGACAGGCCGACATCGATGAGGGCGTGGAAGGCGCCGTACCACAGATTGAGACGTTCGACCTCGATCTTTGCGCTCATCCGAACCGCCCCACAATGTAGTCGTTCGTCCGCGGATCTCTCGGCGCGGTGAAAATCTTCTCCGTGGCGTCGATCTCGACCAGCTCGCCCATCAGGAAGAAGGCCGTCCGCGTCCCGACGCGCGCCGCCTGCTTGGTGTTGTTGGTGACCAGGACGATGGTCTGGCTCTTCCGGAGTTCCAGCATCGATTCTTCGACTTTGGCGGTCGAAATCGGGTCGAGGCCCGAACAGGGCTCATCAAACAAGATGACCTCGGGGCGCAGGGCCAGCGTCCGGGCGATGCAGAGGCGCTGCTGCTGGCCGCCCGACAATTTTTGGGCGGAGCTTCGCAGGCGGTCTTTGACCTCGTCCCAGAGATAGGCGGCCTTCAAGCTCTCTTCGACGATCCGGTCGAGCGTCGTCTTGTCGCGGAGGCCGGCCAGCCGGGGTCCATAGGTGATGTTGTCGTAAATCGAGCGAGGCAGGGGAATAGGGAGGGCGAAGATCATGCCGACCCTTTTCCTCAGGTCTTCCGCCTCGATGTCGTTGCGGATGTCCAAGCCGTCGAGCTTGATCGATCCGTTGATCCGGAGGCGGGGCTCGAAATCATTCAGCCGGTTGAGGGAACGCAGGAACGAGGTCTTCCCGGAATTGGCCGGTCCGATGATGCTCAGAATCTCGTTCGGCTGAATGTCCAGGGACACGTCATGGATGGCCTGGACCTTGCCGAAATGGATCGTCAGGTTCTTGACCTCGATTTTTGCCTTGCCGATCCGGCTGTTCATGAGCGGCCTGCGTAAAAAAAGGGGACGCGCACCGGATTCAAGAGAATTCGGAACATGTCCCCTTTTGATTTATTCATCTTTTCCTGCGGAAGCGTGAGCGGATGCGGGCGGCGGCGATGTTCATGACGAGGACGAGGCCGATCAGGACCAGGGCCGTCCCGTAGCGGTAGTTCTCGGGGACGCCGGGGATCTGGGTCGTCGCGATGTACAGATGATAGGGCAGGGCCATGACCTGATCCCCGAGCGCGTGAGGGAGCTTCGGCAGATAGAACGCGGCCACGGTGAACAGGATCGGCGCCGTTTCGCCGGCCACGCGGCCGATGCTCAGGATGGCCCCGGTCAGGATGCCCGGCGTGGCGAAGGGCAGGACGGAATGCCGGATGGTTTGCCAGCGGGAGGCCCCCAGCGAAAAACTGACTTCGCGGTACGATTTCGGAACGGCCCGCAGCGCCTCCCGGGTCGTGGTGATGATCACGGGCAGGGTCATGATCCCGAGCGTCAGCGCCCCCGAGATGATCGACACGCCGAAGCGGAGGAAAACGACGAAGAGGCTCAGCCCGAAGAGCCCGAAGACGACCGAGGACACGCCGGCCAGGTTGATGATGGCCAGGTTGATGATCCGGGTCAGAACGTTGTCCTTGGCGTATTCGCTGAGGTAGACGGCCGCCATCACCCCGATCGGCAGGGCGAAGGCGATGGACGTGAGAACGAGGACGAACGTTCCGAGGATGGCCGGGAAGATGCCTCCGGCCCGCATTCCATCGCGCGGCATCGTGAAGAGGAACTCGAGCGACAGCGCGCTCCAACCCTTGGTTACGATCAGGACGATGATGGCCAGGACCGGGAGGACGACGAGCAGGGTCGCCGCGAGAAGGAGGCCGAAGCCGATCCGCTGCCGCGCGCCTTCGTTCGTCATCGTTTCTTGCCCCGGTTCAGGAAGAGATCGGCGGTCAGGTTGATCAGGAAGGAAATCAGGAAGAGGACGAGGCCGACGGCGAACAAGGCGAAATAATGGGGGCTGCCCTTGGCCGCCTCGCCCATCTCGGCGGCAATGGTGGCGGTGAGCGTCCGGACGGGCTGGAGCAGGCTCGTCGGGATGACGGCGGCGTTGCCGGTGACCATCATCACGGCCATGGTTTCTCCGATGACCCGCCCGATGCCGAGCATGGACGCGGCGATGATGCCGGGCATCGCTCCGTGGATGATGACCCGGGTGAGCGTCTGCCAATGCGTCGCGCCCAAAGCCAAAGCCCCTTCCTTGTACTCCCGGGGCACGGCGTTGATGGCGTCCTCGGAGATGCTGATGATCGTCGGGAGGGCCATGAAGGCGAGCATGATCGACCCGGCCAGGGCGGTCAGGCCGGTGGGAAGGCCGAGCGTGTGCTTGAGAAAGGGGACGAGGAGAGTGATGCCGAGAAAGCCGAGAACGACGGAGGGGATCGCGGCGAGCACTTCGACACAGGATTTCAAGAGATGGCGGATCTTCACCGGGGCCACGTCGGCGATGTAGAAAGCGGCCCCGATCCCCAGAGGGACGGCCAGGACGATCGCCCCGGCCGTCACCAGGAGCGAGCCGAGGATCAAGGGGAGGATCCCCAGTTTCGGCGGGTCGGAGATCGGGTACCAGAAGCGGCCGCCGAGGAAGTCGCCGATCGACGTCGTTTTGAAGACGGAGACTCCCTCGCGCAGGAGGAAGATGAAGATCAAGGCCACAAAAATAATCGAAGCGATGCCGCTGGCGAAGATCAGCTTCTCGATGACGAACTCTTTGACCTTCCTGAACCGGGCCATTTACTTGATCGGGACAAAGTCCGTGCGCTTGACGATGTCCTGTCCCTCCTTGGAATAAACGAAATCGACGAATTCCTTCACCAGGCCCGATGGCCGGCCGTTGGTGGTGAGGTAGAGCGGGCGCGAGATCGGATAGGCGTTGATCCGAACGCTTTCAATGGTGGGCTCAATGAAAGGAGCCCGATCGTCCTTGGCCACGGCGATGACCTTTTGCCGCGGGCTGATGTAGCCCAGGCCGTAATACCCGACCGCGTTTTCGTTGTTGGCGACCTCTTCGGCGATGGCGAACGACGACGGCATCATCAGGGCGCCCGGAGAGAACTCCTCCACGGCTTTCTTCTTGCCGCGCCGCAAGACATGCTCTTTAAAGAAGATATGCGTGCCCGAATTGACCTCCCGCGACAGCAGAACGATGGGAATGTCGGGCCCCCCGATGGTCTTCCATCGCTTGATGTTGCCCATGAAGATCTCGCGGAGTTGGTCCATGGTCAGGTTTTTCACGGGATTCGAAGGATGGACGACGACCACGATGCCGTCCAGAGCGACGATCTCCTGGTTGAATATGACGCCGTTTCCCTCGGCCTGCTTGATCTCCTTCTCTTCGACGGCCCGGGAGGACTCGGCGATGTCGCAGGTGCCGTTGATGAGGGCGGCGATGCCGGTTCCCGAGCCGCCGCCCGTGACGGCGACATTCACTTCGGGGTGGAGCTTATTGAAAGCTTCGGCCCAGGCCTGGCCGAGGTTGACCATCGTGTCCGAGCCTTTGATCTGGAGGGAAGCGCTTGCCCGGCTGTCGCCGGGACGGCGGGATGTGCAACCGCTCAAAAAAAGCGCGCCCAGGAGAACGACGGCCGGAACAGTCCGCTTTTTCATATATTTGTTCTCATCGGATCTGTGTTGCCAAAGATTTTTGGGGATCGGGAAACAGGTCATGCAATTATAAAAATTAGGCGGTTCGAAGTCAAGCCGCCGGGCGACTCGCGGGGATTTGGACATCGAGGGGGAAACATGGTAAATATAAAGAACGGGAGGCCGACATGGAAAGGCTGTTTGACGAGGAGCTCAATAAGCTCAAGGAAAAACTGCTCCGGATGGCTGGGATCGTCGAGGAGTCCGTCGCCCTGTCGATCGAAGGGCTGAAGGATCAGAAGGAGGAACTGGCCCGAGAGGTCATCCATCGGGAGGAAAGCGTCAACCTCCTCGATGTCGAGATCGACGAGACCTGCCTGCGTCTGCTCGCCCTCCGCCAGCCCATGGCCGGGGATCTGCGTCTCATCACCTCGGCCATGAAAATCGGGGTGGATCTCGAACGGATGGGCGACCTGGCCGTCAACATCGCTCAGCGGACTCTCGAACTGCTCAAGGCGCCGCTCTTGAAACCGCTGATCGATATCCCCCGGATGGCCAAGCTGGCCCAAGCCATGCTCAAGGACGCCATCCAGGCCTTCATCGATCGAAACGACGCGCTGGCCTCTGAGATCTGCAAACGCGATGACGCCGTCGACGCCCTCGAGAATCAAATCTTCCGGGAGCTCTTGACCTACATGATCGAGGATCCCGCTTCGATCTGGAGAGCCGTGGGCCTGCTTCTCGTCAGCCGTTACCTGGAGCGGATCGCCGACCACGCCACGAATATCGCCGAGAACGTGATCTACATGGTCAAGGGCCGGATGATCAAGCACAACATCGACAAGATCCGCTCCGCCGGCTGACCAAATCAAAAAAATCTCTTGATTTCCGGATTTGTTTTGCTATACTGGAGAAAAGTTTTCTCGTGCCGGCTGGAGAAAACGACACCTACCTTATAAATCATCATTTTCCCTTTTCTGCTGTTAATAACAGCCGGCACCTCTTTTGAAAATTATTTGACGCGGATGAAATCGATTCTGCTCTTCAGGCTCGGCGGGCTGGGCGACCTCCTCGTCGCGCTTCCTTCTTTCAATCTCCTGCGCCGCGCCTTTCCCGGTGCTCGGCTCGACCTGGTCGGCCGAAAAGATTACGGTGAGCTCCTCCGGGACGCGGGCGTCATCGACGCGGTATTCTCCGCTGATAACGCGGAGTGGGCCCCTCTATTCGATGTAGCGCAGGCGGTACCGGAATCCCTCCGCGCCCGGCTCGCCGATTATGATCTCGTCCTGGGTTGGTTCCTCCAGAAGACGGGGACACATCACTTTCTTCGGAGAAAAAGTGACGTGTCCCCCTCGTCCATGGGAAAAATGGAACCGTCCCCTCTTTCGTCAGGGCCCTCGTCTCGCGCATTCATTTATGATCCCGACTCCCGCCTCACCGTCGGCCGCTTTTTTTTCGACCGGACGGCGGAGTTCATCTCCGGGCTCGAGGCTTCCTCCGCTCCGTTTGAGGAGTGTTGGCCGCTGTCTCTCTCGGCGAATCGGCCCGCCGAGGGGCGTTCGTCGCAAGACGTCCTTCCCTCCGCGGCGGCCGGGGCCCCGGGCATTGCCCGGGGGTCCACTTCCGCCGTACTCGCCCGTGGATACAAACCACGGGCGAGTGGCGAGCCGAAGGCTCGTCCCTTGACGGTCGTCATCCATCCCGGCAGCGGAAGCCCGAAAAAATGCTGGCCGATCGAACGGTTCCTGGCGGTGATGAACGCCCTCCAGAACGACGGCCGGAGCGGCGTCCTGGTGACGGGAGAAGCCGAAGAGCGAATGGAGGCGGGTCTGCGGGGGATCACTTTCCCCGCAGGCTGGCGGTGGCTCCGTCGTCCGGGCCTTTTCGAATTGGCCGGGCTGCTCCGATCCGGCGCTCTTTATCTCGGCAACGATTCGGGAGTGACGCATCTGGCGGCGGCCTGCGGAGCGGAGGTCGTCGCGCTCTTTAGAAAAGATCTCGAGGCGGCTTGGTCGCCATTCGGGCGGGCCGTCGTCCTGAGCGCCGGCGAGGCGGCGGGGATATCCGTGGCGGACGTCTTGGCGGCCCTGTCCCGACATCTGTCTCGGTCCCTTCGGTGATCGGCCCGTCCGGGTTTGTGGAGCCAGGCTTCATTTAGCCGATTTCTTATGGTAATATTATAGGCCCAAAAAGAGGCCTAGCGATCATGGACAAGGCGGAGTGGAAAGAGGACCTGCAAGGCTGTTTTCTCGACGCCAAGGTCCTCGAAAAATGCCGGGAAGAGGCCGTCGAGCATTTCGACCAGTTCTGTGAGTACGTCGCGGAGTCGGCGTTCGAAGCCCTAACCGAAGAATTCCTGGGATATCAGGTCAAGACCAGATCCTGGAAGGTCCAAGGGAAATCCATCCATCTCGAGATCCGCTTTCCCCGCTCGCGCGTCGACCAGTTCCACTACATCCTGTGGATGCCCAAGCATTCCGTGGAGCTCAAGCTGAAACTGACCGTCAAGTGGCGGAGGACGCCGCTCGGGACCCTCGAGGAGAAGACCGTCCCCTTCCTGGAAAAGGCCTCTCCCACCGAGATCCTGAAGATCGACAAGGATTCGCTGGCCCAGGACGTGATCGCCCGCTACCGGAAATATCTCTACGAGACGGCCGTCGTGCCCGAGTGACGGGCGAGCGGCGCTCTCTTTATTTGTTCAGTTGGTCCAGCGTTTTAAATAGGATCGCGTATTCGGGCCGGTCCGTGGTGCTCTGACCGACGTATTTGAACTGGCAGATCCCCCTCTTGTCCACGATGAAGACGCTGGTGATGCACTGGTCGACCTTGCTCCCGCCCCATTCCGCGGTGAAGAGGCCGAGGCCTTTGGAAACCTTCCGGTCGCCGTCGATGAGCAGCGGGAAGGGTGTCGGGACCCGGCCTTTCTCCAGGCCCAGGTCTTTGGGGAACATCTCCCGCCGGCGGAGCATCTGGGCCTTGCCCTGCTCGTCCAGCTTGTCCGGATCGGGCGGGTTCTTCCAGCCTTTGATCTTGTCGAGCTGATCGGGATTGCTTTCGACCCATTGCTTGACGACGTCCGCGGCGTAGGGGAAGACGAAAACGACTTCGACATCGTACTTCTTCCGGATCTCGGCGGATTTCTCGAGATCGACGAGCTCGGCGTATTTGTAGTTGTCGATCGTGCACCAGCGGGCCTCGGCGGCGAATCCGCGGGGGAAGATCAGCATCACGTTCCTGCCTTTGAGGCCGGACAGGGTGAGCGTTCCTCCCTGATATGAGGGCAGGGTGAAGTCCGGCATCGGCTGGCCGATGGTCACGGGCTTGATCTCTCCGCTCTGAGCGTGCAGGAACGCTCCCGTCAGGACGAAGGTCAGGGCGATAAGGCCGGCGGCGGCCACGGCGGCTTTTTTCATGAACGACTCCTTTCCGGGGATGCCGTCCCTCGTTCCTTTCGGCAAGAGACGACGGGGATCATTTTAAGGCTTTTCCCAGTGTTTTGCAAAACGGGATCGCCGGCGGGAAGTGCGGCGGCCGGGGCGTCTTTTATCTTGTGGAATAATCGGCTTTGATTTGTTACAATTCGGACGGAGGCGATGAGCGGTGAATCATCTCAGCATCGCGGCCGATCTGTCCGAGGTCGATGGGGTCCGGCAATTTCTCAAGGACAGCCTCGCGGATATCGACATCTCCGAGGAGGACGGCTTCAAGATCGAGCTGGCTCTCGTCGAAATGGTCGTGAACGTGATCCGCTACGCTTACCCGGACGGAGGCGGCGTGCTGGCCATCGAGATCCGGAAGGACCGCCACCGCGTGATCATCGAGATCCGGGATTCCGGCCTCCCTTTCGATCCCTGCCGGGCCCCCAAACCCGACATCGACGAGGTCGTCGCCGCCGGCCGCAAAGGCGGGCTCGGGATCTATCTTACGCGCGAGCTCATGGACGAATGCCTCTACCGCCGGGACGGCGGTCAGAACATCCTGACGCTCGTCAAGAAGCTCTAAGGGCGCTTCCCTATTTCTCGTAGAGAACGTTCTCGGCGCCGTTTTTCGCGACGAGCTTGTCGATCTCCTTGATGATGAGGTCCTTGCGGATCAGAACGGCCTTGATCTCGTCGTCCGACAAATATTCGCCGACCGCCCCCTTGATCTGTTCGAAGGTCAGCCCCTTGATCTTTTCGTAGAAAGCCTTGGGCAGCTCCTTCATGATCATCGGACCTTCCGGGTGTTTCTCGGTGTAGGTCAGTTGTTTGATGAATTTTCCCGACGAACGGAAGCTGCGGGAGTGGTCGATGAGGATCATCCGCCAGTCTTTCGTGACGATCAGGTAGTTGTCCAGATGCCGGTCCTCGTTGCCGATCAGGTTGTCGAAGGCCCGCTGCAGAAAGAGATTGCGGTTGTTATAAAAAATCTTGTAGGACGGAGGTTTGATCTTCTCCTCGTTCAGCTTCCCGAGAGTTTTGGTGTCGTCGACCCATATCTGCAGGGACCCGCGTCGTTCCTGAAAGCGGCGCTCGACGGTCGGCGGGACCATGTTGAGCCCCAGCAGCTTGTCGAGCTCGTAGCCGGCGACCTCGTACATCCAACTGTCGATATATCCCTGGGGCCGTCCGGAGATGTCTTTCCAGAGCCCCTTTTTCGTGATGTCGCCCTGTTTGAGCGTCAGGACATAGGGCTTCGTTACGGCGCCCAAGGTCTTCTGCTCATTCGCGATAATCTCCGCCGTCTTCAGGAATTCCTCCCATTTGGCCCGCTCGGCGAGCTCTTCGGGCAGGAACTGGGCGAAGGCCGCGGCGCCGAGAGCCAGAATGCCGAACATCAGCCCCAGGACAATGATCGATCTTCTTTTCATCATTTTTCCCCTTTCTCCTTTCGTCCGATTTATCGATCAATAAAGAACGTTGTTCTCCCCGTTCTGTTTGATCATATCCTCGATCTCTTTCATGATGAGCGGAACGCGGGAAACGACCCCTTCGATCTCCTTGTCGGTCAGATAAGGCCCCACGGCCTGTCGGATAACGGCGGCCGTCAATCCCTTGATCTTTTCGACCATCGCCCGGGGCACCCGCCTGAACAGCATCGGCCGGCCATCGTCCAGCTTGAAGATCCCGTTCGTACCGAACACCAGCTGCCGAACGAACTTCCGGTCCGATTGAAAAGCGCGGGAGTGGTCGAAGATGATCGTCCGCCAGTCCTCGGTCAACAGGATGTTCTCCTGGGTCCGGTCGGCGTTGGCGATCAGGCAATCCCACATCCGGCAGATGTATTTCATCCGGTCGGTCCTCTCGATCGCCTCCGGCGGGATGCTGGTCCCGCTCTCCATCAATTTAAGGTAATTCGTTTTGCTCTCCGCCCAGAGTGAAAGGCAGCCCGCTTTCCCCTTGAGCTCTCTTTCGACCACGGGCGGGACGGAGTTCAGGCCGAGGAGCTTGTCCAGCCGATAGGCGGCGATTTCGAACTTCCAGTTGTCGTACACTCCGTCGGGCTTGCCGCTCGGATTTTTCCAGGCCGCTTTCCTCTCGACGTCGCCCTTCTTGAGATAGAGTTTCTGGGGCTTCGTGACGCCCTCCCCGATCGGCTCGGACTTGACGATCTCGGCCGTCAGGAGAAAATCCTCCCATTGTTCGCGCTGGGCGATCTCCTCGGGCTTGAACTGGGCCAAGGCCAGGATCCCGGCCGTCAGCAGACAGATGAAGACCGCGGCGGGCCAAGCTTTGTTTTTCATGACTGAACCTCGCTCCGTCCAATTCCCCTTCCGGGCCATGTCCCTAGTCTAATGCCGATTCGCTCAAAAAATCAAATCATGCCGCGCCCTGCCGCCGCGCCGACAGCTTTTTGTGCTCCCGGACGATCAACAAAGCCAGAAAAACCCAAATGGCGGCGCATATGACGTTCAGTTGAGCGTAATTCTCCATCTTGAAAGCAAGATAGCTACTTCCCAGGAATACGGTCGCGGCCGACAAAACGTCTCCGACGCGGACGAAAACAGTGTCGATGGCGGCTTTGGCCTTGTATTTCTCTTCCCTGGTGGTGATGAGGTAAAGGGCCCCGCGGATCGTGTTCATCAGGGAATAATCCGTTCCGTTCTCAAGCGTTTTGACCCACTGCACGATGAGGAGGGTCGCCCCGAACGACGCCAGGGCATACCCGCCGAGCGAAATGAGGGGAAAGAGGAAGATCGCTCCACGCACGCCGAGCCATTTGAAGATTCTGGACACCATGAAGAGTTGAATGAGGAGGACGACCCAGTTGACGTTTCTGAAGAAATTCGCGTAGAGCATGGTCAGATAATTGCCTTCGTCCACCCCTCCGGTGGTTCCGGCTTTGATAGCCTCAGCGGCCGCTCCCTTGAAGACGTTGTCCAGCATCCATTGCCCGTTGGTGTTGACCCAATTCAGGAAGATGATCAGCACCGCGATGTAAAGTAGGTAGCGGCTCTTGAACACCAGCTGAAATCCGCCGCCCGTCTTCAGAGGTTGCTCCGTGATGTGTTTGGCGGTCTCTCCGGGAGGCCCGGCGCCGCTCGGCTTTCGTTCGAGCCGCCGGATCTCCCGTTTATGCACGATCCAGATCAATCCGATGCTGATGCCGAGGTTCACGGCTCCCACCAGCATCATGTTGAATCGGCCCAAGACGGGGATGAGCCAGCCGGTGATCGTGCTCCCCCAGACGGATCCGAACGCGGCGCCGAAGGCGATAAAGGGGAAAACCCGTTTCCCTACGTCCTCGGTGTAAATATCGTTGGCGAAGCCCCACAGTTGCGCCGGCAATAACAGGCTGGCGATGCCCGCCCAGATGAAAAAGAAAACGGCCAGCAGGGGCACATTCAAGAGATTGAGGACATAAAAGACGGCCAGGCTGACGATGAAAAACAGCGTCACTTCAGTGATCAGGATTTGCCGGGGGACCTTGGAAGCCAGGCGGCTGAAGGCTTTCACGACAAAAATCAGGACGATGGCAATCGCGGCGCCTAGAAGGCTTTTGATGTAGGGGCCTTTTTTGGAAAAGGAAACGATCCAGGCGTCGCGGATGGATTTGACGATGTAATAGTTGGTCATGATCAGGAAAATATTGAGGGCCAGCAGCAAGACCGTCAGGCCCTCGCCCGGACGGATATCGCCGAATATTTTCAGGGCCCGATAGAAAAGATTCGACGGACTCGCGGCTTTTCCTGCGTTTGGCGTTGTCGTTTCCACATCCCCCTTTCGTTCTTTCCGTGGCTTAATAGAGGACGTTCCTTTCGCCTTCCGTTTTCATCAGCCCTTCGAGCCGGGCGATGATCCTTTTTTTGCGATCGAATATGGTCCCGATCTCGTCCTCGCTGAGATACGGTCGGAGCTTGCTCTCGATGATCTGGCGGGCGGTATTCTGAAGATGTTCGAAGAGGCGCCGCGGGCAGCGGTTGATGGGACAGTCGGCGGCCAGTCCCGGAGTGGGAGCGAACGCTTCCGCGAAATCCACGCGGTAGACTTTCCAGCCGGGCTGCTGAATGAGGATGTCGGCCTTGTCCAGGCACGTGTCGTTGACGAGAGCTTCGAAGACCTTGATCTCGTCCAGCCTGCCCAAGAACGCTTTCAGGTCGGGAGGCTGGAGGAGGAGCCGTTCCCGGTCGGTCTCGCTGATGCAGCCCGGCACGAAGTACTGCAAGGAGCCCTTGTTTCCCTCGATCTCCCGATCCACGGTCGGCGGAATGAACTCCAAGCCGAGGAGTTGGCTCAGCTCGTAGGCGGCGAGCTCGTATTTATACGAATCGACCGCGGGATCCGGCCGCGGGGCGTGAACGCGCTTGAACATGCCTTGCAATTTTGTTTTGCCGTCGTCCAGGGTGATCTTCCAGGGCATGGTCCGGCCGGTCGTCGCGTCTTTTTTGACGGAGACGATGGGCCCGGTCTTGAGAAAGGCTTTGATCTCCTTGGGACTGAGATCGGCCGGCCCCGCCGCCTCAGAACGGAGGATGTCCCTCCCAAAACACGTGATGGTCAACAAAAACGTCATCCCCAGAACGATCTTTTTCATGATTCACCTTCCGTCCAGCCGAAGGATGAGCGTCCCTCGCGTCACGCCCGGAATGCGCCGCCCGATCTTCAGGCGGCCAGACGCGGAACTCTCCCTTCTCGATGATCAAGGCGCTGGGATGGCTCTCCATGCCCATGAAACTCGAAATGCTCGTATCGATCATGAAGAGGCGCTTCCCGAACCTGTTCATATATTCCATGGAAACCGCGCTCTGGGTGGGTGTATGGGCGACGACCATGGACTTGGCCCCGAGGTTGGCCAGGATCCGGCTGAACTCTTCCTCCATGAGGGCTTCGTCCTTCGAGACGAGGTCGCGGTGCCAAAGGGGCCCCTGCGGCTGGTAGACGATCCGGGTGCCCCGAAGGGACGGTTGGCGGCCATATTCGACATCATTCATGATTTTCTTAAGTTCCCTGGTCAGAACGGAGTTGATCGTTTCCAGTTTCCAGGTGGAGAACGACTCGCTGAAGCCGGCGTGGAGAAAGACGGTGTCGTTGATCTTGATCACCGCGTTGTGCTCGGAGATCCACGTCCCATAGTCCGCGTTGAAGGTCCGGGTATAGAGGCTCTGGGCATCCGAATCGTTCCGCAGATCCCCCCATAGTTTAGTGAGATCGCCCCCGTTTTCCGCCTTTGCCTTGAACTTCGCTTCTTTGGCCGCGACGTAGTCGGCGGGAAGGAAGGATCGGAACTGCTCAGGCGTGACGTAGCCGTAGCGAAAGGAGAGCCCGAGGATGTTCATCTCCTCATGATTGCCGACCAGGAAATGGACCATGCCGCCCGCGGCGCTGGCTTCTTTTTCGAGACGACGAATCAAATCGAAGATGTCCTTGGCGAAGTCGCCCCGATCCATGATGTCGCCGGTCTGGACGAGGTGGGTTTTGCCGCCCACCCACTGATCCTTCTCGTCGATGAGCCCCGTTCCCTTAGGGCCAAGGATCAATCGAAAACTGGCGTAGTCGCCATGGAGGTCGCCGACGGCGACGATCTTGTCGATGCCCGTCCAGAGGCACGGCTGGCCGGCGGCGGGAGGCGGCGATGGAGATAATTTCGGCTCGCGAAGCGCCGATGAGGCGGGGATGGAACGGGCGTCCGCGCAACAAATGGCGATGAGGATGAGGACCAGGCCGAGGAAAATGGGATTCCTCGACCAGTGGAAGGGCGTTGCCGGGATTCCGGCCCGCCGGAGCTTTTGCGTTCGATGGATCGTAGCGTTCTCCTTTTTCAAAACCAGCCTGCCACCGCCATAATAAATCAATGCGCGGATTAGTCAAGGGGGAAACGGGCCGCGGGCCGGTCATTTCGACGGGCGTTTGACTATTTTTCGGCTTCGTATTATCTTAGTAAGCACACCGACCGAACAGGAGGGAGCCGATGTTTGCCCGAAAGATAACCTTCCTCTTCAAGCCGGAGAACATCGACGACGCCGTCAAGCTCTTCCGGACGAGCGTCATCCCCGGCGCCCGAAAAGAGAAAGGCTTCCGGGGGGCTTGCCTTATGACCGACCGCCCGACCGGAAAGAGCATCGCCGTCACGTTCTGGCGGAACGAGGCGGACGCCCGGGCCAACGAGGAGAACCTTTTTTTCCAGGGACAGCTGGTCAAGTTCCTTCCATATTTTGCCGGACCGCCGATCCGCGAAGGTTTCGAGGTCAGCGTCCACTGCATGGAAACCCAGCTCAAGCGGAAATCCTCGAAAAAGTCAAAAAAGAAAAAATAGTCTGAACCCCCTTATGGGAGGAATGAGCGAAGGCCATCTTTGGCCGCCGGGCGAGCGGCCGGAAAGGAGGGAAAATCCATGTTTGCCCGCATGACCATCCTCCAGGTCAAGCCGGAACGGATCGACGACGGCATCAAGATCTATCGGACGAGCGTCGTCCCCGAAGCCAAGAAACAGAAAGGCTTCCGGGGGGCGTGTCTTTTGGCCGACCGCGCCTCGGGGAAATCCATCTCCGTCACGTTCTGGAGAAACGAGAAGGACGCCGTCGCCAATGAGGAAAGCCTCTATTACCAGGAACAGCTCGTGAAATTTCTCAGCTTGCTCGCCGGCCCGATGATCCGCGAAGGATATGAAGTCAGCGTCCATCGCCTGGATACGCCGGCCGGATCGAAACCACGACCCAATCCCAAGAAGAAACCGGCCGCCAAAAAAACCGGTCTTTGATTTTCTTCGTCCATCGTGATACGGTTGCCCTTTCATGGACAAGATCTTCACGAAGACATTCCATGTCTACACGTACGAGGTGGACCACCGGGGCAAGACGCTCCCTCTCTCGCTTCTGAATTATCTTCAGGACACGGCGGGAGACCATGCCGCAGTCCTCGGTTTTTCGATTCACGATCTCTTGAAAAAGGGCCTGACCTGGATCCTGTCCCGGTACCATATCCGGATCGTCCGGTACCCCGCTCTGGCGGCCGATATCGCCGTGTCCACCTGGCCTTCCGGAAAACAGGGGCTGTTCGCCCTCCGCGATTTCGAGATCACGGATGCCGGGGGCGGGCTCCTGGCCGCGGCGACGAGCTCCTGGATCCTTTGGAACCTCCGCACGAAACAGCCGGCCCGGCTGGATGAGAATCTGCCCGACGACGTGACGGTCGACAGAAGGGCCCTGCCCGACGATTTCGAGGCCCTCCCCTCGATCGGAACGGCGGACCGCGAGCTTTCCTTCCGGGTCGAGATGCAGGACATCGATTTCAACAACCACGTCAACCACGCCGTCTATATCCAGTGGGCCCTCGAAACGCCGCCGGCGAGCGTCCTCCGGACCGCCCGGCCCGCGGACATCGAAGTCGCTTATAAGGGCGAAGCGTTCTACGGCGACGAGGTCGCTTCCAAGGCCCAGACGATCGGGAGCGGTCCCGCCCCGGAGTTCCTCCATGGGATCTTTCACAAGGACAAGGGGACCGAGCTGACCCGCCTCCGGACGGCCTGGGCTTGTGATTGACATTCGATCGTCCTTTTGATAAAAAGCTCCTAGGGAAGCTATCGTCCATGATGATCAACAAGCGCGAAAAGAACAGCATCGTGATCTTCGACATCGAAGGAGAGATCCGGCGGTCGGACATTAGCGACGTCACCCTCCACCAGCTGGTCAAGGAACAGCTCGAGGTCGGGAGAAAGCAGATCCTCCTGAACTTCGACAAGGTCGACTTCATCGACAGCTTCGGCGTGGGCGAGATCCTGGCCAGCTACATTTCCACGCACAACCTGGGAGGGAAGCTCAAGCTCGCCCGGATCTCGAAAAAGCTCTTTCTCATCTTCCAGATCACCATGCTGACGAAGGTCCTGGACATCCACGACGAGGAAGCCTCGGCCCTCCAGAGCTTCTTCAAGGATTAAGAGCCGCTCCCGTCGTCTTTTGAGCCAGCCCATGGCGGAACGTCGCCTGCACAAGATTCTCTCGGCCGTGGTCAAGATCAAGCCCGGCGAAGAGGTCCTGGCGGTCCTCGTCTTCTTCTATTTTTTTCTCATCACGGCGCCCTTCGGGATCGTCAAATCCCTTCGGGACGCCAACTTCCTGGACGATCTCAAAGTTGAGAACCTTCCCTATGCCTACCTATCGGCCATCCTGATCGCCGTAGCCGTTTCGTTCCACGCCAAGCTCCAATCCAGGATCTCCCGCCGGCGCCTCCTTCAATCCACGCTGGTCTTCTTCATTCTGACCGGCCTCTTGTTCTGGGCGCTTTTCTCCACGCCGGATCATTGGAAGGGGCTGGCTCTCATTTACTGGATGTGGGCCAACCTGTTCGTCGTGACCCTGACTACGCAATTCTGGTTCCTGGTCAACGATGTCTTCAATCCCCGGGAGGCCAAGCGGCTGATCGGCTTCTTCGGAAGCGGAGGGATTTTAGGCGGCGTCGCGGGCAACCTCCTGCCCGGATTTTTAGCCAAACCGGAGACGGCGAATAGGCTTCTGCTGGCGGCGGCGGCGTTCCTCTGCGCCTGCCTGGTCGTCGTCAGTCTCATTTTCTCCTGGCTTGAAAAGAACGAGGATCGCACCGCGTCAGTCCCCGGCCGCGAGCCGAAGCCGAATCGGAAAGAGCTCCGGCACGTCGGTCTTTGGGACAGTTTCCGGAGCGTCAGCTCCGACGCCTATCTCCGCTTGATGGCCTGGGTCGTCCTGGCCACCGGCATCGTCTCCACCTTCATCGACTGGCAGTCTAAGAGCGTCATCGCCTCCAGCCCGGAAGCCAACGTCAATTACGTCCGCTTTTTCGGCCGCTTCAACGCCGGCATCCTGGTTTTCGCTTTTCTCTTTCAACTCGTCCTGACCAGCCGCTTCATCAACCGCTTCGGCATCCGGACCGGGCTGCTGATCTATCCTTTGATCATCCTCTTGTGCTCCGTCGGCCTTGGGATCTTCCCCGCCTCTTTGGCTTTGGCCATCGCCATTAAGGGCGGCGACAAGGCCTTGTCCTATTCCATCAACCAATCTTCGCGAGAGCTCCTTTATATCCCCGTTCTCCCGGAGATGAAATATCGAGCCAAGGTCTTCATCGACATGTTCCTAAACCGTTTTTCCAAAGCGGTGGGCGGGGTGATCCTGCTGGGCCTCATTTACCTTGTCAAGCGCCCTCCGTTCGCCGCGATCGGCTTCGAGCCGCTCGTCTGGGTGAGCTTCGCGTCCGGCGTGTTCGTCATCGTCTGGATCGTTCTTAACGCCAGGATCAGCCGGGCGTACGTCCGGGAGGTCAAGGGCCAACTGGCGAAAAAATGGGAGCGGGCCGACGAAGTCGTGGCCGACAGGATGGACGTGGACACGGCCAAGCTCGTCGTGGACGCGATCGAGAGCCGGACGCAGAGTTCGACCCTGTTCGCCCTCCATCTTTATGACTTGGCCCGCCAGAACAGGCTGTCGCCTGAGATCCGGAACCTCCTGGCGCTCAAGCCGATCGAACATTCTTCGTCCGACACCCGGCCGCTTTTCGAATACGACGCCTCGCCCTGGATCGCCGATTTCGAGGAACCCGGCTCGCCTGTCGAGATGGACAAGGAGATCCGGGAGATTCTGGCCCTCGAGGAATACCAAAAGGTCATAGGGGAGTATGCCGGAAAAGTGCTCGAGGATAAGGACGTCAGGTCGGAAACGGCGAGGATGGAGCTGGCCAAGGCCATCGGTCTGATGGACGGCCGATCGGCGCTCACGGACAAGCTCGACGATCTCCTCGGCGACGATTCGGCCAAGGTCTTTCAATACAGCGCGGAATCCGCGGGAAAGCTCAAGAAAAAGGTCCATGTTCCGCTTCTGGCCAGAAAGCTGGCCGATCCGAAAACCTGCGAGGACGCCCGGTCGGCCCTGGAAAAGTACCGGGGGGGGATCGCCGGCGCTCTCTCGGATTACCTGAACGACGTCGAGGAGAAGCCTGAGATACGGAAGCAGGCCGCCTCGCTCCTCGCCCGAATCGGCAACCAGGAGGCGGCGGACGCTCTGCTCGAGGCGCTTGGACACGGTCCGGATGTTCTGAAGGCCGGTCTTATCGACGCCTTGGACCGACTCCGGTCGGAAGTGTCGGAGGTCCAGTTCAAAGACGGGGTCGTCCGGGTCCAGTTCGCCGCGGAGATCGAAACCCTCGGGCCGGCCAAAAATCCCTCCGATCTGCTCCCTCTGTTCAAGCTCCTCGGGCTCGTCTATGACCACGAGGATATTTTCCGGGCCTATCAAAACTTGCTGAAAGGGACCAAGGATTCAATCGCCTACGCCGTCGAGCTTCTCGACCATACGGTCAGCCAGGATATCAAGGAGCGGCTGTTCCCGCTTTTAGAGAGCTTTTCCGGCCGCAGGAACGCGGGTTCCTCGTCATGAACGAAAAGCGCATGCATCGCCTCCTCAAACGGGTGGTGGATATCCAGCCGGAGGAGGCGCGGACCACGCTGCTGTTCTTTATGTATTTTTTCCTGATGATGGCGGCGGCCTACGTCATCCTTCCCTTGAAAACGTCCCTCTTCCTGAAAAAGCTCAAGCCGGAGATGCTGCCGGTGGCCTATCTCGTCACGGCCCTCCTGATGAGCTTCGTCGCGTCCTTTAATTCCCGCCTGCTCCAGAGGCTGAACCGGAAACGGTATGTCGCTTCGAGCCTGACGTTTTTCATCGCCGGCCTCCCGGTCTTCTGGCTGTTGTTCCGGACGGGCCGGCTCTGGGTCTCGATGGTCTTCTGGTTCTGGGCCGAGGTGTTCCTGGCCATCTCGGTCATCCAATTCTGGATCCTCGTCAACGATGTCTATGCGCCGCGGCAGGCGAAACGCTTCATCGGATTCTTCGTCAGCGGCGGCCTTCTGGGAGGCGTCGCGGGATCCCTGGCCGCCTCCTTTCTGTCCCGGACCAAGGTCCTCGGCACGGAGAACCTCTTGCTGGTCTGTCCCTTCCTGCTCCTTGCCGCGCTGGGCATCCTCTTCGCCCTCCCGAAGAGCCTGGCCGAGATGCGGCCGGAGCAGGAGGTCCGGAAGAAGGGCGCCCCGAAGTCCCGGGTCGGATATCTTCAAAGCCTCCGCGTTCTGTTGAAGAGCCGCTATCTTGTCATTCTGAGCGGCGTGATGCTCTCGGGATTCGCCGTAACGAAATTCATCGATTTCCAATTCACCCGGGCCCTCAAGGTCCGCTTCAACGACGACGAGCGGACGGCTTTCCTCGGCGTGTTCTTCACCCTGCTCTTGGTCGCCTCGTACCTCCTCCACGTCTTCCTGACCAATCGCGTCCTGAAAGTGTTCGGCCTGCGCATCGCCCTGTTCATCGCGCCCGTCGTTCTGGCGGTCGGGGCGGTCTTCGGGTTTTTCCTGCCGGCCGGATCGGCTCCCACGATCATGGTCTGGACGTCGCTCATGCGCGGAACGGACAAGAGCCTGTCCCATTCGTTGAACCAGTCGACGCGGGAGATCCTCTATATCCCCGTTCCGGCCGAGACCAAGGTCAAGGCCAAGGTCTTCATCGACCTGTTCGTCAACAAGTTCGCCGACGCCCTGGCCGCCCTCTTTCTGTTCCTGGCCTTCAACCTGCTTCATTTTTCCATCCCGGCCTTGAGCGGGTTGACGCTGGCCTTCATCGCGATCTGGATCCTTCTCAATCAGCGCCTCTTCCGGGAATACGTCGGGGTCGTCAAGAAGAACCTGACCCTCAAGTGGCCGGACGCGGACAAGTTCGTCTTCGACCAAGTCGATGTCGACGCGACGAAACTTGTCTTTGATACCCTCGAGAGCAAACAGCGCAGCTCCGTGCTTTACGCGATGAACCTGATGGACCTGATCAAGAAGGACAAGCTGAGCCCGGAGCTCAAAAAGATCATCTCGATGAAGTCCTCCGAGGTCCGCGCGGGTTCGCTCAACGCTCTGATGGATGTCGGCGGAGAGGCGCTCGTTTCGGAATGGGAAGATGCCATCGAGGATAAGGACATGGACAAGGAGATCCGGGAGGTCCTCTCGCTCGACGTTTACCAGCAATTGATGCGGGACCGGGTGGAGAAGATCGCCGAAGATCAGAGCGAAGGCGCCGTCGTGTCGCAGATGGAAATCGCCAAGGCCCTGGGCATGATGGCCGCCGATGCGCCGCTCGTCCAGAACCTGTGCCGGCTGCTGAAGCATGACTCCCCTGAGGTCGTCCGCTACGCTCTGGAGAGCGCCGGCCGGCAGAAAAAACGCGAGTTCGTCCCTTTGATCCTGGCCCCTCTGGCCAGGCCGGGAACGCGGCAAGCCGCGGCCGCGGCCCTTCTCGAATACGGCGATAGGATCGCCGGAACGATCAAGGATTTCCTGGCCGACCCGAGCGAGGACCTCAAGCTGAGACGATCGCTCCCGGAAATCCTGGCCCAGATGAAGACGCAGCGGGCCGCGGACATGCTGGTCCGGGTCTTGAAGAGGCGGGACGCGGACGTCCAGGCGGACGTCATCGAAGCCCTCATCCGGATCCGATCCTGGAATCCGAGTCTTTCCTTTTTCGGGGAGGAGATCGGCGTCGAGGTCACCTCGGCCGTCCGGAAAGCCTGCATCCTCGTGCTTGAGCTGTTCGCCGCGCGCAAGGACAGCCAGAAGGCCGCCTTGGCCGCGGAGCACGAGAACGCCCTCGGCCGGACCATGAAACAAATCTTCGGGTTGCTCAGCCTCCTCTATCCGCCCGAGGACATGATGAGGGCCTATCAGAACTACCGGGAGGGCACGAAGAGGTCGATGGATTACGCCCTCGAACTGCTGGAGAACATGCTCCGAAGGGACGTCAAAGACATGCTCATGCCGCTCCTCGAAGAACGGCCCCTCGACGAGAAAGCTCTGGTCTGCCGCAAGATCCTCAAGGCCCTCGAGAAGCATCCGGGCGTGGGACTTCCGACGTGATCCGGATTCCGGTCTGTCGGCTTGAACTCGATTGTGTTATAATTCCGGCCTGAGTTGAAGATGGCCACTTTATTCGTTTATCCCAAGCAAGGCGACGGCTTCTCCTTCCCCTTGAAGGACAAGCAGGTGTCCCTGGGCCGCTCGGCCGACAACGACATCCCCATCCCGGACCCGTTCAGCTCAGGCCGCCACGCGCTCATCGTTCCGTCCGAATCCGGGTTCGCGGTGCGCGACAACGGCAGCAAGAACGGCACCTTCGTCAACGGCAAAAAGGTCACGGCGTTGACTGAGCTCAAGGAGGGCGACGAGATCCTTATCGGCTCGGTCCGCATTCTGTTCGACAAGGCGCTCCAGACCAACATCGAGGTCACCGACATCCCGGCGCCCACGACCAACATCAACACCATGATCCCGTTCAAAGACATCCTGGCCAGCCCGACCTCCCGGACGACGGTCCAGGCCGCCATTCCCATCTCGGAGGTGGACCAGGTCAGGGCGGAGAACAGGATATATTCCGTCCTGAGCGAGGTCAGCAAGGCGCTCGTCCTTCACAAGCCGCTGAGCGAGCTCCTCGATCACATCATGGACCTCATCTCGGAGCACCTGTCTATGGACCGGGGGGTCCTGATGCTCAAGGAAGGGAATCCCATCCAATTGATCCCTAAGGTCATCCGGGTCAACAACAAGCACCTCCAAAACCAGAAATTCCTGGTCAGCAAGAGCATCATCAACATGGCCTTCGAGCAGTCGCTGGCCGTCCTGACGTCGGACGCCGCGCTCGACCCGCGCTTCAAAGGCCGGGAGAGCATCATCAACTCGGGCATCCATTCGGCGATCTGCGTCCCGCTCTATAACAACAAGGAGGTCATCGGCATCATCTACGCCGACCGGATCTCCCTCCTTCAGGAGTTCCGGGAGGATGACCTGAGGCTGTTGACCCTGCTCTCCACCCTGGCCGCGATCAAGATCGAGAACGCCATGCTCATCGAGCAATCCATCGAAAAGGAGAAGATGGAACGGGAGATGCAGCTGGCGGCCCAGATCCAGAAGGATTTCCTGCCCAAGACCGCGCCGTCCTGCGATCATTTCGACATCGCCGGGAGGAACATCCCCTGTCATCAGGTCGGAGGGGACTACTATGATTTCATCCCCATCGATCCCTGCCGGATCGGCATCGCCGTGGCCGACGTCTCCGGAAAGGGCGTCAGCGCCTCGCTCCTCATGTCCTCGCTCCGGGCGGCCCTCCATTCCGAGGTCCATCCGCGCTACGAAATGGAGGTCATGGCGGAGAAGCTCAACAACTTCGTTCACCGGAGCTCGGCCATCAGCGCTTTCATCACCTTTTTCTATTGCGAGCTGAACAAGGAATCGGGCGACCTCATCTACGTCAACGCCGGTCATAATCCTCCTCTGGTCCTCAACCGGTCCGGAGATGTCCGGGAGCTGGAAAGTTCGGGGCTCTGCCTGGGGATGCTCCCCGAGATGACCTACGAGATACGAAAGGAGGCCCTCACGCCAGGCGATGTTTTCGTCCTTTACACCGACGGGATCACCGAAAGCCGCAATAAGGCCAACGAAGAATACGGCGTTGAGCGCCTGGCTGAGGTCTGCCGCAAACACGCCGGCGACTTGGCTTCCGAGCTGATGGACTCCGTTTTCCGCGACCTGGACGCTTTCACCGAGAAGGCGCCGGCGGCCGACGACCGGACCTTGGTCGTTCTCAAAAGAACCTCCTGATCAGGCCCGCGGAAGCGCCCGCCCCATCCCCCAATTTATCTGGCATTTTAACCGGAAATTATTTATGATAAAGGGCCTAAATAAGAAAGTGATCGCCATGAGAAAAACGGTTTTCATCAAGTTCGTCCTCGGCTTCATGATCGGCCTGGCCTTGGGCCTCCCCGCGGCCGCTCAGATTCCCGTTCTTCCTTCGCCGCAGACGCTCCCCGTCGACGCGGCCTTCGACGAGATCGCCAAGTTCATCAGCGGGATCCCCTGCGACTCACAAGATCTGAAAACTCTCCAGGAGACGCCCGAGTGGAAGAATTTCGCGGCCGGGCTCGAGAAGAGCTGGGGAGAGCTGGAGTTGAAACGGCTGGGAGCGATGCGAACTTGGGCCCAAAGCGAGCTGGCCGGGGCGAACGCCGCGACGAAAACCCTCTTTTATCCCTTCGGCGGCCCGGACTTCCTGACGGCCTTCGATCTTTTTCCCGAGGCGGACAGCTACATCCTTATGGGTCTTGAGTTCATCGGCAAGTTGCCGGAATTCACGCCCGGCGCCCCGAACGAAGCCAAACACGTCGAAGCCTATCTTGGGAACCTGACCGCGGCCCTCGCCGATTTCTTCAACAAGAGCTATTTCATCACCAAGAACATGAATACGACACTGGCCCGGGACAAGGTCGACGGCGTCCTGCCCGTCATCTGCTTCTTCCTCAAGCGGACGAACAACTCGATCTCCTCCGTCAAGCGCATCGAGGTCATGGAGAACGGCCAGCTCCTGGAATACGACTTCGCCCTTCCCCGCCAGCGCTACGTCCGGCCGTACGGCATCAAGATCGAGTTCTTCACCAACGGAACGAACCGGCTCCGCTCGCTGACCTATTTCTCCTGCGACCTGTTTGATGTGCCTTTCGCCAAGGACAAGCCGTTCTACATCTATACGGACAGCCTGAATTTCGAGACGACCTTCGTCAAATCGGCCTCTTACCTCCTGCACTACGGGACTTTTAACAACATCCGGAACATCATCCTCCGCAAGAGCCGCTTCATCCTGGAGGACGACACGGGGATCCCTCTTAGATATTTCAAACCCGCCGAATGGGACGCCCAGCTCTACGGCGAGTACATCAAGCCGGTCAGCGACTTCAAGGGCGTCGATCAGCTCGATCTCGAGGAGGCTTACAAGGACCCGGTCAGGGTCAAGAAACTGCCCTTCCATCTCGGCTATCACTGGGGCACCAACAAGGATTCGATCCTGTATTTCAAAAGAAAATGAACGCCCGGACGAAGTTCAGCCTGACCACGGCCACGGCCCTTGTCATCGCCAACATGGTCGGCACCGGCGTGTTCACCAGCTTGGGTTTCCAAATCGGTCTGGACGCCTCGGGAAACCCGGTGATCTCCTCCGGGCTGGCCCTGATCTTCCTCTGGATTCTGGGCGGAGCCATAGCTCTCTTCGGCGCGCTGACCTATTCCGAGGCCGGCGTCCTCTATCCGCGCTGCGGCGGCGAGTACCATTACCTGACCAAGATGTACCATCCGGTTGTCGGTTTCCTCGCCGGGTGGATCTCCTTCCTCGTCGGGTTCGCCGCGCCCGTCGCGGCGGCGTCCATCGCTCTCGGCAACTATCTCCGCAGCGCCCTGAGCCTGCCGGAGCATCTCGCCGGAGCCCTCTCCTTCCTCAAGACCTCGTCGCTCTTCGCCATCGCGGTCATTTTCGTCCTGACCGCGATCCATGCCACGGACAAGATGCTGGGCGCCCGGTTCCAGAACGTCATCACCTTGTTCAAGATCCTCTGCATCCTGGCCATGGTCGGCCTCGGCTTGGTCGTCGGTAAATCGACGCACTTGTCGTTCGCCCTGTCGAGGGGGGCCGTCCATGACATTCTGAGCCCGGCCTTCGCCATCTCCATGTTCTTTGTCTCGTTCGCCTACTCCGGCTGGAACGCGGCCGCCTACATCGCCGGGGAGATGGAAAAACCGTCGAAGAACCTGCCGATCAGCCTGATCACAGGGACGATCTTCGTCATCGTCCTGTACGTTCTGCTCAACTTCGCCTTTCTCTATACCGTGCCGCTGCCGGAGCTGGCCGGCAAGCTCGAGGTGGGTTTCATCTTCGCGACCAAGGTCTTCGGGACGCAGGGCGGCCGGATCATGGCCGGGATCATTGCCTTCCTGCTCCTGTCCAGCATCAGCGCCATGATCATCGCCGGGCCCCGGGTCACCCGGGTCATCGGCGAGGATTATCATCTGTTCCGCTGGATGAGCCGGACGACGCGCAAGGACATCCCCGCCATCGCCATCCTCACCCAGGGTTTGCTCTCGATCGTATATATCCTCACTTCGACATTCGACCAGGTCATCGTTTTCATCGGGTTCACCCTCAATCTGTTCACGTTCATGACCGTTTTGGGGGTGATGATCGTGCGAAAGAAGCACCCGGAGCTGCCGCGGCCGTACAAGACCCTCGGCTACCCCGTCGTGCCGATTCTGTTCCTGCTGATCAACATCTGGATCCTGGCCTACGGCCTGCTTTATCGGACGAAGGAATCCCTGGCCGGGTTCGGGATCACGGCCGCCGGACTCCTGGTCTATGGGATCAATAAGAAGCTCAGGCCGAATGACGTCCGGCCCTGCGAATATAAATCGTAGCTGCTCAGGCAGACAGTATTCAGGAGTCAGAATTCAGAATGGCCTGTTTTCAGAAAAAGTGATGCGTCCCCGTTTTGGTTAAGGGCTTTTCTCCCGCTTAGGCAAAAAGATCAGCCGGCAGCCGTTGCAGCCGGGCGATGTCCGTCGCCCGTTCCTTCACGTCGAATCCATAGGCGCAGCGGACGGCGCACCGCTCGCAGCTCCCGCATGGGTCTTCCCCGACCTTGAGCGACGCGACGAGGTCATGGGCCTCGCCGAGGTTCCTGTAGCCGTAGGCGTACATGTAACTCCGCATCAGGGAGGGGATGGGCAGATCTCGGGGGCATTGTTCGAGGCATTGGTTGCAGCCCTGGCAGTAAAGCCCGCCTTCCTGGGGAACGAGTCTCAAGTCCCGTCTCTCGTCGTCGGTGAGCTTGACGTCCTTGACGACGTTCAGATTGAGTTCGAGCTGGTCGAAGGACGTCATCCCGGGGATGGCCGTGGTGATGCCGGGATTGCTGAGGGCCCATTTCAAGGCCGCTTTGACATTGATCGGTTCCTTCCGGGCCCGGTCGAAATATCCGCCGGCGAGCGTCTTCATGGCGATGATGCCGAGCCCCGCCGCATTGGCTTCGGCGATGGCCTTATCGAGTTCAGCCAGGTTGTCCTTGCGGAAGTTATACCCGGTCAGGACGACGTCGTAGAGCTTGCTCTCGATCGCCGCCCGGATGACTTCGGGCTCGTTCGAATGGGTCGAAACGCCGACGAAACGGGCCTTGCCGCTTTTCTTCACGGACTCGAGCGCCTTCATCAAAGGCTCGAAGAGGACGGCGTCCCGGTAGATCACGTTGTGGATGTAGAGGGCGTCCACATAGTCCAGCCCGAGCCGCTTGAGGCTGAGGTCGAATTTCTCAAGGAAGGGCTCGGCCTTGGTCTCGGCGGTGAACAGCCGCGTCCGGTTGTCGGCGACGGGCTCACCCGGGACCTTGGTCGCGATGACGTAGGAGTCACGCGGCCGGTCCTTGAGAACCTTGCCGATCTGCTCTTCGTTGCGGCCCCGCATATAGCCGTGGGCCGTGTCGAGGTGGATGAGGCCGGCGTCGAGCGCGGCCCGAATGAGGTTCTCATTGTCCGAGTTCATGACGCCCATCGAGACGATGGGCAGGGTGACGCCGGTCTTGCCCAGCTTCCGGTAGATGAAGCCGTCCTTCTTGATGTCCCCTGTGGGCGCGGTGAAGGATTTCTGCCGGCCTTTGAGGGCCGACGGAAGCGCCGAGAGGGCGCCGATCCCGGCCACGCCCATCAGGCCGTTCTTGAGAAAAGACCTCCGGTCGATGCCGGACCGATCGTGATGCATGCGTTCCTCCTTGGGGGCATTCCTGCGGCCGGAACACCCGGCCGAGCCGCCCTAATTCCTATTTAATAGATAGACTTAATAGCATATGTCCGCCCGCCCTGTCAAATGGACGACAAAAATATTCGAACGCGGCGCATGATTTTAGTCTATAATAACGGGCGGAATTCCTCTCAAGGAAAAGACGATGAGTGACGCCGTCCCAACCCCCTCGACGCTTAAGAAATGGCTCCTTGCCACCCGGCCTTGGGCCCTTCCGGCCTCGACCATGCCGGTCATCTTCGGGACCTCCCTGGCCGTCGTCGTCGGCCGGGCGCGGTTGGATCCGCTCCGTTTTCTGCTCGCCCTCCTGGCCATGATGGTCCTTCATTCGGCGGCCAATATGATGAGCGACGTTTTTGATTTTCGGCGCGGGCTCGACACCTTCGTCACGCCGGTGAGCGGGGCCATCGTCCGCGGCTGGCTGACGGCCAAACAGGTCGCGGCCGGCTCGGTCGTCCTCTTCGTCGTCGGGATCGGTCTCGGCCTCGGACTGGTGGTTTTGACCGGCACGGTCCTGCTGATCATCGGATCCGTCGGCGTTCTGATCGGGGCGGGCTATACCCTTCTCAAATATCACGCTCTCGGCGACTTGGCCGTCTTTCTCAATTTCGGCATTCTCGGGGGGCTCGGGGCCTGGGTCGTCCAGACCGGGCAATTCTCCTGGATCCCCGTCCTCTGGACGGCGCCGATGGCCATGCTCGTCATCGCCATCCTCCATGCCAACAACTGGCGGGACACGATTTCCGATTCGGAGCGCCGGGTCAAGACGTTCGCTTCGATCCTGGGCGACAAAGGCTCGCTGGCCTATTATGCCTTCCTCCTCTTCGGCTCGATGGCGATCATTTTCGGTCTCATCCTCCTGCCGCGCCTCCTTTCGCCCAAGCTCGTCCCCATGCCCTGGACATTCATCGTCGTGCTGCTCGCCCTGCCGCGCGCGCTGCAATTATGGGGCCGGGCGACGCGCCGCCGCGCTCCGCGCCGGCCCATGGATTTCATCATCCTCGACGGGGCGACGGCGAACTATAATCTCATCTTCGGATTGCTCTGCACCGCCGCCCTGTGGCTGGAGCAGGTCTTGAAGCTGAATTGAAGACGAATCCCCGCCGCACTTTCTTAGCGGCCTTCTTGGCCGTCGTCCTCTTCGTTCCCCTGTTCATCTACCGCGCCGTCGGCCCCCTGGATTTTTGGTGGTGGATGAGCGCGAACATCGCTTTATTGCTGGCGCTATGCGTCCTGTTCGATAGGAATTTTATTCCGTTCCTCCTCGCCGACCTCAGGTCCCGAGCGGCCTGGAAGATCGGGCTGGGCCTCCTGGCGGCGGGCCTGCTCTACGGGATCTTCTTCGCCGGCAATTGGTTGTCGCGCCAGGTCCTGCCCTTCGCCGGAGCGGGCATCTCAGAGGTCTATCATTTCAAGGCGGGGGCCGCGCCGCTGCGCGTCATCGGGCTCCTGACCGTTCTCATCGGACCGGGAGAAGAGCTTTTCTGGCGGGGATTCCTGCAGCGCCGTTTTCAGGTCCACTTCGGCGGCCTCATCGGCTGGCTGCTGGCGACGGCCCTCTATGCGGTCGTCCATGCCGGCAGCGCCAACCCGATGCTGGTCCTCGCCGCCGCGGTCTGCGGCCTGTTCTGGGGTTTTCTTTTCCTTCAGACCAGATCCCTGCTTCTCGTCGCTGTCAGCCATACCGTTTGGGACCTGGCCGTCTTCATAGTTTTCCCTTTTTCTTAGGTCAACGGCCGGCCCCGCTCCCGCCGCCTTGTCGGCGGGTTGAGTCCTCTGGTATAATGTCGAAATCTAACAACAATGAAGAGAACGACATACGCCGATGATTAAGGAGCCGTTATGAAGCGCTTGTGGTCGATCCTCCTATGGCTGCCGGTCCTCGGCCTTTTCGCCTCCGGTCAGGTCCAACAGAACCAGGAAATCGTCGTGGTCGAGATCGTCCCCGCCGCGGAGACCTTCAAGGCCGGCCAGACCTATCCTCTCACCCTCGAGGTTAATATCCGGGCGCCCTATCACATCAACTCCGACCAGCCGCTCGAGTCGTTCCTGATCGGAACGACGGTTGATTTCAAGACCCAACCGGGCGTGAGCTATAAAAAAGTGACGTTTCCCGCGGCCGAAGTGAAAAAGCTCGAGCTCTCGGAAAACCCTCTGTCCATCTACGAGGGCACGGTGAGGATCACGGCCGAGGTCGTCCTGGCCCCGGATTTCAAAGGCAAGGAGCTGAAGATCGAAGGCTCGCTCGGCTATCAGGCCTGCGACGATCGGTCCTGCCTGCCTCCGGCCGAGGTGACCTTCAGCCGGACGGTAGCGGTCATGAGAGGCGCGGAAGAGGCGGCGGCCGATCAGAAGGAGCCCGTCCCGCCGCCTCCGGCAGGCGAAACCCGTAAAAGCGCGGCCGGGGAACAAAAACCGCAGGATAAGACCCCGGTCGATCTCACCGACATTCAGAAACAGAAGGCCGCCGACATCGCCGCGGGTGCGGCCGCGCCGGGAAAAGAGGCCGGCTCCTTCGAGAACAAGGGCCTCTTTCTGACCTTCATCCTGGTCTTCCTCGGCGGGCTGGCTCTCAACCTGACGCCCTGCATCTATCCCCTCATCCCGATCACGATCAGCTATTTCGGCGGGCAGGGCCAAGGCAAAAAGGGAAGCATTGTCCTCCACTCGATCTTATATGTCGTTGGCATGGCTACGACCTATTCCATCCTGGGCGTCGTGGCGGCCATCACCGGCAGCCTGTTCGGCGTCGCCCTGCAGTATCCGCCGGTGCTCGTCGGCATCGCTCTCATTATGTTCCTCCTGGCCCTGAGCATGTTCAACGTCTATGAGCTGCGGGTGCCGGCGTTCCTCAACAAGTTCGCCGGCGGCTCGCAGAAGGGATTCTTCGGCACCTTTTTCATGGGGCTGACCTGCGGCATTATCGCCGCGCCGTGCATCGGGCCCTTCGTCCTGGGGCTCCTGACTTACGTCGGCAACCGGGGGAACGTCGTTCTCGGGTTCTCGCTGTTCTTCGTCCTGGCCCTGGGGCTCGGCATCCCATTCCTGCTCCTCGGCGTCTTTTCGGGGAGCCTCAACCGCATCCCGCGCTCGGGGGCTTGGATGGTCTGGGTCCGGACGATCTTCGGCTTCATCCTCATCGCCATGGCCATCTATTTTCTGGAGACCCTCTTCCCGAACGCGCTCTTCTACAATCTCGCCCAGGCGCTGACCATGCTCGTCGCAGGCATCTACATGGCTTGGATCGAGCCGACGAACACTCAGGGCAAGGCTTTTCCTTACGTCCGCAACGTCTTCGGGGTGATCTTCTTCGCCCTCGCCCTCAATTTCGCGGTCACGGGCATCCAGGACTATTTGGACGAAGGGATCGCCGCCAGGCTGCAGGCCGTCTCGGCCGAGAAAGGCGGGGCCGTGACCGGCCTCGGCATCCAGTGGCAGCCCTATTCCGAGGAGAAACTCCTCGCGGCCGCCCGCGACGGCAACCCCGTCTTCATCGATTTCTTTACCGACTGGTGCATCGCCTGCAAGGAGATGGACAAGCTGACGTTCACCGATCCCGCCGTCATCGCCGCGTCGCGGGATTTCGTCATGCTCCGGTCCAACCTGACGACGGACACCGACCCTGTGATCAAGGACCTTTACAAACGCTATATGGTCAGGGGTGTCCCCACGTACGTCTTCCTGGGCACGGATGGCAAGGAGATTGCCGACGTCCGGCTCGTGGGGTTCGAGAAGAAGCGGGATTTCGTGCCAAGGCTGAAGCGGGCCCTCGAGCTGGGCAAGAAGTGAACACGGAAGACGGGCCGGCGCCCGCCTCCGGATTTACAATGGGGAGACGCTATGAAGATTCCGGCCATTCCCTTCACCGTCACGGATCTGATCACACTGCCTAAAACCGTCCATCCCGGCGAGACCGGCACGGCGTTCTGGCGGACCTGGGAAGCGGAAGGGCTCCGCGTCCGGCTGGTGGAGTTCCCGGCGGGATATAAAGCCGATCACTGGTGCGGCCGGGGCCACGTCCTTTACGTTCTCGAAGGCGAGCTGTTCGTCCGGCTCAAGGACGGGCGGGAGAGAAAAATGACCGCCGGGATGAGCTTCCAGGTCGGCGATGACGAAGCCAATCCCCACCTCGTTCATTCGGATTCGGGAGCCAAGGTTTTCATCGCCGACTGAGCCGGCTTCACCCCGGAAAATCCGCCGACGGAAAGAAAATTTACGAGTCGCCGTCCGCCCCCGCCTGAACACGCCCCTTTTTCCCTGGCATAATAATTGCAACGGAAGAGGATGATGCTTATCCCTCCTCTTTTCCGGTTCGGGCGTATTCCCCGCGGCGGTAAGGGACCTGTCCGGCTGCCGTTCATCGTCTTCCTTGTTTCCCTCGTATCCGCTCTTTGGCCCGGCTCCGGCGTTCCGGCCGATGTCCGGACCGACGTCTTCGCTTTAATGGCGGAGGTCAGGCGCCTGGAATCGGCCCCCCTCTGGCCCGGGTTTAAGCCGGCCGCGATCCCGGTCGCCCTTTACGATTATCGGAACACGTATCTCTTCAATTTTCCCAATCCGCCGAAGAATTTCCATCCCGTGCCCAATTGGGACGATGTCTGTGTTTTTGACGGGCAACACCCGGCCGTGTTCGGAAACCGGCGGACGCGGTTCGATGACACCTGGGTAGCGACCTTCCTCCTGAAGCTGGACTCCCCGGTCACGGGAAAGCCCTATTCCCTGGCCGAAATGGCCGGGATCGTCATCCACGAGAAATTTCACGTGTTTCAAGCCCTGTCCCATCCGGACTGGCGCCCTAACGACGCCGTGCTTCTGGATTATCCGCTCGATACGGCGGTTTCTGTGACCCTCCGGACGATGGAGATCGAAGCGCTGCGCAGGGCCATTGCCGCCGAACGCGACGAGGCGGCGGCCGGCTGGGCCCGGGCGGCGATGAACATCCGGCGTCAGAGGCTGGGCGTCCTGACGCGCCGGCACTCCGTCTACGAAAAGGAACTGCTTCGATTCGAGGGGATCGCCGAATATATCGAGTATCTCGCCTGCGGCCGGCCTGCTTTCGACGGCGTCCCGGCCGTCGGATTCGCGCCCAAAGCCGTCCGGGAATCCGGATACTTCGAAGGCCGTTGGGCGGCCGATCTATTGGACCGTTTGGACGCCGGTTGGAAGGGGGCCATGGAGGCGAACGAGTTCGGTTATATGGAAGACCGGCTTGAAGCGGTCCTAGGCGAAGGACCGCCTCCGTCCGAATTTTCCTCCGTGGAGATGCGGACCTTCCGGGAGCGGGCCGCGTCCGCCGTATGGAAAAACGAGGGCGAACGCAAAGAGAAGCTGAAGACGTTCGACGCCCGCCTGGGGACCTGCGTCGAGTTCGTTTCCGGCCGCATTCCCCTGCGCTTGGAAATGCTGGATCCTTCGTCCATGGAGGCCGTGGGCGCCGGAAAGATCATTCACGGGCGTTGGATCGTCCTGAAGAACGAGGACGGTGTCGTCGAAGTTTTCGACCGGCCCTGCCTGACCGAATTGAACGATGAGGGCCGCATCGGCCGCCTCGTCTGTCCCGGGATATCGAGGAGAAACCCGGTCCGTCTCGGGACCGGTCCGGTCAGCTTCCAGCTCGACGGCGTGGTCGCTTATTTCAAAAGCGGCTGGGTCACCAAGAAAGGCGACTTCCGCTTTATTATCTCCCTGCGCTGAGAGACCGCGGCTGAACGAGACCTTGGAATCCTATTTTCCCGAGACGATCTCCTCGATCGATTCCTGAAGGAGCCGTTGAACGTCGCCGGGTTATTTCAAGAACCCCCGTTTCTTCAGCAGCGGCTCGACCTTGGGCTCGCGGCCGCGGAATCGTTTGTAGAGGGCCATCGGCTCGTCGGTGTCGCCCCGCGACAGGATGTTTTGGCGGAAGCTCTGGGCTGTCTTAGCGTCGAAGAGGCTCGTTTCCTTGAAGGCTTGGAAGGCGTCGGAGTCGAGGACCTCCGACCAGAGGTAGCTGTAATAGCCCGACGAGTAGCCGCCGGAAAAAATGTGTTGGAAGTAGGGGCTCCGGTAGCGGACAACGATCTCGGGGATGAGCCCGATCTTCGCCATCGAAGCGTTTTCGAACTTGAGGGCGTCCTGTTCAACAGCCTCCTTGAGGGTGTGCCAGTCCAGGTCCAGGTAGCAGGCGGACGTATATTCGACCGTGGTGAAACCCTGGTTGAACAGGCTCGCGTTCTGAATCTTGTCGATAAGCGCCTGCGGGATGGGCTCGCCCGTCTGATAGTGCTTGGCGTAGGTCTTGATGACCTTGGGGTCGCCGGCCCAGTTTTCCATGAGCTGCGAGGGCAGCTCGACGAAGTCGCGCGGCACGTTCGTCCCCCCCAGCGCTTCGTAGGTGCAGTCGGAGAGCAGGTCGTGGAGGGCGTGGCCGAACTCGTGGAAGAGGGTCTCGGCCTCCTCGAAGGTCAGGAGCGAGGGCGTGTCCCCGATGGGCATGGAGAAATTGCCGTTGTTGGAGACCACGGGGGTGACCTTATGGCCGCCGCGCGCGGATTGGCTGCGGAAGGTGTTGGACCAGGCGCCGCCGCGCTTGCTCGGCCGGGGAAAGTAGTCCGTGTAGAGAATGCCGATGTGTGTCCCGTCGGCTTCTTTGACCTCGTAGACTTTCACGTCCGGATGATACTTCGGGATGTCCGTCCTCTCGGCGAACTGCAATCCCCAGAGCTTGTTGGCCACGGCGAATGCGCCTTCGCGGACGTTCTCGAGCTTGAAATAGGGCTTAAGGACCTGATCGTCCAGGTCGTATTTCGCCTTCTTGAGCTTTTCGGCGTAATACCACCAGTCCCAGGGCTCGAGCCGGCCAGCGATGCCTTCCTTGTTCATCATGGCTTGGAGCTCCGCGGCCTCCTTCTTGGCCGTGGCGAGCGCCGGCGTCCAGACCTGGGTCAGTAGCTTATACACGCTGTCGGCGTTCTTGGCCATGTTCTCTTCGAGGACGAAATCGGCATGCGTTTTGTACCCGAGGAGGTTGGCCCGTCTCACGCGGAGCGCCGCGATCTTGGCCGCGTTGGCCTTGTTGTCGAACTGGTCGGCGTTGTTGCCGCGATTGATGAAAGCCTTGAACAGTTTTTCCCGGAGGTCCCGCTTCGCCGAATACTGGAAGAAGGGGATGCAGCTCGGCTTATGGAGGGTGAAGATCCATTTTCCCTCCTGAACGCGCCGCCTGGCCGCTTCGGCGGCTCCCTGGATGACCGGTTCAGGAAGCCCGGCCAGGTCCTCTTTCTTATCGATGACCAGGGCGAAAGCGTTGTCCTCCTTGAGGACGTTCTGGCCGAACTTCTGGGTCAGGACGGATAGTTCCTCGTTGATCTTGCGGAACTCGGCTTTCTTGGTTTCGTCGAGGTTGGCCCCGCCCCGGACGAAGTTCTTGTAGGACTTGTCGAGGAGACGGGCCTGCTCTGGATTGAGGCCGAGCTTGTCCTTTTGACTGTTGACGGCCTTCACCCGCTCGAACAGCTTGGCGTTCAAGTTGATGTCGTCCTGGTGCTTGGCCAGGAGCGGGGCGACCGTACTCTCTATCTTCTGCATCTCGTCGTTCGTGTTGGCCGAGGTCAGGTTATAGAAGACGTTGCCGACCTTCGTCAGCAGCTCGCCGCTTTTTTCCAAGGCCTCGATGGTGTTGGCGAAGGTCGGGGCGGCCGGGTCGCCGGCGATGGCTTCGATCTCCTTTTTCTGCTGGTCCATCCCGGCCTGGAAGGCGGGCAGGTAGTGGGCTTCCTTGATTTTGTCGAACGGCGGGGTCTCGAACGGTGTCGTCCAGGCGGTGAAGAAGGGATTGACCTCCTGCGCCGGGGGCGGCGGCGGAGGCTCCTTTTTAGCGCAGGCGCTGGTCATAACGGCTAAGATCGACAATAAAATGAGGGCCTTTTTCATGTCGGATAACTCCTTTGGGACGCATATAATTTCGAGCCTTTCATTTTAGCTTATTTCGGCGGGGGGAAAAAGGAGCGAATTGACGAAAGGAAAGGAAATTTCCGTTCGCCGGCCGGCCTTCGGTTCCGTTGCTTTTGCTTCTGCCTTGAGCTATTCTGACGAGAGCGAAGATTTATTCCATAAGAGAGAAGGATGTCATCATGGACGGGCCCGAGATAAAGAAGCGACAGATTGTCGGATACGCGAGCGGCGTGTTCGATCTTTTTCATGTCGGGCATCTCCGGATCCTCCAGCGGGCCAAGGCCCTCTGCGACCGGCTGATCGTCGGCGTGACCGTCGACGAACTCGTCGGCTACAAGAATCAGAAGGTCTTCGTTCCCTTCGACCAAAGGCTGGAGATCATCAGCGGCCTCAAGGCCGTCGACCTGGCCATTCCCCAGGACGACCTCGACAAGTTCGTCATGTGGAAAAAACTGAAGTTCGACGTCATGTTCATCGGCGACGATTGGTTTGAAACCGGCCGTTTCAAGGACTATGAACGGAAACTGAAATCGGTCGGAGTGAAGATCGTTTATTTGCCCTATACGACGGGCATTTCGACGTCTGGATTGAAATCGAAGCTGGGAACGGCCGCGCCGCGCTCGTCCCCTCACCCCCGAGCGGGCCGGAAGAAACGGAAGGCTTGATAGAAGATCGAAATCAGGGCTTCCCCGAATAGAGCATAGAAAAAGTAGTGCGGTCTATTAAGGACCGAGAAAAGCATAAGCAAAAAAATAGCAAAACCCCTCACCTCGGCCTGCCGGCCCATCCTCTGGTCCTTTCGATAGATGAGGAGGAGGTAATAGAGCGTAGCCTGCAGGAAATTCAGGGCGGTGGCTATGAGAGCCGTGATGACCACGGCGAGGCTGCCGAGGCATCTATACGTTCCCACTGTGAGGGCGCCAAGAACAATGAAGTCGATGATCCGGTCGAGCATGAGGTCCAGGAAGGCGCCGCGTTCCGTGGACTGATCGCGGGCGCGCGCCAACATGCCGTCGGCGCAGTCCAGGATCGACCCGAGCTGAACCAAGATTCCACCGACGATGAAATAGGTGTATGACCCGTCCAAAAACGCGGCGGCGCCGGCCAGGCCCATGACGAAAGCCGCCCAGGTCAGATGATCGGGCATGACCCGGGAACGGAAGACGGCGCGCACAACGAGCGAGGCCAGCGGCCGGGTCCAGAAGCGCTCGATCCGAAGAGGCTTGAGGACGGGATACCGGTGGGCGTCTTTTAAAGATCTCCGGAATTCAAATTTTTGGGGCGGGGAATCCGAGTCGTTCATGGGCCTTCGAGGGATTTTATTATACGGGGATCCATCGCCTCCGGCAAGGCGGGGATGATTCGACCCAACATTTCGGCTAAAACCTGAAAAGGATCCCGGCAAAGAAACGGGATTCGGTCTCCTTCTTCAAGACGTCCTTGAGCGAACCTCTCCGGCCGATGTTTTCGTAGGCCAGGACGAGGACGAGGGGGGACGTCCCGAATCGGTAGCCGGCGCTGAGACGAAGGGACGTCCGCGAATCCGCAAGGTGAAAATCATCGCGGACTTCCTTCTGGAAATGGTCCCGCCCTTCGATCGATCCCCAGGCGTGCCCGCGGAAGAGCCCGCGAAATTCGAGCGGTCCAAAATCGAGGTCAAGCCGGAGGGAAAGGCTCCCTCCGATCCCGTAATAATAGCCGTAATAGACCAACGTGGTTTTCGCTCCGGTGATATCGCGGGTGGCGGAGTAATCGTTCAGGGCCAGGGCGTTGACCAGCGAGAAATCGAGATAGGCGTCGGCCATCACCCGGGCCCGGAACCTGCCGCGGCGGACGGTCAGATCGAACACGGGACCGAGGACATGAGCCGTGGCGAACTTATCCCGAAAATTCCGCGGCTCTTCCAGCTTTAAGAGCTGGATGTCCTTGACAACAATACGGCCGGAATCATAGAACGCGACGCTCCGCTGCTTGAAGTAGCTGAAGGCCGAACCCAAACCCACATAAAAGCGATATCCGTTGAGGTCCGGACCGATGTTCTTCCGGAAGGACCCCACGTAAACGGACCGGAAAAAGAAGCCGATCTCGTCCACGCGCCCCCCCGCGGTGATCATGTCGAACGACATCTCGCTGAACAGTGTTGAGCCGACCTTCTGCCGGAGGTCTCCCGGCTTTTCCGCGTCGGGAATACTGAGGAGCTGGGCGTCGACTCCCGTGAACAAGTTCAAGCCGGACCGCTCTCGACCCCGGGCCGGATTTGTCCAGCCTCCCAGCGAGAGCCGGAAATCATGCCAACCGGGATCCGGCTCCCGCGATAAGGCCGGGACCGCCTTCCGATCGAGCCAGCGGTTGAACTTCAAGACCGGGTTGAGAAAGCTGAGGAGGCCGTTGATGATCCCGGGTTTGGAAAGGAAATACTTGCCCAAAACATACCAGGTTTCCCCGATGGGGACTCCGCCCAGCACGGTAAAGATATTGTCGTTGATGGAGATGACGTTCCGCCATTCCGTGATATATTCCCAATAAAAGGATCCGCCGAGGGTGAATAAGAGCGATTCGAATCGGTTCAGATGATTGCTCCGGGCGATATTGTAGTAAAGCGCTCCTGTCGGACCATGCATCCAGTTTAAAAAAAAGTAGTTGGAATCGAACTTCCAGGCCCGGAAGGTGAAGAACCGTTCGGATTGGTCCTCCCAGGTCAGACGGTAATGCCACGGCTTGGTCACTCCCCGGTACTTGGCCCAATAGAGCGCCTGCGGAACGGCGATAACGGCAAAATATTCCAGGACGGCCCGGCCGAGCTTTTTGGGGGGGCGGACCTCGGAATCAGAATCCGTGGGCGCGCCTCCCTGACGATCGACCAACCGAAATCGGTTGGCGCCGGCGGCTGGGCGATGGGCCGAGGAGAGGGAGAATAATCCGGGCGGACGAAATCGTCCCGAGGAGGGATCGCCAGCCCTCAGATCAACGCCTATGAATAAAGAGAGACCGATGATCGCCGTCAGGCCAAGAAACCGCTGATAAACGGAGTGGCCCATTTTCCCCGGGAGACGACGCGCGGGAACGGACGGATGTGTGATCATGCGGGTGTCTTTCCGAAAGAGCGAATAGCCGAAATCGATGAATTTCCGGGTCAGGGAAGGATCGAACCGGAACGAGGTTAGGGGCATGGTTCAGAATTCCAACTCGACGCCGAACACGGGAATGAGTCGAATCTGGTTAACGGCCGATACGGTCTTGTCCGTCCGGTTCCAATAATAGCGGGCGATATTCTCGTGGTTGTAGGCGTTGATCAAGCTCAAGTATACGGACAGGACCGCCTTCTTGAAGACGAAGCGACGATCGACCCTGACGAAAAGAGAATGATAGTCCGGATAGCGCTCGGAAAAGTACTTCGACCTGTCGAGGATTCCGATATCCGAGGCCATCGACTTCTCGATATCGAACGGCGTGTACGGGATCCCCCCGGCAAAATTCCAGCGAATGTTGACATCCCAGCGCTCATCCGGCCGGTAGCGGCCGATCAGGGTCAGCAG
>JAPKZI010000116.1 GCA_026393865.1 Candidatus Aminicenantota bacterium
TCGAGGAGAGCCAGGGCAAGACCGAACTCATCGCGGGCGGCATCGCCGCCAAAAGCCGGGAGGCCTTCGGCGCCGAGTTCGAAAAGATCGCGTCCGCTCTAAGGAGATCGAAATGACCGAATCGACCATCTTTCTTCTGACCTTCATCCTTTATATTATATCGGCCTTCTTCTACCTGGCCTTCCTCTTCTCCAAAAAACCCGACCGGGCCAAGATCGGATCGGTCATGGCCATCGTCGGCCTCGTCCTGCACACCGCGGCCCTGATCGTCCGGACCGTGGAGAGCGGCCACGCCCCGTTCACCAACATGTACGAATCGCTGTCGTTCCTGGCCTGGGCCTCGGTCCTGGCCTTCATCATCATCGATAAGAAATTCGGCGTCCCGAGGATCGGGCCCTATCTCATGCTGATCGCCATCGGCCTGGTCGCCCTGGCCTCCTCGCCGCTCATGCCCAAGGACGTGACCCCGCTCGTCCCGGCCCTCCAGAGCTATTGGCTCTGGCTCCACGTTTCGTTGACGCTCCTCGGCGAGGCGTTCTTCGCCGTCGCCTTTATCACCAGCCTCATGTACCTTGCGGCCAAGGAACCGGAGAAGCGGGACCGGATGGACTCCGTGAGCTATCGCTGTATCGCCGTCGGATTCCCCCTGTTCACGCTGGGCGGGCTCGTCTTCGGCATGGTCTGGGCCTACAAGGCCTGGGGGACCTACTGGAGCTGGGACCCGAAGGAGATGTGGAGCCTCATCACCTGGATCGTGTTCGCCCTCTACCTCCATACTCGGATCGTCATGGGCTGGAAAGGAAAACGATCGGCGATTATCGCCATCATCGGCTTCCTGGCCGCCCTCTTCACTTACTTCGGCGTGAATTATCTCCTGTCCGGTCTTCACAGCTATGCATAAGATATGGGGACAAAATAAATGGGAACATGCACCGAATCAAAGCATTCGGTACGTGTCCCCGTTTTAAATCGGTGCGTGTTCCCGGCTTTATAAGGATTTACTATTATGGATGATCCACGCCCGCCTTTAAGCGAATCGCCCGACGGACGTCCAATTCCGCCCCCCGGCCGGGCTGAAGGCTCTTCTCAGCCCGCTCCCGCTCCCAAAAAGAAGAAGCGGAGGATCCGGCCCAAGACGGTACTGATCGCCCTGGGCGTCCTCCTTGTCGTCTTCGTCGCTTCGGTCGAGCTGACCTCGACGTCCAAGTTCTGTTCGACCTGCCATTACATGAAACCGTTCTATCAGAGCTGGCAGACCTCCTCCCACAAAGAGATCGAATGCAAGGTCTGCCATTATCCGCCGGGGATCCGGAACACCATTAAAGCCAAATTGGAAGGCCTGGTCATGGTCGGCCGCTATTGGACCAAACTCTACCTGAAATCCAAGCCCTGGGCCGAGATCCAGGACGAGAGCTGCCTCCAGAAAGGCTGCCACGACAAACGGCTCCTCGAAGGCCCGGTCCAGTTCAAGACCGTCGCCTTCGACCACAAGGCCCACTTCGCCGATCTCCGCCGCGGCAAACAGCTCCGCTGCACGAGCTGCCACTCCCAGATCGTCCAAGGTCAGCACATCACCGTCACCGAAAGCAGCTGCTTCATTTGCCATTTCAAGCAGACCGAGAATTTCCCTCAGGTCAGCGCCTGCGCCAACTGCCATAAAAAGGATTTTCTCGTTTCGGACAAGTCCCGGTACAATCACCAGATCGTCTACGACAAAGCCTTCGCCTGCGACAAATGCCACAGCCAGGTCATCGTCGGCGACGGCGTCGTGCCGCGGGAAAACTGCTTCAAGTGTCATTTCGAAAAGGAGCGGCTGGACAAATACGACGACACGAACCTCATCCATACCAACCACATCGCCAAGAACAAGATCGAATGCACCCAGTGCCACCTGGCCATCCAGCACAAGATCGTCAAGGATGTGGAGACGATCGCCGACTGCAAGACCTGCCACACGGGGTCTCATCAAGCTCAGCGGATCCTTTACACCGGCGAAGGCGGCAAGGGCGTCGACCATCCCCGGCCCAACGTCATGCTCGAAAAAGGCCTGAGCTGCAAGGGCTGCCACATGTTTCATGAGGAGACCGGCGGCCGGCTGCTGAAGAGCGAGACCTCCATCTCCCGGGATCAAGCCTGCGAATCGTGCCACGGGAAGGGCTTCGGGAGGATCCTGCAGATGTGGGAATCCTCGACCCAGACCAAGCTCCAGACGATCAACGGCATCTATCGGAAGGCGGCTCAGGAAATCCGCCAAGGCAAGGCCGATCAGAGGACAAAAGCAGAAGCCCTCCTCGACGAGGCCTCTTTCAATATCGACATTGTGGAGCGGGGCAAGAGCGTTCACAACATCACCTACGCCCAGGAGCTCCTCCAGGCCTCCATGAGCAAGATCGAGCAGGCCCTGGCCCTCTCCGGTTCCTCGTTTAAGCCCGATCGGACCTCCTTCAAAGAACAAAAGACGCCGAACTCCTGCCTGAATTGTCACCAGGGAATCGACGAGACCATCGCCCCGGCCTTCGGCTTGAATTTTCCGCACAAGAAGCACGTCGCCGTTCAGAACATGGACTGCTCAAAGTGCCACTCCAACGCCAAGAAACACGGGGAGCTCATCGCATCTAAAACGTACTGCGCCGCCTGCCACCACAAGGATACCAAGAAGGACTGCGGAGGGTGCCATGGGCTGCAGCAAATTCTTTATAAGGGGGGGACGGTCGGCGGAGCTAAGGTCGAAAAGGACGTTATGGCCGAGGCCGAGACGGACTGCGCGGCTTGCCACGTCACCAAGCAAGACCAGGTCGTCCGGCCCACGGCGGCCCCGTGCGTCAGCTGCCACGACAAAAACTATGAGAAAACGTTCGAGGACTGGCGCGGCGGGATCAAGAAGATGATGGACGAGGTACGGACCGCCCTGCGCGTCCTGAACCGGGCCGCTCTTTCGGACGCCCGGAAGACCGATCTCGCGGCCGTCGAGACGCTGCTCCTCACGCTCGAACAGGACGGAAGCTTCGGCGTGCATAACCACGCCTTCGCCGAGGACGCGCTGACGAAGGCCCTGGAAAAAATCTCGACATGGGGGAAAACATAGAATCATGGAAAGACGACGCTTCATCAACTTCTTTTTCGGCGGCTCGTTCCTGGCCACGCTGGCGGCCTTCCTCTATCCGGTGATCCGCTATGTCCTGCCCCCCAAACAAGCGGAGGCCGTTCAGAAGAAGGTGGCCGCGGCCAAAATGGGCGACCTCGCCCCGAATACGGCCAAGATCTTCAAGTTCGGTTCGGTCCCGGCCATCCTGGTCAACACCCAGGAAGGACAGCTCCTGGCCTTTTCGGCGGTCTGCACCCACTTGACCTGCACCGTGAATTACGAGGCCGCGACGGGCACCCTGTTCTGCCCCTGCCACAACGGCCGGTTCGATATGGCCGGGAACGTGATCTCCGGGCCGCCGCCCCGGCCTATCGAGACCTACATCGTCGAGGTCGTAGGCGAGGACATCTTCGTATCGAAGAAGGCGTGAGATGAAAAAGATCGGCCAAAACCTGTTCACGTACGTGGACGAGCGCTTCAAGCTCCAGGGGCTCTTCGACTTCGCCAAGCACAAGAAGGTCCCTGAGCACGAGGACTCGTTCTGGTATTATTTCGGCGGCATCGCCCTCTTCCTCTCCGGTATCCAGGTCGCCACGGGCATCATGCTCCTGCTCTACTACACGCCCTCGATCGAGGCCGCCCACGAAAGCATCCAGTTCATCATGAGCCAGGTCAAGTTCGGCTGGCTCATCCGTTCCGTCCACAGCTGGACGGCGAACATCCTCATCGGCATCCTCTTCGTTCATATGTTTTCCACCTTCTTCCTGAAGGCCTATCGCAAGCCGCGGGAGCTGACCTGGATCACGGGCTTCTTCCTCCTCATCCTGTTCATGGCCTTCGGCTTCAGCGGATACCTCCTTCCATGGAACGAGCTGTCCTATTTCGCGACCCGGGTCGGAACGGATATCGCCGGCTCGCTGCCCTTCATCGGGAAGTGGCTGAAAGGATTCATCCTCGGCGGGACATCGGTCTCTCAGGCGACGCTCTCCCGGTTCTTCTGGTTCCACGTCGCCCTGTTGCCCCTGGCCGCGTTCACCGTCATCGTCATCCATGTCCTCCTCGTCCAGATCCTGGGGATGAGCGTCCCGCTCAGGCTCAAGGACAAGAAGGTCAAGGAGATCTCCTTCTTCCCCGACTTCATCTACAAGGACGCCCTGGGCTGGACGCTCATCCTGGTCCTCGTGGGCGTCGTCTGCGTCTTCCTCCCCTGGGAGGTAGGAAAGAAGGCCGATCCGTTCGCCGCGACGCCGCTCGGCATCAAGCCCGAGTGGTATTTCACCTTCATGTTCACGACGCTCAAGCTCATCCCCTCGCACGTCCTCTTCATCGAGGGCGAGCAGCTGGCTATTCTGGCCTTCATGGCCGGGGGTATCTTCTGGATGCTCGCCCCCTTCCTCGACCGGAAGGCGGCGCGCGAACGGCCGAGCCCGGTGTTCACGTGGATCGGCATCATCGTCCTCCTTTATATCGTCGTCATGACCGTCGTGACCTACACGGTCCCGAAGCTCTAGGCCCATGAAGGATAACGCCATGACTAAGAAAATATTTTCGATCGCGGTTTTTTCGGCCTTGTCGCTCCTTCCCCTGGCCGCCTTCGCCCAGAAGAACAGCTGCCTCGACTGCCACAGCGGGCTCGAGGCCGAGCTCAAGGCGCCGGCGATGAGCTTCGCCCAGGACATCCACCAGCAGTTCGGCCTGACCTGCAAGGACTGCCACGGCGGGAATCCCGCTCAGGCCAGCGAGGACAAGGCCAAGGACAAGACCTTCAAAGGGGCGCCGAAGCGGACTCAGATCCCGGAGTTCTGCGCCTCCTGTCATTCCGACGCGGCTTATATGCGGACGTTCAATCCGCGCCTGCGCGTCGACCAGTTCAGCCAGTACGAAACGAGCAAGCACGGACAGCTCCTCAAAAAAGGCGACGCCAAGGTCGCCGTTTGCACGGACTGCCACGGCGTCCACGGCATCCAGACCGCGAAATTCCCGAAATCGGCCACCTTTCCCTGGAACATCCCCCAGACCTGCGGCCGGTGCCATGCCGACGCCGATTACATGAAACCGTACGGGATATCGACCGACCAGCTGACGAAATACAAGGACAGCGTCCACGCTCACGCCCTGTTCGAGAAAAAAGACATGAGCGCGCCGACGTGCAACTCCTGCCACGGCAACCACGGGGCCTTCCCGCCCGAGGTGAAATCCATCGGCTCGGTCTGCCGGCAGTGCCATCCGTCGACGGGCGAGCTATTCGCCAAGAGCCCCCACAAGAAGGCCTTCGACGACATGGGCCAATCCGAGTGCGAGGCCTGCCACGGCAACCACAAGATCGAGCGGCCGACGACGGCCATGCTCGGAACCACCGACAAGGCCGTCTGCGTCCAGTGCCACGACAAGGGTTCCAAGGGCTACCAGGCGGCCGGCGAGCTCAAAACTCTCTTGGATGGTTTCGACGCCCGGATCCAAAAAGAGGGCGCCACCCTGGTCTTGGCCGAAAAGAAGGGCGTCGAGGTCAGCGAGCCAGCCTATCGCCTGCAGGAGGTGAACACGGTCCTCGTCTCGGCTAAGAACCTCGTCCACGGGCTGGCCCTGGACGAGATCCGGAAAAAGCTGGCCGAAGGGGAACAAACGCTGGCCGACGTGGGAAAGGCGAGCGCGGCCGCGCTCGACGAGGCCAAGTTCCGCCGGAAAGGGCTCATCATCGCCACTTTCTTCCTGGCCCTCTTCGGCCTCGCCCTCTTCCTCAAAATCCGCTCGATGCGCAAGCCGGCCTGATCCCGGTCACCGATCGGATACGGCGCCGCACAGCCGCGTCGTCGTTGTTTTCGCCGCCATTTCCGAGTAATTCTATTGACACGCTCGGGTCGTTCATTTAATATACCGCAGACCGCAGAGAGATGAAGATGACATCCGCCGTCCGTTTTGTGACCTTCTCCGCCCTCCTCCTGGTCTGCGTTCTCGCCGCCTGGCCCCAAACCAACGATGACTGCGAAGCCTGCCATGCCGATCTGGGCTTGACGACCGTCCGGAACGGCCGCGCCGTCTCGCTCCTGATGACCTCCAAAACTCTCTCGGCCTCCGTCCACAAGGGGCTCCAGTGCGTCAACTGCCATCGCGACGCGGCCGTCAAGGAATTTCCCCACCCCGAAAAACTGGAAAAGGTCAACTGCGCTCTCTGCCATAAAAAAGCCGACGACGATTTCTACGCCAGCATCCACGGCAAGGCCCTTAAGCGGGGCGCCCCATACGCGCCGACCTGCACGGAATGTCACGGGACGCATTCCATGCTCCCCCCCCCAGAATCCCCAGTCGAACACCTATAAAATGAAGATCCCCTTCCTCTGCGGCCAGTGCCACAGGGAGGGCGCGCCGGTCGCCCGCGTCTACAACATCCCGGAGAAGGACATCCTGACCAACTACTCCGAAAGCATCCACGGCGTAGCCCTCTTCAAGAAAGGCCTCATCGTCACGGCCACCTGCAACAACTGTCACGACAATCACCGTATCCTGCCCCACACCAGCGCGGATTCGACGATCTCGGTCCAGAACATCGCCAAGACCTGCACCCAGTGCCACGCCCGGATCGAAGAGGTCCACGTCAAGGTCATCAAAGGAGCCCTCTGGGAGGAGAAACCCGGGGCCATCCCCGCCTGCACCGACTGCCACCGCCCGCACACGATCCGCAAGACGAACCTGGTCCAGGGCACGGCCGACCGCGAATGCCTCCGCTGCCACGAGAAAACGGACGTCCACAAGGTCAAGGACGGGAAAACCGTTCCCCTGACCGTGGTCAAGGACGACATCCAGGGATCCGTGCATCGGGACATCGCCTGTGTCAAATGTCACTCGGACATCGATCCGCTCCGGGGCCGGCCCTGCGAGACCGTCGGCCGCGTCGATTGTTCGAGCTGTCACGCCCAGGTGTCCGAGGAATACTTTGAAAGCGATCACGGTCAGGCCTACCTCCAGAACAAGCCGAAATCTCCGTACTGCACCGACTGCCACGGCAAGCACAAGGTGATCTCGCCCAAGGACGAGCGGGACAAGACCTACCGGACGAACATCCCCAAACTCTGCGGGGACTGCCACGGCCGGCTCGCGGCGGAGAACAAGGACAGGAATCCCCAGGGCAACGTCCTTTCGGATTATTCGAGCAGCGTCCACGGGATGGGCCTGGTCAAGAAGGGCCTGCTGCCCGTGGCCATCTGCACCGACTGCCACAACACCCATCTGATCCTCCAGAAAGACACCCCCCAGTCGTCCGTCAACTTCAAGAACATCCCCGCCACCTGCGCCACCTGCCACCAGGGCATCTACAAGGAGTACGCCGCGAGCATCCACAGCCTCGCCTCGTCCAAGTCGGACCAGAAGCTGCCGAACTGCGAAGACTGCCATTCGGCCCACAAGATCAAGGACATCAAACAGGACCAGTTCATGACGGAGGTCACCCAGCAGTGCGGATCCTGTCATAAGGACCTGTCCGAGACCTACACGGAGACGCTTCACGGCAAAGCCTACACGCTGGGCTACCTGAAGGCCGCCCGATGTTCGGATTGCCATGGCGCGCACGACATCAAGGGCCTGAACGATCCCGCCTCCAAGGTCGGATTCCGGAACGTCGTCCAGACATGCCAGACCTGCCATCCCGAGGCCAATCGCCGCTTCACGGGCTACCTCACCCACGCCACGCACCACGACAAACAGAAGTACCCCGTCCTCTACTTCACCTTCTGGGCCATGACCTTCCTCCTGATCGGCGTTTTCAGCTTCTTCGGCGTGCATACGATCCTCTGGATGCCGCGCTCTTTCAAATACCTCAAAGAGAAAAAGCTCGAAGAGAAAACGCACAAGCGGTATTACGTCCAGCGTTTTACCGGCGGCCAGCGGCTGACCCACCTCTTCGTCATCGTCAGCTTCATGGGCCTGGCCCTGACGGGCATGACCCTCAAATTCGCCAACATGCCTTGGGCCCAGACCTTGGCCGACCTGCTGGGCGGCGTCAGGGCGGCCGGCCGCATCCACCGCTTCTGCGCCCTCCTCACGTTCGGGTATTTCTCCGCCCATATCTTCAGTTTGATCCAGATGAAAATTCGGACGAAGACCCCTTGGAAACAGATGATCTTCGGCCGGCGTTCGCTCTGGTTCAACAAAAAGGACCTCCGGGATTTCGTCGGCTCGATCAAATGGTTCCTGGGTTTGGGGCCACGGCCGGATTACGGACGCTGGACCTACTGGGAAAAATTCGATTATATGGCCGTCTTTTGGGGCGTGGGCGTCATCGGCCTGTCCGGGTTGATCCTCTGGTTCCCGGAGCTCTTCACCAAGCTCCTGCCGGGCTGGCTGATCAACGTGGCCATGATCATCCACAGCGACGAGGCCCTGCTCGCCGTCGGATTCATCTTCACCGTCCATTTCTTCAACACCCATCTCCGGCCCGAATCTTTCCCCCTGGACCCGGTCATCTTCACCGGCATCGTGCCCCTCGACGAATACCGGAAGGACCGCCCGGAGGAATACCGCTACCTGAAGGACGAGGACAAGCTCAAGAAGGTCATGCGGTTGACCGAGATCTCCCCCCGGCGGAAGTGGGCCATCCGCGCCTTCGGCTTCACCCTCCTCTTCCTGGGGATCAGTCTGGTCCTGCTGATCATTTACAGCATGCTTTTTGGATATAAATAGGATTTTTTTGGAGCCCGGCCGCTCCGGACCGCCCGCCGACACCGGATTTTCTATTGACTTTAAAACGCGCTTCGTTTATAAAATGAACTCTTTAAATGAAGGAGGACCTCTTATGAAGAAGTACATTATCCTGACTATCGCCCTCTCCGTCTTCGGGCTGAGTCTGTTCGCTTCCGCCCAGAACTTCACCTACGTCGGCAGCGCCAAATGCCAGATCTGCCACAAGACCGAAAAGCAAGGCCAACAGTATCCGATCTGGGAAATGAGCAATCACGCCAAATCCTGCGCCGCCCTGAGCACGCCCCAGGCCGCGACCAACGCCCAGGCTCTCGGCGTCAAGGACCCGACCACCGATCCCAAATGCCTGAAATGCCACGCCCCCCTCGCCGACAAAGTCGCCGAGCTCAAAGCGGAAGGCGTCTCCTGCGAGGTCTGCCACGGCCCCGGCAGCGCCTACAAGACCCTGACGATCATGAAGAATAAGGACGAAGCCGTCAAGAACGGCCTCAAGCTCTACGCCAACGCGGACGCCATCAAGATGCAGTGTCTCACCTGCCACGACAACGCCCACGGCAAGAGCTTCGATTTCAACGCGGCGTGGGCCAAGATCAAGCACGCCGTTCCGGCCAAGTAAAGCGCCGGGATCTTGAAATCAGCGGGGCGACGGCGACCGTTTCCGGCGCCCGATTTGATCATGAAGAAGCATCTCTCGGTCATCGCCCGTCTTCTCGCCGTCGTCGCCATGATCTCGGCGTCGGCCTGGGCGGCCGGCTCGCCCCCCGGCCAGACGAACGCAGGCCCCAAGAACGGGGCCTGCCTCGCCTGCCATAAACTGAGCGTCCTCGAAGGCTCGGTCCACGGCAAGCTGGCCTGTTCGGACTGCCATGCCCTCCCCGCGGGAGGGGAAACCAAGGACGTCCCCCACGCTCCGAAGAGGGACATCCCGCTCGTCGATTGCACGGCCAAGTGTCATCGTGAAGACAAGCGCCAACAACCCGGGCTGAGCCCGTCGTTCTACGCCGACAGCGTCCACGGCCAGGGCTACCTGGAACGCGGAGAAAAGGACGTGGCGAAATGCTGGGACTGCCACGGCAAACATAACATCAAGCCCGTCCAAAACCCGGACTCGGTCGTTAACCGGCAGAACATCCCGCTCGTCTGTTCCCGCTGTCACGAGAACATGACCGTCGTCCTGAAATACAACATTCACGCCGAATCCCCGTACAAGGAATACATCCAGAGCGTCCATGGAAAGGCCCTCGTGTCGAAGGGCCTGGCGACTTTCGCCGCCGTCTGCACCGACTGCCACGGCGTCCACAACATCCAGGGCATCGGACAGGTCCATATGCAGGCCAAGGACCCGGCGACCTGCGGGAAATGCCACGTCCTGATTTTCGACGAATACAAGGACAGCATCCACGGCCAGCAGGCCTTGAAAGGCAATGTCGACGTCCCCCTCTGCGTGGACTGCCACGGCGAACACAAGGTCGCCCCCGTCCGGGACGCCGCGTCGCCGACCTCGAAACGAAACGTCCCCGATACCTGCTCCGGCTGCCACGCCCGGCCCGAGATCATGAAGAAATACGGCGTGCCGGCCGACCGCATCCAGACCTTCATCGAGAGCTTTCACGGGATCGCCATCGGCCTGGGCGACAAGGCCGAGGCGAACTGTACCGACTGTCACGGCGTCCACAACATCCGGCCGGCGATCGATCCTCAATCCATGGTCCATTCCACCAATATTCCCAAGACTTGCGGCCAGCCGAATTGCCATCCCAACATGCCCGAAAAGATCGCCAAGGCCAAAATCCATCGCGAGTCCCTCTTCAAGCCGTCCGGAACGCCGTATTACATCAACAAGATCCTGCTCTGGGCTCTGATCGTCGTCGTGGCCTTCACGATCGTCTGGTTCCTCTTTGAACTCGTCAGCCGGCGCCGTCCCCCCAAGACCTCATGAACGTCCGAACCCTGATCCGGTCCGGCCTTCTGGCCATCGGCCTGGTCATCTGGATCGCCTCCGCCGGTCTGGCGGCCGGCGACGATGACTGTCTGACCTGCCACGGCGATAAGGACCTGAAATCCGGCCGGGGCCGATCGATGTTCCTGGATGCGGAGAAATTTCAAGCCTCCGTTCACGGCCAGGCGGAGATCGGCTGCGCCGACTGCCACGCCGACCTGAAGAAGGTCAAGGACTTCCCCCACGCCGAGAAGCTCAAACCCGTCGATTGTTCAGCCTGCCACGATCAGGAGGCCGCCCAGCTAAAGTCCAGCGTCCACATGCAGCCCCACCGCGTGGAGAATCCGATCGTCGTGACCTGCGCTGACTGCCATGGAGCGCACGACATCCGGAAGAAGGACGACTTCGAGTCATCGGTCTTCTCCATCAACATCCCGGATACATGCGACCGGTGCCACCTCGAACGGGTCAAGATCAAGAACGGAGGAGCCTTTGTCCGGCAGTACCAGCAGAGCGTCCACTACAAGGCCCTTCAGAAAGCCGGGCTGAGCCTGTCGGCCAATTGCGTGACCTGCCACGGAGGCCATGAGGTCAAGGCCGCCGGCGATCCCCTGTCGCGCGTGTCCCGCAAGTTTATCATCAAGACCTGCGGCCGGTGCCACGTCGGGATCGAGAGAGACTATCTCGAAGGCGTCCACGGCAAGGACTACGTCAGGGGCGTCAAGGACGTCCCGGTCTGCACCGATTGCCACAACGAGCACGGCATCCTGTCCCCCACCGACCTCAGCTCCCGCGTCTACGCGACCAAGATCGCCGCCGTCTGCTCCCGCTGCCACGACGATGAGCGCTTGGGGCGCCAATACGGTTTCCTCACCTCCCGGCTGAAGACCTACTCCGCGTCCTACCACGGGACGGCCTCGAAATTCGGAGAAACGCGGGTAGCCAACTGCGCCAGCTGCCACGGCTTCCACGACATCCGGACCTCGGCCGATCCCAAGTCCCCGATCAACACGGCCAACCTCGCCCGGACCTGCGGCCAGTGCCACCCCGGCGCCGGGGTGAACTTCGCCAAGGGCAAGATCCACGTCGTCTCCGCGAAGACGGAGAGCCAGGGCAGCCACGTGGCCAAGATCATCTATATTGTCATCATCGGCGGACTGATCTCGGTCTTCCTCCTCTTCATCGCCGCCGATCTCTTCCACAGGATACGAACCCGATGGACGAAGCCGTGATCCCCCCTTCTCTCATCCGCGATGACGAGGTCTTCCTCCGGATGAACCTCGCCGAGCGGATCCAGCACATTCTGCTGATCGTCACCTTCACGACGCTCATCATCACCGGCCTGCCCCTGGTCCTCTACGAGATGAAGATCTTCAAGGCGCTGTTCGCCTTCGAAAAGGCCTTCTACATCCGCGGCATCCTCCACCGCCTGGCCGCCGGGGTCATGATCGCCAACATCCTCTGGCACGTCGCCTACTCCATCTTCACCAAGCGGGGCCGAAACAACTTCATGGAGCTCATGCCCCGGTTCAAGGATGCCAAAGACGCCTTCCAGGTTTTCTGGCACAACATCGGCCTGACCGGGTTCATCTACAAGAAGGGCCTCTTCAAAGCCTTCTTCGACAAGCATCCCTACTGGCTTTTCAAAGAGGAGCCGGAGTTCGGCCGCTATAACTTCATCGAGAAATTCGAGTATCTCGGCGTGGCCTGGGGCTCGCTGGTGATGATCCTCAGCGGGTTCTTCATGTGGAACGTCGAGCTGTCCCTCAGGCTCTTCCCGTTGTGGGTCCACGACATCTTCATCATCATCCACGGCTACGAGGCCATCCTGGCCTTCCTGACGATCATCATCTGGCACATGTACAACGTCCACCTCAATCCCGAGGTCTTCCCCATGAGCAAGGTCTGGCTGAACGGGAAGATCACCGGCCACGAATTGCGGACGCTTCACCCCCTGGAATACAAGAAGATCGCGGAAGAGCGGATGCGGGCCTCGGCGAAGACCTCGGAAACCAAATAGCGTAAACGCGATCAACAAAATGTCGTCGCGAGGAGCGAAGCGACGTGGCGACCTCCAAGAAAGATTCTTTTCTAATTCCGGGGACACTAACTATAATTCTCTTGTTAAAAGTTGAGAGCGCAATGCTTATTACGAATTATGGTTAATGTCCCCGGTATCGGCTTAGACGAGGAAGGGGCCTCAATTCCGCAGATGTCGAATATTATTTTTTGGGAACGAGGTCGAGCTCGAAGAAGACGCCCAAGTACCTCCGCTCCAAGCTTGCCTGGTTCTCAAGGTAGGGGATGGCGCCCTTGGCGGCCTTGATCTTGATCCGGTAATGATAGCGCTGCTCTACTTGGAATCCGTTGCCGACGGGGAAGCGCAGTATCCCCCATTCCTTAGATTGGAGGATGATCTTCTGCCTCATGCCTTCGACCTTGACCGTGATCTCGTTATTGTTCCGGGGGTTGTTGAGGAGCCGCACCCCGACCTCCCGGAGCGGGTAATATGTTTTCAAGATGAACTCACAAGTCTTGTCGCCCCGGGTCCAGATGCCCGTGGGCTCGATCTTGACGTAAAAATTGTCGTCCAGGAAATGGAGAAATTCTCTCTGGGGCTCGGGTTTGTCCGGCCAGATGTGGATCCGGAATGCGTCGGGGTTGGTATTGGTGGGAAAATTGTTAACCTGGGTCATCTCGAGAGGCAGCGCTTTGATCGGGAACTTCTTGGCGTGGGTGGCGGGCTGGGCCGAGGATCGGAACGGGCTGACGAGGATAGGGGAGATGAACACGGCCGCTACTATCCAGATCAGGGCGACTTGGCGCCAGCTCTTCTTCTCGGCCGGCAAAAAGAGGAACAGGGGGTAGATGTTGAGAAAATACCGGTTAGCCAGAGTGCCGCCTCCGCCCCCGTAGAACTCGGGAGTGAGGACGATGTAGATCAGGATCCCTCCGGCCAGGGCGGCTAGGGTCAGCCAGTCGTGGAACCGGCGTTTCGCCCGGAAAAACAGCAGGAGAGCGAGGAAGGCCGGGAAGAAATACCAGGCGATGCCGGTAAAGCGGCCGAAGAAATAATAAAAGATATTGTAGGGGATGAACTTGGCCGGAATCAGGAAGCGCTGGAAGTAATTCTCCGACGTCATGGAGTCGCCTAGGTTGTCAAAGGTCAGGTTGTCTTTCTCCAACGGGAAATGGCCGATGAATGTCTTGCGTTCACCGCCTTGGTAGTTCCAGTCCGAGGTGAGAAAATAATTGGCTCCGAAAAGGAGCCCGATTGTCAGGAAGAAGATGACGGCAAGACCCAGCGCCTTGAAGAATTTTTTTTCATAGAGAGCGTAGAGGACGAGTGGGCCCAGAAGGACGATATTGGGCGGCTTGGAGAAGACCGCGATACCGACCAGGAAGACGGCCAGGTAGTCCGACCCCGGCGAGAGGAGGAAGGAGTTAGGCACTCCGGCCGGATTCGAGTGGGGCGGCGCGTCCCGGCGTTTAATCTTGTAGATCCAGAGGAAAACGATGATGAAAGCCAGGCAGAAGTTGAAGAAATCGGGCGAGATCCAGATAAAGTACACCCCGGCCACAGAAGCCATGAGGAAGGTCAGAAGATAGGAGATAGATGTAAGAGGTGAATTAGCCCGGGAGAAATAGGCAAACCCTAAAAGCATGACGATGAGCAAGAGGAAGGAATGAAAAACCAGGAAGCCGTTATACCCGAACATCCGGACAAAAGGTGCAGCGAACAGAGAATAAGCCCAGGACTTGGCGAAGAATATCTTGCCGTTCTGAGCCTTCTTCAGGAAGATGCCCTGCGGCCCGGCATCGAAGTCGTGGTAGTAGCGGGCCAGGTCCTTCTTGGTGTACTCCATGTCGAAGTCATGGGCGATGCTCTGGGTCAGCGCGTAGTAGACCGCCTGGTCGGCGAACAGGAAATTCTGATCGATGGCCGGGAGGTTGATGAACAGAGAGAAGCCGAGGGAAAAAAGGAAAACGAGGGCGATGATGATGAGGGCGGCCTTTTTCTGCAGGGCTTTGTCCTCGAGCATAGGATTTGACCTTTCCAAGTGGAATATCACAGTCAAGGCCAAAATACAACGGACGCAATCGCCTGTATGGGCTGAAGTAGGCACAGATGATGCGGTCGCCTCAGACGGGAGCGACGAAGGTTGTCGACCGATGAATATTGATTTCTGGACGCAGTGTTAAAATATCCCGGGCAAGTCGTCGGGGGGAAGACAGGGGCCAGCTCCGCCTTCGAGGCCTTGACGTTTTTCTTTGTTTTGTCGTAATTATTAACAGAAAGCTATATGGGGATATTTTGCTCGGCCGGTGGTCTCTATTAATGAATCATTCATGTGTTTGATCGTAGGGAAGCGATATATTACAATGAAGTGGAATCAGCGAATGCGGCGTTTATCGATTTGGGAGGCTTCAATGCGAAAATCGGCCCTCGTCTTCTGTTTGATCGGATTCTTTGCCTGGTCTTCGGCTTCTGCCCAGACTTGGTTGACCGGTTCGCTTGACGATGCCCTGGCCAAGGCCAAGTCCCAAGGGAAGATGGTCCTGGTGGACTTCTTCTCATCGGGCTGAGCGAGCTGCCAACTGCTGGGCCAGCAGTACTACGACAATCCGAAATACGCGAAGTTCCTGACCGACAATTTTATCCTCTACCGGGCGACTGTCGGGGACAAGATTGGCGAGCAGATCTTCGCCCGATTCGCCATGAGCGGAACGCCGACGGCTCTGTTCCTCGAGGGGGACGGAACCGAGGTCGACTGGCTCCCCGGATATGCGCCTCCGGCCGAAAAACATCATGAACGGGTTCTTAAAGTCTTCCGGGGCGTCGATACGTTCAAAGTCCTCTTAGAACGGCACGCCAAGGCCCCGGCCGATGTCGAGGTTGCGACCAAGCTGGCGCGGAAATACGGCCAGAGACGGGACGGGAAAGCCCGGTCTCTGGAATTGTACAAGGAAGTGATCGCCGCCGATCCCCAGGGAACGCGGGGGATGACGGAGTCCGACGGCCAGCTCATCTCCTGCGCCGAATTCGCCGAGTTCTCCTTGGCTCTCGCCGCGGCGGAGGGTGCCGGCGGGAAACCCGATCCCGGGCCGATGAGCGGATTCATGGCCAAATATCCTTCGAGCCGGATGATGAAAAAAGCGGTCTTGAGTCTTCTAAACTACTATTATGCAACGCCGAATCACGAGGAGGCGGCCCGGTACTACGAGAATATCATCAAAAAATTTCCCAACGATCCTGAGATCCTTATATGTTATGTTCGCTGGGCCATCAAGGACAAGCAAAACGTCGATCGAGGGATCGAAATTTCGGAGAAAATCCAGAGTCTGACGAAGACCGTTTCCCCCGGGACGATCGACTTCTACACCAGCAGCCTTGCCGAACTCTATCTCCTTAAAGATGACGCCACCAAGGCCGAAGAGGTCTACGGCAGGAAATACATGAAGGACAAGGCCGACCAAGTCGGATACGGCCTGATCAACTACGCCCGATTCTGGTCCGAAATGAATAAAAACATGGAATCGGCCGTCGCGATGATGGAGACGGCCCTCCGGCTAGATCCGGAGAATCCCTATTTTCTCGAGTCCGCGGCCGATATCTATTTCCAACTGAAAAAGCCCGACAAGGCCCTCGCTATCTATGGGCCCGAGTACGCCAAGAAAATCCAGGATAAAGCGCCATACCTGACGGGTTACGCCCGTTACTGGAACAACCGGAAAGAACGCTTGGACGAGGCTTTGGCAGCGGTTTTGAGGGCGATCGCCATCGCCCCGACGGCGCGCGCCTGGGACATCGCGGCCCAAATCTATATCAACGGGGACCGCTACGACGAAGCTCTGAAGGCCGAAGAAACGGCCATCAAGCTGGCCGGAAGCCCGAATCTTTCCTACGATGCGCGCCTGAAGCAGATCAAGGCTGAGCTGGAGAAGATTAAGAAATAGAGCGGCTCAAGAGTGTTCTCAAGTTCTTCCGGGCCCGCTGGGAGAAATAGAGCTTCTTGTTAGGGCGCAGCCGATTGGCTTGCGAGTTTGAATAGGATTGACGCACTTACTTAAAAGAGAGGATTAATTCAATGAAAGAAAGATCTTTCGCGGGAAAAGGATTTTCCCCTCTCCGATTCCTGACGGCTGGCGCCGTTGTGTTATCGGTCTTTGTCCTTGTATCGCCTACGAACTCCCAGAACGCTGCCAAATGGAAAGGCACAGTCAAAAAAGAAGGGGATGTGACCATCGTCCACAATCCCAAAGAACCGCAGTATAAAGGCGAGATTCTAACGCTGAAAGAAGAAATGGCTATCGGAGGTGCTGCGACCCAGGAGCCTTATTCTTTAGCGGCCGTCAGGAGCCTGGCCGTAGACGACACGGGAAATATTTTCGTTCTTGACGAAAAAGACGTCGTCATCAAGGTGTTCGATAAATCGGGCAAATATCTCAAGTCTTTCGGCCAAAAAGGTCAGGGGCCTGGGGATCTCAGCAACCCGAGCCGAATCACGTTCGACAAAACGAAGCGGTTATTGGTCGTCAGAAACGGCCCGTTGGGATTATCGATATTCGAGCGCGACGGAGCTTTTTTGAAAACGATCGCCACGGAAGATATTAAGGCGTCTCATAACGCCGTTTTTGATACCCAAGGCCGGTTATATATGAATCGCATCCGCGTCCAGGATATGGAGCATCGCTGGGACGTCCTGAAAAAGTATGACTCCGAAACGACGATGGTCGTCGAGCTGAAATCCATTCCTATCGGTTCTCCCTATAATGTCGTCGCACCGATGGTTGCCTGGACGATCGATCGAAAAGATAACATCATCTTCGGTTATCCCCAGAAATACGAGATCGAGATCATCGACTCTCAGGGTAAAACGACCAAGATAATTCAAAGGGAGTATGATCCTATCGAGGTCGGCCCGGCGGTAAAGGAACGAAGCGAAAAGGCCTTGAAGGAATCACGTCTGCCGTCAGAAATCGCTTCGAAAATTTTCCTTAGCAAATATCACTCCGCTTACACTGATTTTCTCGTCGATGCTGATAATCGCCTATTCGTCGCCAATTGGAAGCAGAAGGGAAGGGATTATTTCTATGACGTTTTCGACGAGGATGGCCGGTATCTCGTTGAAGTCCTCCTTCCTTATAAGTCGATTCTCTTTGAAGGTGGAAAGCTTTATACATGCGAGGCAGATTCGGAGGATTTTCCCGTAGTCAAGCGTTACGCCGTCACAATGTCTAAATATTCGTGGTAAAATATATGGAAACATATTTGGAGTGAGTTTTGGGGAATATTTAGGCGTCTCCATTGTATATTCAATGAGGAGGGATCATGAGAACCATAAGATATTCAGCCGGAATCTTTTGGATTGTTCTGCTCTGTGCCCCGTTGTTTTCCCAGACCTCCTCCCTTGTCGCCGAAAAAATATTGACCATCGGCCCGGGCGCTACCGGCGGTTCTTATTTGCTCGTTGAAATTAAAGGCGTGAGAACCGATTCATCCGGAAATATCTACGTCCTGGATTCCCTCCGGGCGAGAATCGCGAAATTCAATCCCTTCGGTGAATTCATGTCGACGATCGGAAAGCCGCTTTACGATGTCAATAGCCACAATGAGCTTGATAATAATGAAGCATATAAAAAAGCTGAGGTCCGCAAAGCCAAGCTTCTCTCGAGCCGCGTGACCGGCGAACTCTCTTATCCAAGTGCTTTATTCGTTGACGATAAGAGAATCCTCGTCACTGATACGGGCAAGCTCGTCTTGTATGATCTCTTGGGGAACGTCGAGCGGGTCGTGACTCCGAAAGAAGTGGCAATGATGTATGCGGCATTTCCCAATGTCCGCGGCGAACTCGTCCTTATGGGACTGGCAGCCCAAGATTCCATGTTCCATGTCTTGGATGGAGCGGGAGCAATCGCCCGTTCGTTCGGCGACAGGTTCGCCGTGCCGCCTGAGATCTCCGGCAAGTGGTCCGGGGATCTTAAAGATTCTAAAATTAAAATGGCGAGCATGCCGATCAGCTATTTCGTCGGCTTAGGGGAGGAGATTCTCCTTCTCAATCCTTTTCGATATGAAATCAATATTTTCCGTGGAGAACGCCTGTGGAAGACGCTGACAGGATCGTCTTCCTATTCGTCGGGTTTCACCGGAATCTCGGAGTCTTATATAGGCGGCAAACTGGCAGGCCTCATTGGCGGATCCATCGCGGCACCCGTGATTCTCGAGAGGGACGGCTTGATTCTGGTATTTCAAGCGAACGACCGCGGTGCTACGCCCTCTGACGTTCAGCGGATCTTTCGAGTCGATGTTTTTAAGGACTATAAATATTTTAAATCGTTTGATCTCGAGCTCGAAGGGTATCCCAACTATCTCGGACCTAAAGGGCATCTCTTCACTATCGGATCCACGCGAAAGCCGTTTGTCAATGAATACGTCCTTAAATCGCTGCCCGGACTTTGATAGTCTCCGATCGGAAAGGAGCGATTTCGATTTTTTTGGCGAATCCCAGGGACAATAACCACAATTCATTTGTCGCGGCCTTCGCCTCTTGTGTTTTTATAAATTATGGTTAGTGTCCCCGGAATTAAGCGAAGTGATCGAATCCGTGCCGCTTTAAGACGGCCGGCCGTCCATCCCGTTCATAGATCAATCCCGCCTTCGGCCCGGCGATCGTTCCGATCCTGAACAGCGGCCGGCGGAATCTCCGGGCGAAAGCGGACGAGATTTTCGCGAACCGGCCGGGCCGGACCGTCGCCAGCAGGCAATAATCCTCGCCGCCCGAGGCTGCGATCTCGAGGGGATTCCAGCCGTTTTTTCGGGCGGCCGAGACGAGCGGCGATGACAGCGGCAGGCGATCCAGGTCGATGGCCGCACCGCAGCGGGACCGTTCCATGATCCGCCGCAGGTCCGAGTCAATTCCGTCCGAGACATCCATCATCGCCGTCACGCCGTCCCGCGCCGCCAGCCAAGCCCCTTCCGCCAGGTGGGCGCGCGGCCGATTATGGCTCCGGACGAGATGCCGTTCGTCGCGCCCGAGGGGGCGGTCCTCGAGGAGCACT
>JAPKZI010000023.1 GCA_026393865.1 Candidatus Aminicenantota bacterium
AAGACGTTGGACCCGCCCGCAGGGTCGAGGTCGGGTTTGAAGGTCCCCGAAAAATCCCGGACATGGAGAATTCCGCCCGGACGGGGGGTCTCCTGGGAGAACCGGACCGCGGGGGCCGACAGGGAACCGAAAAGGAGGACGGCCGCGGCCATGGAGAGAAGCGTAAAAATCGATCTTTCGGCCGGCATCTCTTTGCTTTTCATTATAATCCAACACTAACGGTGTTTAAAGAACGGAGAACATGGATGAGCAACCTTTATGCCAGGCTGGAAATAAATTAATTTATTTATATTAAATAGCTTACAAGCTATATTTTTAATATATAGTCTGAGCTGCTGTGTAAATAATATTTACAAGAAAAGGCGAACATTCCGAATTTTCCAGATATCTCACGTTTCTAGCAGAATCAAAGAACCAGGTCGGCGAGCGGTTGTAGCGACCATGGAGGGTTTAGCCTTTCCGAGCCGTCTTTCGAGGGCAGCCGGCCCGGAAGTGGTCGGCCGGCGAAGCATGTTTGACGTCCCGGCGAACCCACGTAATTAGGAAGCCGGGACGGAGTTCTGAGCCTCCGAGAAAGACGGCGAGGAAACGGCGTTAAAAACCCGAGTTGGGAGCAAAGCCGCTCGCCGACCTGGTTCGAACTTATTTCTGAGCTGCGTCGATCGCCTTCTGAAGCACGCGCATAATGTTCCCGCCCCAGATCTTCTGGATGTCCTTGTCGGAATAACCCCGGCGCAGCATCTCCATGGTCACCCGGTACATCTGGCTGACGTCGGCGCAGTCGGCGACCCCGCCGCCGCCGTCGAAATCCGTGCCGATGCCGGCGTAGTCGACGCCGACGACCCTGATGATGTGATCGATGTGGTCGACGATGTCCTTGACCGTGGCCCGTTCGTCGGGATACTTCTGCCGGAGGGCCTGGAACTCCTGGGTGGCCTTGGTCCTCAGCGCCTCGTCCTGGATGTTGCGGACGCTCCGCTGCGGTCCATACTTGGCCTCGAGCTCCTTGACCGCTTTCTCCCGCTCCGGGTTCGGTTTGGGCGTTTTGAGATAGCCCGACAGGAAGCACATCTGCAGGACGCCGCCGTTCTTGGCCAGGGCGCGCATCTGGTCGTCGGTGAGGTTCCGCGGATTGTCGCAGATCGCCCGGCAGCAAGAGTGCGAGGCGAAGATCGGGCTCTTGGCGACCTTCAAGACGTCATAGAAGGCTTTTTCCGACATGTGCGAGACATCGACCATAACGCCCTGCCGGTTGCATTCGGCCACGACCTCTCTGCCGAAATCGCTCAGCCCTTCATCCGCAGGACTGTTGCGGTCCGTGGCCGAAGCGCAGATATCGTTATCCGAGGAATGGACGAGGGTCAAGTAGCGCACGCCGCGTTTGGCGTATTGGCCGACGAGCGACAGGTCCTTCCCGATCGCGTAGCCGTTCTCGATGCCGATGAAGGCGACCCGCTTCCCTTCCTTCTTTATCCGGTAGGCATCCGCAGGGGTCGTCGCCTTGGCCACCAGGTTGGGATACTTTTCACACATCTTGTCCACGGCGTCGAGCATGAGGAGGACGCGTGTTTTTGCCTGGGCGTAACCTTCGGGCGTCCGCGCCCCCTGCCCGACAAAACAGCCGAAGAAGAGGGCGTCGAGCCCGCCTTCCTTCATCCGGGGCAGGTCGATCAGCCCGCTTCCGGGTTTTCCCGTTTCGTGCCGCTCGCCGATATCCCAGTTCGGACGGGTCATGCTCATGGCCGTGTCGCAGTGCGTATCGACGGTCAGGATCTTCACGTGAAGCTCGCGGGCCTTGGCCTCGAGGCTCTTCTCGTCCAGTTGGACGGGGGCAACGGCGCAGGCGGCCGCCCCGACGATCACAGCCAGGGCCGCGATCCATGCGGCTCGAAGGCGGTTATGGCTCATTCTTCGGCTCCTTTCCTCATTTTTTTTATTCATGGCGAAGGGCAACGACGGGATCGACCTTCGCCGCGCGCATGGCCGGCAGGATCCCAGCGACTAGGCTGACCAGGACGGCGAAGGCGACGGCCCCCAAGCCCAGCCACCACGGAAAACGGAAATATTCGATAAAGGGGATCCCCTGTTTGGCCAGGAAATAATTGACGACGCGATTGATGATCCGGCTGACGGCCCAGCCTAGTCCGAGTCCGAAGACCCCGCCCAGGAACCCGATCGCGCTCGACTCGACGAAGAAGATCCTCTTGATGTCGCCGCGGCTGGCCCCGACAGCCTTCATGATCCCGATCTCGGAAAACCGCTCCAGGATCGACATCATCATGGTGTTGACGATGCCCAGGGCGGCGACGAAGATGGCGATCATACCCACGGCCGCCAGGACCATGTCCATAAAGACGAAGCTCGTCTTGATCTGGTTGAACTGGTCGACCAGGGCGAAGGTCGAGAAGCCCATGTCCTGGATCCGGCGTTTGACGGCGTCCACCGAGGCCGGCGAGGTCAGGCGGAGGTTGACCGCCGAATACCCCAGCGCTCCATCCTTGGCCCGGAACAGATCCCAGATGTTCGTGAAGGGAAGCTTCTCGATCCGCCGGGCCGAGCCCGGAGGGATGAAAATGTCGCTCTGGAGCGGCGTCGGACCCATGAATCCCAGGTTGGCCATGACGCCGACCACGGTGAATTCGTAATCGCGTTTCTTGAATGGAAGCCGGCCGCCCTGAAAGATCGCCGCCAGATTCCCGGGATCGAACCCGCCGAAATCGAAGGCGAGCGAGGAGAGACGCAGCTTTCGGCCGATGACCGCGCCGGGATCGGAGATGTCCATCCGGCGGAGGAGGGTCCGGCTGATGATCACGGCGTCTTCGTCGTCGCGGTCGAAAGGCCGGCCCGCTTCGAGCTTGACGAGCTTGGACGAGGCGATCTTCGCCGGGACGATCTGGACCAGCTTCAACTCCTCGGCATCGCCGAGTCCGACCAGCGCCGGAAAACGGATCTCCGGAAAGACCATCTCGACGCCCGGAAGGCGCTCGAGTTTTTGGATCGCCTCGTCATCCAGCGGCTTGGACGCGCCTCCGCGCCTCGGCCCCTGCGGAGCGGGCTCGTCCGGATCGCGGAGCGGATTCCGGGAGAACGAATCGCCGGGAAGAACGGCGATCGAATTCAGGAGATCGAGCTTTTCGAAGCTTTCGCTGACGTTCTTCTGCAAACCCTGGCCGAAGCCGATCATGGCTATGAGCGCGCCGATGCCCACGGTGACCCCGAACGCGGTCAAGGCCGTCCGCAGCTTCATGTCCCGGAGGTTGGACAGGGCGAAATGAATGCACTCGGAGAATCGCATCGTTTACTTGGATAGAACGTAGTAGTTGGCGGGGGGAGGACCGGGGACCGTCCCGAAATCGATGATCCGGTAGCCCCGGCCGAACAGGGTTTGGAAGGCCTCCCGCGTCCGCATCCGCCACTCCAAGGGGATGCCGCGCACGGCGGGATCGGCCACCTCCGTCTCGCGGAGCAGGGCATAGAAATCGCGGGGGATCCGGATAAGGAGACGTTCGCCGTCGAGCTCCAGCCGCAGGGCCCGGACGGTCTCGAGATCGAGGGGGCCCGATCGCCCCGGGACGCGCCGATGTTCGACTTCGACGACATCGTGCCGGCCGCCGACGAGATGGTCCAACCGTAGGTCCGGCCGGGACCTCGGCTTCTTCAGGTCCCAGATCATGAAAAAACGGTCGGTGGGGACCTCGAGCCGGTTGAGAAATCCGCCGTATTCGCCGTACGTCGCCGCGCGATACTCCAGGACGTCCATCCCGAAATGGTGGACGTTCCGGGCGGCGTTCACGGCGGTCAGCGGGTCGAAGGTGCAGGTCACCGTGGTCACGCCGAAGACGCCGACCAGGACTTCCTTCTGGAATTCCTTGAGGCTCACTCCGAGTCCATAACCGTGATAGGCCGGGAGGACTCCCGTGTATTGGGAATAGAACCAGAGGTTGTCCAAGGATTTAAAGCAGACGCTTTTGTCCCGGACGCCGACGAAACCGTAGGAAAAGCCGGCCAGATGGGCCCGGTCCTCGATGAACGATCCGGATGGATCTTCGACATAAGCGGCAAGGAACAGGCTGCTCCCGTCAAAAAGGTAATTTTCGCACATCATGTTCCGCGAGCCCGGCAGGCTGTCTTCAGCAAAACCCCAGATGTCGTTGCGCAGAGCCTCGTACTTTCCGTAGTCCTCGGCCGCCTTCGAGGTTTCGACCGTGAGCCGGAATCTTCGGCCTTTTACGGCCAGGATTTTTTCGGGACGCCCCATGTTCAAGCCCCGATTTTATTCCAAGCGGGGGGTCGTTGCAAACGAAAGATAATTATTATAAGTTAAGGGGTTCTTAAGGAGTGGCGCCATGCCGAAATCGATCCGAACCATCATTGGATTCAGCATCCTCGTCCTTCTCGGGACGGTCCTCCATGGGGCCGACCTGACCGTCAAGGTCATTCAAAACGAAAGCGACCTTCCGGAAAAATTCTCCACCATCTGGAAACCCGGCGACCTGGTCGCGTCCGACGGCCAATATCTGCTCCTCATCGGCGGCAGCCGAAGACCTCAGATCACGCAGGTCGGGTATCCGGCCCCCGACGCGATGGGCAGCATCCTGGGCTTCGTCCCTGTCGGCAAAAGACTTCAAGCCACGGTCAACATCGGCGCTCCCCAGCTCCGGATCAAGACCAAGACCGAATATATCACGTACAAGAGCGTCACGTTCGGGTCCAAGCCCGCGGCCGACGGGACCGTGACGTTCGAGTGCGCGGCCGCTTTCGAGAAAGCGGACTGGGGCAAGGTCGAGATCACGACGACCTATCAGGTCTTCCCGGGCCAAGGCAAAATCGTGATCGCCTCGGTCCTCAAGAACACGGGGACGGTCGAATGCAAGGACCTGAGCTATTCGCTCTATTTCAATGCCAACCACACCTATTCCTTCAGCCCTTATAACCGGACTTCCTATCCGCAGTTCAACTTCCGCGTCTATCCGCGGAGAGCCCATTACCTGGGCTGGCTGAATCTCAATCCCGTCGAAGAGGGGGAACGGAGGAATCCGGGCCAGCTCGCTCCGGGCGCGGCGTTCAAAGTCCAGTACACGCTCATCGCTGACACGCAGCCGGACATCCTGCTCCAATCCCTTTATCAGGCACAGAAGGCCAAAACGCAGCGGGCCGCCTTTGCCTTTAAGAACGTCGAAGGCCGGTTCATGGAAGTCATCATCCGCGATCCCCTGACTTCCTCGGTCTTCTTCAGGACGTTCCTCGAAGAGCCCTTCTCCTTTGACATCCCGCTGCCGGCGGGGACTTACGAGGTCCAGGCGAATTTCTTCCCGGCCGTCCGCGGCAGACTCCTGGCCGTGAAAGCGAACTCCGACAATCTCTGCGTTATCGACGGCCCCGCCTTGGGCACGGTCAAGGTCAAGATCAAGAACGGCAAAGGCGAATTCGTCCCGGGCAAGGTCAGTTTCATCGGGCTCGATCCGACCAAGACCCCCTATTTCCGGCCCGAGAACCCGCGCGACACCGGCCGCAACCATGAAGCCTTCAAGAACTCCGTCTTTCCTCCCGAGGAGGGCATGGATGTCCAGCTCCCGGCCGGCATCTACCTCGTCTCCGCCTCCCGGGGTCTCGAATACACTCGGGACGAGAAGGTCATGGAAATCCTCAAGGACGACGTCCAAACGCTTACCCTCACCATCGACAAGGTCATCGACATGCCGGCCTGGATCGGCCTCGATCCGCACATGCACACTCAGAACTCGGACGGACAGATGCTCGTTCCCGAACGGCTGCGCTCGATCGTCGGCGCGGGTGTGGACGTGGCCATCGCTACGGACCACAACTACGTCACGGACTACGCCACGACCTTGAAACGGCTCGGCTTAAATAAATACCTGGCCGTGGTCCTCGGAAGCGAGGTCACGAAGGGCGCCGTCATCCACTACAACACCTACCCGATGAAACTCCTCGGCGAAGAGGAGATGAAGGGCGCCATCAGCGTCGTCCCGGATGAGGCGTCCGCGCTCTTCGCCGCCAGCCGGGCCAAGAATCCCCAGGCCCTTTTCCAAGTGAACCACCCGCGCGCGGGGGATCTGGGCTATTTCAACAACTATCAGCTCGACAAGGAGACGGCCGCCTTCGCCAATCGGGGGTTCGATCTCGCCTTCCAGGTGATGGAGGCGATGAATGGCCCGACCTTCGGTCGCGGCAACCAGGAGGCCGTAGAGGACTGGCTCCATCTTCTGAACCGGGGATACTACTTTCCCATCATGGGCGCCTCCGATTCCCATACTATCGACAGGGGCGAACCAGGCTTCTCCCGGACCTACGTTTTTTATTCCGGCGGCAAAGGCGACGCCCTCGACGCGGACGCCCTCTTTCAGGCCGTCCGCAAAGGCCGCTCCTTCGTGACCAACGGACCGTTCATCGATTTCAAGGTGAATGCGGCGGCCGGCCCCGGCGACACGCTCACGGCCAAGGACGGCAAAGTCGATCTCTCCATAAAGATCAGCGGCGCGCCCTGGATCTCGGTCGACGAGGTCCGGCTGATCGTCAACGGCGAGCGGAGGATCGTCTTCCCCGTCAAGGCGGCGGACGAAGCGCTCGCAAAGTTCCGCCTTTCAAGCCTCGGCATCACCCTGGACCGGGACGCGGCGCTGGTCATCGAGGTCCTGGGCAAAAGGACGCTCTATCCGGTCGTCCAGCGCCAGACGGGGGAGGGTCTGCCGGCGAACGCCGCGCTCCCCTACGCCTTGACCAATCCCATCTTCATCGACGTGGACGGCAACGGCAAGTTCGATCCCATCTGGCCGGACAAGGTCCGGATCAAGGCCGAGGCCAAAGAGGACGCCAAGTAATCGCTCATGACTCAACCCGGAAATAGCGAGACGCCGGCCGGCCGGAGGATCGCCCTCATCGTCAATCCGAAGTCAGCCAAAGGCAAATGGCTGAGACTTCCGAAGCTCCGGGAGTACATCCGATCGACGTTTTCCGGCCGCGTCCATGACGAGGCCAAGGACAAGACCGGCACGACCGAGCTGGCCCGCCGGCTCAGCCTCGAGAACGACGTCCTCATCGTGCTGGGAGGGGACGGGACCATGGCCGACGTCATGCAGGGCGTGTTCGAGGCGGGCCGCCAGAACGATCTCGTCCTCGGGCTCATTCCCCTCGGCAGCGGCAACGCCATGCGGCGGTCCCTGCGCGTCCCGAAGCAGATCCGGAAGGCGGTCAGTCTCCTGGAGACGGGAGAGTCGAAGCCCATCGACGTGATCGACGTCGGCGGGAAGATCGCCAGCCTCGTCAGCATCGGGGCCACGGCCAAGACGACGCATAAGAAATCCCAATCCAAGATCCCGGGCCTGCTCGGACACGTCCTGGCCTCGAGGGTCTTGTTCACTTATCCCCGGGAGGAAATGGAGGTGGACCTCTTCGACGGCCGGGACGACAGGGGCCGTCCGTTCGAACAGAAGACCCTCAAGCTCAAGCTGTACGACTGCATCGTCAACAAGATCAACTACTTCGGCTACAACTGGACGATCGCTCCCAAGGCCCGTATCGACGACGGCTACCTCGACGTGACTTTCTTCGATATCCGGGCTTACAGTTACGTGTTCTATTTTCCGCTGATCTACACCGGACGCTATCAAAAGATCCTCAAGCACTTCAAAGTGAAAAGGTTGGTGATCCGGGGCAAGGACCTCCATATCCAGTACAACGGAGAGATCATGCCGGTCCGCGACGAAATCGAGCTCAAGGTCCTGCCCAAGGCCATTCGGGTCATCGGCCCGCGCTGAATATAATTAAGGCCGGCCTCGAGATGAGCCCGGCGGACACGGAGGATCTATGAAGAAGAGTGTCTTCCTGATTTCGGCCGGCCTGCTGCTGGCGGCCTGCTCGGCGAACGTCCATCTCGATTTCCTGGGCCAGGAAAACCTAGCCGAGGTCGTCCTCGTCCAGAGCGCGGCGAAGGAGAAGATCCTCATCCTCGACGTCGATGGGATGATCAGTTCGCTGACCGGGACGGGCGCCCTGGCCCGTGAAGGCGACGTCCTCTCTCGCGTCTATTACCGGCTCGAGCGGGCCGCGGCCGATCCCCTCGTCAAAGGGATCATCCTCCGGCTCGAAACGCCGGGCGGCGAGGTCACGGCCAGCGATATCCTCTACCATGAGATCCTACGCTTCAAGGAGCGGACCCGTCTGCCCGTCGTCGGGCTGATGATGAGCGTCGCGGCCTCGGGCGGTTATTACATCGCCTCGGCCTGCGACACAGTCCTCGCCCATCCGTCCACGCTGACCGGCAGCATCGGCGTCATCTCCATTTTCCCCAGCGTCGAATCACTCTTCGACAAGATCGGGGTCAAAATGACCGTCATCAAATCGGGCGGGATGAAGGACTCGGGGAGCCCGTTCCGGACCATGACCGACGAGGAAAAAAAGACCTTCCAGGCCATCATCGACGAATATTACGAAGACTTCTTATCGGCCGTCGTGAATGGCCGGAAGGACAAACTCGGGGCCGAAGAGCTGCGCCCGCTCGCCGACGGGAGGATCTATACGGCCAAGCAGGCCCTGAAACTGAAGCTCATCGACGAGATCGGCTATTTCGACGACGCTTTGAAAAAGGTCCTTTCGCTCGCCTCGCTCAGGGAGGCCAAGGTCGTGGCCTATACCTACTATCCGAAATCCAAGACGAACATTTACGCCGCGAGCATGGCCGATCCCATGGTCCTGGAAAAAAAGGGATTAGAGAGCTGGCTGCCTCAGCTTAAAGCCGGATTCTACTACCTCTGGCTGCCGGATTACAAGTAAAGCCGTCGGTCCCCCGCCTCAAGATCCGATCTTCGCCGAGATCTCGAACACCGGCGGCGCCAGAATGTGTCTTTTGACCGTGCACTGGTCGGCGGCTTTGATGACCGCGTTCCGGTATTTCTGGGGGAATCCTGGGGGTAAAGAGATGTCGATCGCGATTTTCGAGATCATCCGCGTCTCCGGGTTCCGTTCCGTTCTCATCGACAGCGTCAGGCGCTCGGTCGAAAGCTGCCGCTCCCGGCAGAAAGCGACGACGAAATAGCCCGCGCAGGCCGCCAGCGAGGCCAGGAACAGGTCGAACGGCGATGGAGCGGAGTTCGTTCCGCCCGCATAGGCGGGCTGGTCGGTCCGGAACTCGAAGCCCTTGTACGACACGTCGGCGCGGACGCCTCCGGGCAGGGATACCGACAAGGTTTCATCGGCCATGGGAAAACTCTCCTTTCCTTGACATCAACGTTTTTTCGGAGCACAAAACGACTGCTTCGGTTCCTTGGCGCCCTTGTAAAAGATCGCCGTCAACAAGCGCCGGTCCTTCTCCGTCATGGCCAGGCGGCCGAACAGGTCGAAGATCATGTCCGTGACGTACGGCCGGTTGGCCTCATGCATGAACTCCCTGTCCTCCAGGATGCCGGCGATCCGCCGAAGGCAGGCGTCCTGGTCCCGGCGGGTCAACGGCTTCTCGAAGGGAACGGGCCCGGCCGGCCTCGACGCCGAGAACAAGGGGAACAAGGTCAGAAGGACGGCCGCGGCGAGATTGTAAGAAGGCTGCCGGGCCGCCTGGGGGATGGTGAAGCGGAAGTTCGAGTGCCGCATTTCCTCCGAGGTCAGGCCGGTCCGCTCGTTGCCGAAGAGGAGCCCGATCCGCGTCGAGGGCGGGAAGGACAGCATTTTCTCCACCGCCTCGGCCAGGGGCATCGAGGGGAAATTGGTCCGCCAGCGGGCCGTCGCGGCGTAGACGAGGTTGAGGTCGGCCACGGCCTCCTCAAGGCTCTTAAAAAGCCTCGCCTTGTTCAAGATCTCTCCGGCGTGGACCGCGGTCCGAAACGCCTTGACGCTCAGCCGGCGGAGGCCGGTCAGGCGCAGGTCTTTGAAGCCGGTGTTCGCCAGCGCCCGGGCGGCCAGGCCGATATTCTCGGGATTCTCGGGCCGGGCCAGGATCACGGAAAACATGGCCGTATTATACAATTAAGGCGGCGGATATCGTAACCATCAATCTCCGCTCAACGAATTTAGGATTGAGTTGTCTGCCACCGAAATTGGAGTATAATGACCTCCGCGTTTGGGAGGGGCCCTCCCTCCTTCCCCGCGTCCGAGACCGGGGAGAAACAATTTTGAACGAAGGGACATCAAGAATGACCGACAAGAAGAAGCTCGAAGCGCTCTTCAAAAAACACGGATTTTCCGATTTCCGCTGGATCGACCCCCAGGACATCGTCGTCGGCCAATGGGTCCGGATGAAATGCGTCTTCGGCTGTTCGGGGTACGGCAAGAACGCCTGCTGTCCTCCCAACACGCCTCCGATCGAGGAATGCGAACGCTTCTTCCGCGAGTACAAGACCGCCGCCGTCTTCCATTTTCAGAAAAAGGTGGCCAGGCCCGAGGACCGCCACGCCTGGTCGCGGGGGGTGAACGCCAAGCTCCTCAAGCTCGAACAGGCCGTCTTTCTCGGCGGGCAGGTCAAGGCCTTCCTGATGTTCATGGACACCTGCTCGGTCTGCAAGGACTGCGCCCCGAACCGGGCCGCCTGCAAGGAGCCCGTGCGGGCCCGGCCGGGGGCCGACGCGATGGGCATCGACGTCTTCTCCACCGTCCTCAAGGCCGGCTATCCGATCGAGGTCCTGTCGTCCTTCGACCAGGCCATGAACCGCTACGCCTTCCTGTTGATCGAATAAAATGGAGTCGGATTTCCGCATCGCGCTCGAGCAGGGCTTGAACCGCAACGACCTGACCGGCTGTTTCGATTGAAAAAGAAGATCCTCCTCTCGGCCTCGCTCTTCCACGCGCTGAACGACGCCGCGTCCATCATCACTCCGACGATCTTCCCCATCCTCTACAACCAGGGCTTCCTGATCACGAGCTACGCCCAGATCGGCTTCCTGTCCAACCTCGGCCTGTTCACCACGCTTGTCATGCAGTTCCTGGCCGTCCGCCTTTCCTACCGGCACGAATACCGCCATCTCCTCCTCGCCAGCGGGCTGGGTATCTGCGCCGCCATCACCCTCGTCCCCCTCGCCCGGTCGTTCGGGATGCTCGTCCTCTTCTTCGTCCTCGTCCGCGTCTTCAGCAGTTTCTATCATCCGGTCGTCATCGCCTGGATCTCGAAATCGCGGGCCGGATCGGGGAAGGAGCTGGACGACGCCATGGGCATCCAGAGCGGCTCGGGGAACGTCGGCGTGATGCTGGCCTACCTGAGCGTGGGCTTTTTGGCCCAGCGCTGGACCTGGAAGACGCCCCTCTTCGTCTGGGGCCTCCTCGGTCTCGGCCTCGTCGGGCTGGGCATGCTGGCCCTGCGCGGCGTGTCGTCGCGGGACGAGGAGCGGGCCCCCTCGCTCAACCCGGCCTCCTGGGCCCGGTCCCTCGCTTCGATCAAGCGCTTCATCCCGGGCTTTTTCTTCGGCGGCATGGGTTGGTCGGTCACGGTCTATTACGCGCCGTCCCTTCTCAACCACAGGTTCCATATCCCCATGGGCCGGACCGGCCTCTATCTCGCCCTCTGGATAGGGATCGGAACGATAACGGGCTACGGTTATGGAACGTGGAGCCGGCGCTTCGGCCGGAAGAACGTCTTTTTATTGAGCTTGGGCGGAGCCGTGGTCAGCCTGCTGCTGATCGGGTTCGCGCCTTTCAAGGAACTGGCCGTCGCCGGCCTGCTCGCCTTCGGCGGGTTCCTCCTGATGACCTACCCCTCGCTCCATACGTTTGTCGGCTCCACCGTTCCGCCGGAAGGCCAGACGCAGGCCTTCAGCTGGGTCTCCAACATCCAGCTCATCTCGGGAGCCCTCGTCTCGCTCGCGGCCGGCTTCCTGTCCGACGCTTTCGGCATCCAGCTGCCGTTCATCCTGACGGGCCTGCTGACGCTGGTGATCTTCGCCTTCTACGCGGGACGCGGCCCGGAATTCTTCGGGGGGAAAACCGAGACTCCCGGAGAAACGCTGATCGACGGGTTCTAGATCGGCCTTGGGGACTGCCGCCCTTCAGCCCTTTTTCTTGAAACTGACGGCCAGGCTGCTCCCGGGAGCGGCCATGCTCGTCTCGAACTCGGGAAGACTCATCATATATTCGTAATAATCGCCGTTCCCTCCGCCATAGCCGCGGCCGAAGCTTCCCCGCCGGCCGGAGATGTTGTGGCTGGCGAGGCAGCCGCCGGGCTCGAGTTTCGGGATCACGGCCTTGGCGTAGTTCGTATACCACTCCTTGTCGGCGTCGCTGAAGACGAAGTCGAACGGGCCTTTCAGGTCGAGCACCACTTGGTGGGCGTCGCCGAGACGGGCGTCGATGTAATCGCCGAGCCCGGCTTCCTTGAAATTGGCCGCCGCCTCCCGATGCCGCCGTTCATCGATCTCGATGGTGATCAATTTCCCGCCCGTCTTGCTCAGGGCCCAGGCGATCCAGATGCCCGAATGGCCCGTCGACGTCCCGATCTCGAGGGCCTTCTTATAATTGTTCTTAAGGACGAGATCGTAGAGCCGCTTGCCGTCGGATTCAGGGACGTTCATGTCCCCCCACCCGAACCTCGCTTTTTCCAGGAACGCCTTCACCTTGGCGTCAAGGGGCGTATCGTTCTGCCCCGCCCTCACTAAGCAGGGCAAGGCCAAAAACAAAAACGTGATCGATCCCAGGCCGATCCGGATCATCAGGCTTCTCTTCATCGTATCCTCCCGTTCATCGTTTCGAGCCGTATATCCTATCACTTATTTGACACCGGGATGACCAGATCCTTGGAGGTTTATTGAGGCAGGAGAAGGCTCCACCTACACTCGGGCCGGAGGCGGAAGCCGATCGTTCATTCGAAGAATTTCCTGAACAGCAATCGCTCCGTGAACAGCATCCGGAAAAAATCCCAGACGCCGCTGGCCCGGACGGCGATCTCGCCGCGGTTGAAGGAATCGTTGGCCGGGATTCTCTTCAGGCGGAACGGATCGGTCCGAATGGTGTTGAACCCGGGGTCATGGGTCAACGCCGCCCGATAGCCGGCCTCGCGCGCCAATTCGACGATCCGGTCACTGTGGTCTCCGCAGGGATAGGCGATGGCCGTGATGTTCAGATCGAAATCCTCTTCGAGTGTCTTTTTTGAGAGGCGAAATGCCTCGGCGACGTTCGCCTCGTCGCTCGTGAGGACATTGGGATGGAACCTCGAGTGGGACTCGAAGCGGACGAGAGGCTTCATCTCCTTAATCTCCTGGCGGGAAAGGGCCTGGCGCGTCTCGTACTCCCGCTCGAACTCGAATCCCTCCTGCAGGACCAACCGCAGCCGTTCGGTGTTCGACAATGCCTTGGGGCGGTTCTCCCGGTTATGGACACTGTCGTGAAGAAACCAGAAATGCCTGTTCGTTCCGACGATCCCGGCGCAGAGGAAGATCGTGACCGGGACTTTGTGTTCCCGGATCAAAGGCAACAGGGCGTAATTCTCCTTAACCCCGTCATCGAAGGTAATGATCAGAGCCTTCCGAGGGATCCTGGACTCGTCTTTTCGTTCGATCGCCTCGAGAAAATCGTCCAAGCCGATGAGACGGTACTTGCGGCTGAGATAGCTGAACGCTTTTTCGGCGGACTCTGCGGTGAGGTCGTGGAAGAGCAGGATCGTGACTTTTCGACGCTGGAGTGTCTCTCGGAAAAGAACGGGAAGCCCGCTGAACCGGAGGATCGCGAATAGAAGTCTCTTCATGCTAAGACGTTAGGCGCACGCCAGGGCTTCATGTCTATGACTCTCTTTTCTACTTGAAGGAAGAGCCGATGTCAACCGTTTTTAGCCGGGCGCCCCGATCTCGAGGCGCGCTTTTTACAGACCCAGGCCAGATATTTCATGCCTCTCCGGACATTCTGTCCAATCGTGAACAGGGCCAAATGAGCCGCCCGCGACCGGGGCGTGTTCCTGACAAAGACAAGGTCCTGCTGGCACCGCCGCTCGGACGTCCAATGCGATTTGTACTCTTCCTGGCCGCGCAGGAAATCGCATTCCGTCCGGCTTCTCCGGAAGGCGTCCTCGACCGCCCGAGCCATCAGGATCGAGCCTAGACTGTACCGCTGAAATTCCCTGGCGTAGGCGCAGTTGTAAATCCAGATCGTGTTCTTGAAATCGAAATCGATCTGATAGGCCGCGGGGCGGCCGTCGAGATATCCCAGCCACAGGTCCAGCCAGCCTTTCATCACGAACTCCCGGAAGATGTCGGAAAAGAAGCCTTCGACGCGCTCTCTCTGTCCAAAGGAAGCCATCTCCCGCCCTTTCCAGCTCTTCCGCAAGATCTCCGAGACATGGCTCCAAACCTGGCCGTCGGCCGGAGACTGGATGCGGCGGACATGAAAATCGATCCCCTCGCGCGAAAGCCGGCGTTCCTTCTGTTTCCGGATTTGGCGGAAATGAGAGCTTTTCGCAGCCAGGTATTCCTCCCACGTGCCCCGGATGGGAAGGTACGGAGCGATGGTCGTTCGTTTTTTGAGAATTCGCCAGCCCGCCCGGACGGCGGCTCCGGACAAACAGGCCAGATGCGGATCGTCCGCCGGGACATCGCGGAGAGAGATGATGTCCCAGGCCTCTCTTCGGGCCCTCAGGAAAGCGAAGAATTCATCGATGAGGTCCTCGGCGCCGGCTTCGACGAGGAAATTCGGGCGGTCGGAGAGGCCGGTCCCGATGAATTCGATGACCCGGAAGCCGGCCGAGCTCGAGACCATGAACGGCGCGACGCCTTTCAAGCCGGCGCCTTTTTCATCAAACGCCGCCAGGACGAAAAGCCTCCGGCCCGCTCCGAATCTCGCCCACCAAGAGGAAATCCATTCGAAGGTCAAAAAGGGATTGGCCGCGGGGCTGCGATCCAGGAGTGAATCCCAAGCCTCCCGCATCGGGAGCAGGTCCCGCGCCTCTTCAATGGGACGGATCACCATTTTATAACGAAATACTCCTCCCGGAATTCCACAATAGTCGGCCGGACCGATCGACGTCAAAGAGGCCGCTAATATAAGCCGGTACTACCGAAGCCTCCTTCGCCGCGCGTCGTGTCGTCAAGATCGCCGGCCTCGACGACCTTGACCTCGTGGACGGGCTGGACGAGCATCTGGGCGATCTTCATCCCCTTCTTGATCTCAAACGGCTCGCAGCCGAGATTGACCATGACGACCTGAACTTCTCCCCGGTAGCCGGCGTCCACGACGCCGGCCAGCTTATGGACGCCACGGAGCGAAATTCCGCTTTTATCCCAGATGAGCCCGACATGGCCGGCGGGGATGGCCACCTTGATCCCGGTCTGGACGGCCCGGACCTCCCCCTCGTCGAGGACGCAGTCGACGCACGAGAACAGATCGAGTCCCGCGTCGCCCGGATGGCCGTAGGACGGCAACTTAGCCTCGGGGTGAATCCGTTTGATTTTCAGTTCCATCGCAACCTCACAAAATCGCATTAAAAGGGGGACACATAAAATGGGGACATGTTCCCATAATACTATATACCTTCGACGCGAACCTCGGAGAAATGCGGCCGGGCGATGTCGGCCATCCTCTGGATATCGGCCGGAGAGAACGGCTGGATCTTCCCATAATCCGGATCGAGGGTGTTCGCCGGCGAGAATTGCTGGATCTGATAGACGGGTGAACCCGTCAGCCAGTCCGAGATCTTCCGGATGTCCTCTTCTCCGACCAGGCCGGGTACGACCGTCGTCCTGAAGAGACAGGGGCGGCGAAGGTCCCGGACGATCCTGACGCTCCGATCGACGTCGGAGGGATCGACCTTCGAGCGGGTGACTTCGGCGTACCGATCGGGGGCGGACTTGATGTCCAAGGCCACTTGATCCACGAGCCCGGCCCCGATCAAGTGAGCGAGACGGTCCGGCAGCGAGCCGTTGGTGTCGAGCTTGACGAGCAACCCCCGGCTTTTGAGGACCACGAGGAGCTCCTCCAGGTCGGGCGCGGTCAGCGGCTCTCCGCCGGAGACGCAGATTCCTTCAAGCCAGCCTTTGCGGGCATCGAGATAGGCCAGAAAAAATTCGAGGGGGATGTCGGCCAGGGATTCGGGCCGGACGATCAGGTCGGCGTTATGACAATAGGGGCAGCGGAAGTTGCACCCGGCCAGGAAGACCGTCGAGGAGATGAATCCGGGAAAATCCTTCGGGGCGAACTTCTCTAGCCCCTTGATCTCAACCACGTCTCGAGCTCCTGCCGCGTGTTGACGACCGCGGCGACCGCTCCGTCCTCCTGGAGGACGAGCGTCGGGAGGATGATCGAGCCCTTGTCATCGCGCTTGATGTGACCCAAGAACTCCCGGATCTTCAGCCGGCCGTCCTTCTCCTCGATCTTGTACTCGCTGGCGGCGATGGCCGTTTCTTTGAGGAAGGCTTTGAGGTCCTCGCATTTTCGGCAATTCGGATAGGTGAAAAGCAGATAGTCGATCGCCATGGCCTCAGCCGATCGCCGTGTAGGGGGTCCGCTCCTTGAACTCCTGCTGTTTGCCGTCGTTCCAGGTCCGGACGGGCCGCAAGTAGCCGACGATCCGCGAATAGACCTCGGTCTGCGCTCCGCACTCGGGGCAGGCGTGCTGCTGGCCCTTGAGATAGCCGTGGTTGACGCAGATGCTGAACGTCGGGGTGATGCTGAAATAGGGGATTTTGGTCTGGGCGATCCGCTGGACGAGTTTGCGGCAGGCGACGGGATCGATGGCCTCCGGCAGGAAGGTGTGGAAGATCGTCCCGCCGGTGTAAAGGCTCTGGATGTCCTCCTGGTGTTTGAGGGCTTCGAAGACGTCGCGCGTCGCGTCGACGTTGAGCTGGGTCGAGTTCGTCAGAAAGGGGTACTTCTCCGTTCCGGCGGTGATGATGTTGTGGTATTTCTGCTTATCGAGCCGGGCCAGGCGGTAGGCCGTCGATTCGGCCGGCGTCGCTTCGAGGTTGTAGAGGTTGCCCGTCTCCTCCTGATACTGTCGCAGGACGCTGCGCATGTACATCAGGATGTCGATGGCGAAATCCCGGCCCTCGGGCGTGCCGATCCCCTTGCCCAGCAAATTAAGGCAGGCCTCGTGCATGCCGCAGATGCCGATCGTCGAAAAATGGTTGTTGAAGTGGCCCAGATAGACCTGGGTATAGGGCATGATCCCCTTGGCCAGCATGCTGTTGACGATCTCGCGCTTGGTCTCGAGCGACTCCTTGGCCATGTCCATCAGCTCCCTGAGCCCGGCCTTGTACTCGTCCACGGTCTTGGAGGTGTAGCCGATCCGGTTCAGATTGATGGTGACGACGCCGATCGAGCCGGTCGAATCGCCCGGGCCCCAGATGCTCCCCGGCCGGCGCATCAGCTCGCGCTGATCGAGGTTCAGACGGCAGCACATGGCCCGGATGTCGCCGGGGTTCATGTTCGTGCCGATGTAGTTCTGGAAATAGGGGATGCCGTACTTGGCCGTGGCCTCGAAGAGGAGGTTGGCGTTCGGCGATTCCCAGTCGAAATCTTTGGTCAGGTTGTAAGTCGGGATGGGGAAGGTGAAGACGCGGCCCTGGTTGTCGCCCTCGACCATGAGCTCGAGGAAGGCCCGGTTGATCATATCGACCTCGAGCTGGTAGTCGCCGTAGCAGGTGTCGAGCTCCCGGCCGCCGACCACGGCCGGCTTGGCCTTCATGTCGTCGGGGATGGTCCAGTCGAAGGTCAGGTTGGAGAAGGGCGTCTGCCAGCCCCACCGCGAGGGGACGTTGAGTCCGAAGATGAGCTTCTGGACGTCCTGCTTGACGTGGTCGTAATCGAGCTTGTCGTGGCGGACGAACGGCGCGAGGAGCGTGTCGACGCTCGAAAAGGCCTGGGCTCCGGCGAACTCGCCCTGCATCGTCCCGATGTAATTCACCATGTGGAGGGTGGCCGTTTCGAGATGCTTGGCCGGCGCCGAGTGGACCTGGTTGGGGACATGACCGAACCCTTTTCGGAGCAGGTTTTCGAGCGACCATCCGGCGCAATAGCCGACGATGGGATAGGACAGGTCGTGGAGGTGGAAGTCGCCGTCGGTGTGGGCTTTTTTGACCCTCTCCGTGTAGATCTGGTTGAGGGCGAAATTGGACAGCACCTCGCCGGAGACGCGGGCGTTGAGCCCGGAGAAACTCATTACGCCTTCGTTGCTGTTCTCGCGGATCTTCCAGTCCGAGTCGTTGATGTAATCCTTGATCAGGCGTTCGAGGTTGAGGCCGGTCTTCTTGGCCTCGCGGATCTCCTTGTGCCGTTCGCGATAGAGGATGTAGGTTTTGGCCACTTCGTGGTAGCCGCGCCGCATGAGGACCCTTTCGACGATGTCCTGGATCTGCTCGACCGAAGGGATGGTGTAGCCCCCGAACTTCTCCTCGAGCATGTAGGTGACGATGTCCGAGATCGTTTTGGCGTCCCCGTTCTGGGTGACGCCCTGAGAGGCCATGGCCTTGGCGACGGCGGTCGTGATCTTGTCCTGGGTGAAATCGGTGATCGTCCCGTCCCGTTTCTTGATGCGGGCAATGACTCGCGAATCCATCGTCCTCCTCCTTTCCCTTTCAACGGCAAGACGAACGGCCGACACCTCGAAAAACCAGCCGGTTACAACAACATCTTGTGGAATTTACGGACTATAAATACAACATCTTGTATTTACGATTAGGAATTTATACCTAATCCCTGGCTCTGTCAAGCCTTTTTTGACAGCTTTTTTTGAAAAAAATCGGATCACTTTATTTTTTTTGCTATCAGATGGATACAGGCCGATCCGGCCCCCCGGGAAAATCACATATTCTGATCGGATTTGGCCCGTTCAGGCTTTGACCCCGAATTTTTCGAGTTCGAAGGCGAGGTCCGTCCGGGCCGTGAAGAGAATCCCCTTGATCCCGAGCCGGGCCGCGCCGTCGAGATTCTTTTGGAGATCGTCGATGAAAAGCGTGTTCTCCGGGCGGGCGTCGAGGAGCCGCAGCGCTTCCCGATAGACCCGAGGGTCGGGCTTCATGGCCCCGATCCTGAACGAGAGGACATAGGCGTCGAAGATCTGGAGCTCCGGGAAGGCGCGCTCGATGTGGCCGTAGCGGACGGGATCGGTGTTCGAGAGCATCGCCAGTTTATACTTCGGCTTCAGCGCCCTGACGACATCCAGCGCGGAGGCGTTGACCGAGAAGACATCATTATAAGCGTCGTAAAAATCATCGCGGCTCACCCGGGCTCCGAGCGCCTTGACGGCCCTTTCATAGAATTCGGCGGGGGTGAGCTTTCCCGTATCGAACAGATCGAGCAGTTCGAGATTGTCGTGGGTCACCGCCCGGATGTCTTCGATCGAGCGGGACGTGTATCCCGTCAGGCGCTGAAAAAACCGCTGGTTGTCGAAATGAAGGAGGACCTGGCCCAGGTCGGAGATGACGGAGTCGATCATGCCGCTTTCTTCGCCGCCGCTTCCAGCCTGCCGCCTTCGCGCGCGTCCGCCCGCTTGAGGAGCATCGCGAAAACCAACCCGATGACACCCAGGCTGGCGAACATGACCTGGCTCGCGACGTAGCTCCCGGTCTTGTCCCTCAACAGCCCGTTGAGGAGGGGGAAAAGCCCGAGGCCGATATTCTGGATGGCCGTCATCAACCCGAAGGCCGTCCCCACCCGTTCGGAGCGGACGATGAGCGGGACCGAGGGCCACATGGCGGCCGGGACGAGGACGAAGGCGAACCCGAGCAGGATCATCGGGTAAACGGGGTAGATCCAGGTCAGGCCCATAGCCAGGTGGCAGGGGATCATGAGGAGCGAGCCGGCGATCATGAAGGTCGCCCGCCTCCCCACCCGGTCCACGAGCCGCCCGGCGAACGGGGCCAGCAGCATGGAGGCGAAAATGATGATGCTGGTGACGCCGCCGGCAGTGCTGAAGATGTGGAGGAGATTGTTGAACACCTGGGCCAGAAAGCTCCCGCCTGCCTTCGCGGTCAGGGCGATGCCCCACTTGGTCGCGAAAAAGTCCGTCGACAGGCCCTGGAAGGGGAAGATGGCCGCGTAGAACGTGAAACAGAGGAACGTCACGTACCAGAACGTCGGCTTGAATTCCCGGATGTCCTTGAAGACGATCTTCTCCCCTGCGCTCTCGTCGCGGAGGTGGAGGACCTTCTCGGCCCGCTTGTCCATGACGATGTAAAAGAGGTTGCCGAGGAGGGAGATCAAGCAGGCGGCCGCGGCGACAAAAAGCGCCGCCCGGTACGTCTTGAAGTAGCTCGTGAACAGCTCGCCCGTGTTGAAGGCGAATAGGGACCCTAGGCGGCTGACGGTCAGGGTGAGGCCAAAGGAGAGAGCGAGTTCCTTGTTCTTGAACCAGCGGGCGAGGATCGCGCTCTGGGCGACGACCAGGGGCTCGGAGCCGGCGCCGAAGATGAAGCGGCCGAGGAAGAAGACGGGGATGCTCTTGGCTTGCCAAACGATGACCGCTCCGCCGAGGACGAGCACGGAAAAAAGGAGGCTGGCCTTGCGTGTGCCCAGCTTGTCGATCAGCATCCCGCCGAACAGGACGACGAGGATGGCGGCGATGCTGTACATGGTGTTCATGGCCCCGACGGTGGCCCGGGCCGCCTTGAGCTCATCGATCAGGGATGGGGCGATGGCCCCGACGATGTCATAAGCGAAATAGCTGCCGAAGGACAGCAGGGCGACGAAGATGAGGATGCTGAAGCGGTACAGCGTCCGTGACGGGTGGAAAGCGCCGGGGGCGGCTGGGAGGTTCTCGGCCATGAAGGTCGAAGGCTACTTTTTCACGCCGGTGACTGGGACGGAAATGTTCAGTTCCACGACCGAAACCAGGCCTTCGAGCTTGTCGGCGGTGAGCTTGAGGTCGAATTTGATCGGCCGCTCGGCGCCGTCCGGCGGCGTGGGCGTTTTCGCCTCGAACTTCAGGGTCTGGCCGTCGAATTCGATGCCCGTGAGCGGGGCGTCCTTGAACATGCCGTTCTGCTCGCTCAACGTTCCTTCGAGCTTTCCGGCCGTCACCTTGAGGACGAGCGGCAGGTAATAGAATTCCTGGCCGGCGTTGACCTCCAGGGACCAATTGCCGACGATCTTATTATAATCGACTTTCGCTGGGGGCGGATTTTGGGCCGGAGCCGCAAGCGCGACGGCGGCCGACAGGATCATCATCAGACTGAACTTCATGGCGATTTTCATGCGATGACCTCCTTCATCGATCAGCGGTCCGTTTCCCGAACCACAGAGGCCGATTTTACCATGCCCGGCGGCGAAGTTGTCAATTTTTTTTGGGTACACATACCGGCCGGGGACTAATCTACAAGCATACACAACGAGACATCATCGGGGCAAAAGCCAAGTTCTCGCTTCTCACTTAGCTGGTTTGTGTACCCGATTGAATTAGCCGGCCGGAACGGTTAGAATTCGGACCGATGAAAAAAGCCGTGAGATTTTACACGTCAGGATTCGAACCATATGAGCGGGAGATCGGCCGGGCTATATCCGACATGGAGGTTGGGGCGGTCATTTCCCGAATATGGAGAAAAGACCCCCGAGTCTGGAAGGACGAGGACGTCGAGATCTCCAGCCGGCTCGGCTGGCTGGAGGCGCCCGAAAAAGCGGCCGGGATGCTCCCGGGGATCGACTCCTTCGTCAACGAGGTCCGGGAGGCGGGGTATGAACATGCCCTGCTCCTGGGCATGGGAGGCTCGAGCCTGGCGCCGGAGATGTTCAGCCGCGTCTTCGGGACACAAAAAGGATATCTGACGCTCGACATCCTGGACAGCACCGACCCGGAAGCCGCGCTCAGCGGCGCTGAGAAGTTCCCTTGCGAAAAAACGATCTTCATCGCCTCATCGAAGTCGGGAACGACGCTCGAAACGACCTCGTTCCTGAATTTTTTCTACACGCGGACCAGCGAGAGCCTCGGCCGGGAGCGGGCCGGCGCCCATTTCGCGGCCATCACCGATCCCCGCACACCGCTCGAACGGACGGCCCGTGACCTGGGATTCCGGCGCGTTTTTCATGGGGACCCGGATGTCGGCGGCCGCTTTTCCGCCTTGTCCGCCTTTGGACTCGCTCCGGCCGCGCTCCTCGGAATGAACATTCCGCGACTTCTGGCCCGCGCCCGGCAGGCGGCCGGGGATTGCCGGACCGCGGCTCCCCGGGAAAATCCAGGGGCTACCCTCGGCTTGCTGCTCGGGGTCATGGCGACGGCCGGCCGGGACAAGGCGGTCTTCCTCCTCTCGCCGGGGATCGAAGGCTTCGGGGCCTGGATCGAACAGCTCTTGGCCGAAAGCACGGGCAAGGAAGGCCGTGGGATCCTGCCTCTCGTCCGGGACGCCGGATTCTCGTTCGATCGGGATGCCCCGGACCAGTTCGTTGTCCATATAGGGCTCGGAGGAGACGGGTCCCATGACGAAAGACTTCGTCAAATCGGCAAAAACCGGACGCCGCTCGTCTCGTGCACCCTCGAGGACGTCCATGACCTCGGTTATCAGTTCTTTCTCTGGGAGATGGCGACGGCCGTGGCCGGGCACATCCTGAAGGTCAATCCGTTCGACCAGCCGAATGTCGCCGCTTCGAAGAAAAAGACGGAGGCCGTCTTGAAGACCCTTCAAGAGCGTGGCGGTCCGGCCGGGACAAAGCCCGCCGCCGAGGACGAACTTCGCCGCTTCCTAAGCCGGGCGGAGCCGGGGGATTATGTCGTCGTCCAAGCCTTCCTTCCACCCGAACCCGCGATCCGCGCCTGCCTTCAAGAATTCGCCGCCGCGATCCGGGCCAAGACGGACCTGGCGGTCACCTACGATTTCGGGCCCCGCTTCCTCCACTCCACGGGCCAGATCCATAAAGGCGGCCGCGGAAACGGGCTCTTCATCCAGCTCACCTCCGGACACCCCCGGGACGCCGCCGTCCCGGCCGAACCGGGATCTTCCACGTCCTCCTATTCGTTCGGCACGCTCATCGACGCTCAGGCCCTGGGCGACCGCGAAGCGCTCAGGGAAAACGGACGGCGGGTTATCCATTTTCATTTCCATGATCGGCCGGGAGATGGGGTCCGCCGTCTCATCGAATCGCTATAAGAAGCTAAAATCCACAGAATAAGTAAGAGATTTTCTTAAATTATCTGCGAGCGAGGAATCAAGCGAACGCTTTATTTACGGGTGGCACCGATCGGGCGCCCCGGAGTCCGAAGCGGATGGGACCCCCCGAAGGTGGGTGAGGAGCGAGGACGACGGGGCTGATCGGTGACAGGACCCGCGACGATGAAAGCGTTCGCCCGCTTCGAACGAGCTTGCTTTCCAGGATTCAATATAGCCCGGTGAAGACGATGTCCGCGTGAAACAACTCTTTGTTTTTGGGGCGGAGGTTCTTGGCCACGCTGTCCTTGATGTTCAGGTAGAACCAGAAGGAATCGAACAGCCGCAGCTTCTTGATGTAATAATTCGAGAATTCG
>JAPKZI010000189.1 GCA_026393865.1 Candidatus Aminicenantota bacterium
TCAAGCCGCTTTCGTCCTTCCGGCCTTCAGGCTGCAGAGCCCGGCGGCGAGGTAGGCCAGTCCGGCCATGACCAGGACGACCGTGAAGTTCCAGTTGATGGAGACGATCACGGCCAGGATCGAACCCAGGACCGTGGCGAACGAATTGGCTCCCCAGGCCCAGCCGATCATGGTCTTGTCCTGCTTTCCCAGCCGGCGGATGCCGTCCGGGAAGAAGGAGCCCATGAAGAATCCCGCCAGCGAGATCAAGACGAACGAGAAAACGACACGCCAGGCGAACGGAAGGAAGATGAAGCGGTTGAGGAGCGGGAACAGGCCCAGTCCGTAGAGCGAAAGCACGATCGCCAGCAAGACCGAAAAGATCCCGATTTTGCCCGGGCCCAGCCACCCGCCGAGGCGCTCCGAGAACAGGCTGCCGAGGCCGGACGAGACCAAAAGCGAGAAGATGATGATCGAGATCGAGATGGCCGGGCTGCCCAGGAACAGCTGAAAGATCTTGATGAAGATGATCTCGACCAGGATGAAGGCCAGGCCGATGAAAAAGAAATAGAGGATCATCGGCTTCGTCCCGGCGCCGGTCGACCTCCGCCGGAGGGGAAGATAGATGAAAACGAAGGAAAAGAGGAGGGCGAGGGCCAGGATGGACAGATAGATCGAGTTGGAATAGATAAGCGCCGAACGGACGACGGGCTCGGCCATGCCCTGGACCTTCATGTTGCGGAAGCGGAACTGCCCGATGCGGTTCGGCTGGTTGAAATAGGGGGAATTGTCATAAACCGGGGCGATGTTGACCGAGGAATCCCGGACCGTCGCCTCCAGGTCGTCCAACATCGCATAGTAGAGGTTGTCCTTCCGTATCTCCGGGGAATAAACGATCTCCCCGTTTTCCCGGATGGAGCCCTTGAGGATGTCGTAATCGGCGGCGGTCAGATCGCCCTTCTTCAGGAAGAAATTGTTGAACCCGTCGGGGTACTGGACGACGAAGAACCTGTCCCGCGGCCGCTCGACGCCCATTTCCTGAAGGGCCTTGAGGGCCGTGGAGAAGAGCCGCGCTCCGTTCCAGTGGATGATGTAAACGAGGCCGTCGGGCTGGAGGTGGTCCCAGTAGTCTTTGAAGCTCTCGACGGTGTAGATATAGGTTTCGGAAATGCTCAGGGCGCCGGAAAGGAGAAGATCGGCATTATGGGAGTTGACCATCTGGATGACGTCGAACTTCTCCTTCATCCGCTTGAGGGCGCTCCGCCCCTCGTCGGCCAGCAGGCTCACCTGGGGCAGGTGAAAGATGCGGCCGGTGTAGTTGGCGTATTGGTTCTTGAGCAGTTCACAGATCACGGGATCCATTTCGATGGCCACGATGCGCTTGAATCCGTGGGACAGGGCGCAGAGGACCTCGTAGCCGCCGGCCGAGCCGATGATGAACGCCGAGCCGTTCCGGGCGATCTGGAAAGGCAGCCCGACCGGATCCCACTCGATCTTCTCCAGCCGGTCCAGGTTCCCGTTGAATTTCTTGATGAACGACTGCATCGTGCCGCCGTTGATCCAGATGACCTTGCGGTCCACCCCCCAGGGGGCGACGTCGATCTTGTCGATCGTGCTCCACTTGGAGTATTCGATGCGGTTGTTTTCCAATTGGGCGTTGTAGTGGCGCTTCCATTCGATCAGCTTGGGAACGATGGGAAAGACCTTCTCGTCGAAGCGGTACATCAAGACGCAGAGGACGGCCAGGAAGGCCAGGAAGCCGGCGCGGAGGCCCCGTCGGCCGGGGGCGAGGAAGACCCAGGCTATGGCTAGGAGGAGGAACAAAAGAATCAGGATCCGGGTCGGGCCTAAAAGGGGGATGAGGGGGATGATGGCCAGGGAGCCGAGGCTGGCCCCAACCAGGTCGATGAAGTAGAGGCGGCCGATCCGGTCGGAATAGGAGGAGAAGATGAGGGCGAGGACGACGCCTCCGAAGAAAAAGGGGACGAGCAGGATGAGACAGTTGAGGACCAGGATGAGCAGGTTGCTGATCGGATTGAAGAGGCGGAGGAAATCGATGGTCAGAACGAGGGTCGCTTTATAGGCCGCGAGGAGGGAAAGCGCGAACAGCAGAAGGTATCGGGCGAGGAGCCGGGTCGTCTGGTCTTCCTTTTGGGGCAGCTTGCCCAGAGTCAGGAAAATGCCGCTCAATCCGTAGCCGAAAAGGGCCAGGGAGATGATCAGGAAGGCGAACTGCCCGAAATAGAGGACCGAGAAGACGCGCGTCAGCAGGACTTCGACCAGCATCGTGGAAAAGGTGACGGCGAAGATCGTGAACAGCAGCTTCCAGCGACTCATGAATTTCCTCCC
>JAPKZI010000004.1 GCA_026393865.1 Candidatus Aminicenantota bacterium
GGCCGACATCATCGATAAGTCGCGCGTCAGGGAGAAGGAAAGCGTCCATATCGCCTTCCCCTTTCGCGTTATCGACGGGATCGTCCGCCTGGACATCGGCTGGGGCCTCATCCGTCCCGACGCCGACCAGATCGCGGGGTCCTGCAAAGACTTTTTCGGCGTCCTCGCCGCCGACGTCTCTAACAGCCGAATGGGCCTGACCTGGGTCAGCTTCGACGCGCCGCTAGTCGAGATCGGCCGGATGACGGACGAAACGCTCTTCGATAAAAGCGGCCGCCGCTGGCGGACGGAGATCGGGCCGACGCAGACCCTTTATTCCTACGCGATGAATAACTACTGGCACACGAATTATAAGGCCGACCAGGAGGGGCCGGTCACGCTCCGCTATTCCATCCGGCCTCACGGCGTATACAACTCCGCCGAGGTCGTCCGGTTCGGGCTCGAGAGGACGCGACCGCTCGTCGTCGCGGCGGCGGACTTGTCGAAGCCGCTCCCGAAAGCGCCGTTCACGATCGCTTCGACGACCGTCAAGGGACGAGCCTTCGAGCGCTGCTCCTCCGGCTTTACAATCCGTCCGGGATTGAAGTGGACGCGGTCATTTCGACGGCAGCGCCTCGCGGCCGGCCGCCGTTCGCCATGCTCCGGAGCGATCCTTTCGGAAACTCGGGATCCAGGATCATGAATCGCGTCCGGTTGAAGCCCTGGGAAACGATCACGATCCGGGTCAGACGCTGAATATCCGAGCTTGTTAAATGGGAAGACATGACCTGGCCCAACCACTTGCAATCGGCCGCCGGCCGCGATAGAATAAACAGCACTTCTGACAGTCGTTGTTACGGAGGCAAGGGACGATGAAAACAGTCAAAGAGATCTTAGAGGCAAAAGCCAAGACCGTCTGGTCGATCTCCCCGAAAGCCAAGGTCTTCGACGCGCTCCGGCTCATGGGCGATAAACAGATCGGGGCGCTGATGGTCATGGACGAGAAGAACGAAGTCCGCGGGATCATCTCGGAGCGGGATTACGCCAGAAAGATCATTCTCCTCGGCAAGACCTCCAAGGAGACCTCGGTCGAAGAGATCATGACCCCGATCGAGAAGATGTTCTATGTCAAGCCGGCCCACACGGTCGAGGAGTGCATGCTCCTCATGACGGGGAAGCACATCCGGCACCTTCCCGTCTGCGAGGAAGGCAAGTTCATGGGCCTTATCTCCATCGGCGACGTCATCAAGTCGCTCCTGACCGAGAAAGAGGACCTGATCGAACAGCTCAGCAATTATATCGCCGGCAAGTATATGTAAGGCCGCCGGCCGGCTTCGCTTCGCATCCTCCGCATAAAAGGACATCCGCTATGACCTCATCCCTGCCTCTTAGACAACTCGGCTCTTCCGGCCTCAGGGTCTCAGCCTTGGGTTTGGGCTGTTGGCAGTTCAGCCAAGGCCGAGGCCTGTTCGGCGGATTCTGGGCCAACCTTCCGGACGGCGAGATCGACGCCATCGTCAGCGCGACGATCGAAGGCGGGATCAACTGGTTCGACACGGCCGAAGCGTATGGCGGGGGCCAGTCTGAAAAGGCTCTCGCCGCGGCCTTGAAAAAGGCCGGACAAGGACCGGATCAGACGATCATCGCCACTAAGTGGATGCCGCTTTTCCGGACGGCGAGATCCATCGGGAAAACGATCAGCCGCAGGCTGGACAGCCTGAGCGGTTTTCGCATCGACCTCTACCAGATCCATCAGCCCATCGCTATAGCCACCGTCCGGTCGCAGATGGCGGCCATGGCCCGGCTGGTCAAGGAGGGCAAGATCCGCCACGTCGGAGTCAGCAATTTCTCGGCTAAAAGGATGATACGGGCGGACCAGGCGCTCCGGAGGCTCGGCCTGCGGGTCGTGTCCAACCAGGTCCACTACAGCCTGCTCAACCGGAAGATTGAATCCAACGGCGTTCTCGATGCGGCCAAGGAACGCCAGATCTCCATCATCGCCTACTCTCCCCTTGAACAGGGCATCCTGACCGGACGTTTCCACGACCGGCCGGACCTCGTCCGGGCTCTTCCCTCATCGCGAAGGATGATGGGAGGATTCAGGCCGGCCCGCATGGCCAGAAGCCGGCCCGTAATCGAAGCCCTGGGTGAAATCGCCAGCCGATACAAGGCCACCCCGGCCCAAGTCGCCCTCAACTGGCTCATCCATTTCCACGGGGAGACCGTAGTGGCCATACCGGGGGCGACCAAGGCCGCGCAAGCCCGGGACAACGCCTGGGCCATGTCCTTCACCCTCACCCGGGACGAGCTCGATCACCTGGACCGTGTTTCGGCGTTCTATAAGAAATAGTTGCAAGTGAAGGATAAGATCGGGAAACGCGCTCGCTCCCGACTCGGGTTCTTAACGCCGTTTACTCACCGTCCTTCTCGGCGGCGCAGAACTCCGTCCCGGCGTCTTGGTTACGGGAGTACGCCGGGACGGCGAACATGCTTCGCCGACCGGCCTCTGCCGGGCCGGTTTCCCTCGGAGGACGGCTCGGGCAGGCGAAACCCTCCCGGAGCGTCGTGTCGCGGGCCGTCAGGATCGGGACGCTCATATCATCCAAATAAGCCTTAATTTCGCCCGTGGCCCCGTCGCAGGTCACTTTGAAGTCATGCCACTTCATATCCGTCAGGCGGAAAACGGATTTTCCTTCCGGCTCCGTATTGATCTTCACCCGATCGGTGCCGTTGACCAGGGCGATGACGTTATGCAGGCCGTCGCTCGAGGCGGCGAAATGGACGTAATAAAAATGGCTCGGGTCCTGGTAATGGAAAATGACGCACATATCCCGCATGAGGTTGGCCGGCTCCGCATAGCATTGAAGGCGGCCGGTGAACACGAAGGACGTCACGTCATGGCCAGACAGGAGCGACCAGGACGTCGGAGCGCGGACTGTTCCCTGCTCTCCGGGAGCCGTCAATTCATAGGCCATCGAACCGTCCTTCTTGACGACCCGCCAATGGCCGGGGTCCTTGGGCAGCCAGCCGTCGGTCTTTCCGTTCTCGAAATCATATTGGGCGAGGAGCGGCAGGCCTGGAGGGCCCTGGATCGAGGCGCGGACAAAGAGAGCGCCGAGAACGAGGCCGACGATGGCGGCGGCGGGAATCCGGCCCTCTTTCAACATGTCATCCCATCCGAATACCCCGGCTGCATCCAGGGCAGATGAGTCCCCGCCATGAACGGCTCCAGGGTCACCGCAAGCTTTTTCATCTCGTCGGGCGTCAGCGGCTTGAAGCTCTTGAGGAGCCGGGCGTTCTTCCTGACCACCTCCACGCTGTCCATCCCGATGACGGCGGAATGGATAAGAGGCAGGCTCAACGCATAGCGGATCAGGTCTTCGGCCGCGATTTCCTTGACGGTCTCCCGGGGCCGAATGGCCTTGATGAGCATGATGCCCATCTTCTTATCGGCGGCCGTCGGGACGGCCAGTTTTTCCATGTCGCCTTTGCGCTCCTGGTAATGGTTGAGGGCGATGAGCATGGTGTCGAAGTCGTGGCGGCGGGCCGCTTCGGCCATGGCCTCCGCCGAGAGATGTCCGGTGAAGCCGATGAACCGGGTCGCCTTTTCCTCCTTGAGCTTGCGCATGGCCTTGAGAACGCCGCCCGCCACCCCGATGGCCTCGAGGTCCGCGGTCGACTGGACGAGATGGATCTGGTAAAGATCGAGATGATCGGTTTTCAGGCGCTTCAAGCTTTCTTCGAACTCTTTCATCGCCCCGTCGTAGGTGCGGGACTCGGCTTTGGTGGCCAGGAAGATCTCCTTGCGGCGGTCCTTCAAGATCATTCCCAGCCGCTCCTCGCTGATGATATCCTTGTTGCGATAGCTATAGGCCGTGTCCCAATAATAAAAACCATGATCGAGCGCGGCGCGGAGGATCTCCAGGGCCTTGTCCAGATCCTCCACGGCGCAGAAGCGGCTGCCCAGTCCGGTGCCTATCCGAGGTACCTTGACGCCGGTCTTCCCGAGGACGACCGTCGGCAGGCCTTTGGCGTCATAAACCGGCCCCGTCGCCTGCTCCCCAAAAAGATCCGTGAGCGCGACGCTGCCGGCGGCCGCGGCGGCGGTCACGCCCATTTTGATGAATTCCCGGCGGTGAAGGCGTTTGTCGTTCATGATCATCCCTCATCGATAAAGATGCGCGTTCGGACTTTCTTCTTATTCTACTTGTGGGCTAAAATAGTTCAATACGTCGACGGGCTGAGCGTCGAACAATTTCGGGGACATGATTTCCTGTCCCCCTTGAAAGACGGGGACAGGATGCGTCGTCCCCCTTTCTTCGACGGTCAGGGCGACGACGAGGAGAACCATGGACAAAAAAACGATGACCGCGATCGGCCTCTTCCTATGGGCAGCTTTGTCCTCGGCTAATGCGCAGACGGCGCCCAAAGCGCCGTCCAATGCCCCCGCCGCGATCGAGATCGCCGCCGGCAAGATCGTCATCCGCTACGATGGCCGACCGATCTTCGAGGGGGCCGTCGCCGCAGGGGAGGGGACGCTACAGCATCGCTTGAACGTTTACCGCAGCGGCGAGCGTATCGAACAGGTCCTGCTCCTGACCTCCACAAGCCGACGCCAGCGGATGAAGCTCGCGGGAACGATCTTCGGCGGCGGCGAGTCCTTCGCCTGCGAGATCGACCGGCCGAACCGGGGGCCGCTGCTCGTGCGGCACGTCTCCGGACCGAGCCGCAGCCTGCGCAACCGCGCCGTCTATGACCGCAGCGGCGATTGGGCCCTTTCGATCGATTTCGGGCCGCGGGCGGTTCTCCAGCCGAAGGTGGCCAAGAGCGGCGGCCGCGCCTTCACCCTGGAAAGCGAAGGGAACGAAATCGTCGTCCGCTTCCGCCCGCGCTATTACCAGAAGCACCGCGGCCTGGCCTTTTTCGAGCCGTGGGACTACCGCGTCTGGCCGAAGCCGGTCGCCGGCTGGATCTCCTGGTTCGCCTTCTTCGCCGACGTCACCGAGAAGAATATCATCGAGACGGCCGACGTCTTCTCCGAAAAGATGGGCCCGTTCGGATACGAATACCTTCAGATCGATGACGGCTACCAGAGCGGCCGGGGCGCTCCGGACCTGTGGCTCACCGCCAACGCCAAGTTCCCGCGGGGCTTGAAATTCCTGGCCGACTACATCAAATCCAAAGGCCTCAAGCCGGGCCTCTGGACGGCCGCCAGTTTCTCCGACGGCGACGAGCCGCAAAAACACCCGGAATGGTTCGTCCGGGACGCCGGGGGCAAGCCTGTACGGGGCAACTGGATCGACTATGTCGTGGACGCTTCGAACTCCATGGCTCTTCAAACGCTGATCAAGCCTCTTTATAAAGGATTGCGCGATCAGGGTTGGGAATATTTCAAAGTCGACGGGCTCCGCCACCTGCGCTACGAAGGCTACAACGCCCATCGCGAGTACTTCGAGAAGGCCAAGATCGATCTCACGACCGCCTACCGCCGATATGCCCAGACCATCCGCGACGAGATCGGCCGCGACGTCTTCATGCTCGGCTGTTGGGGGATCCGGCCCGAGCTCATCGGCCTCATCGACGGCTGCCGGATCGGCGACGACGGCTTCGCCTACGCCGGCCTCTCCCAATACAATTCCTTCAACAATGTCGTCTGGCGCAACGATCCCGACCACATCGAGCTCAACGACGACCGCTACCGCTCGACGCTGGTCACGACACTCACCGGCTCGGTCCTCCTTCTGACCGATAAGCCGGACCTCTACCGCACCGGCGATATTGAACCGGCCCGCCGCACCGCGCCGGTCCTCTTCACTCTGCCCGGCCAGATCTACGACGTCGATCCCTCCCGCTCGGACGCGCTGGGCCGGGTGGATTCGGAGGTCAGCGGCTCGGGCCCGCGGCCGTTCGATGCCGGCTATACGCCGGCCTGCCACTTCTATCTGCTCGAGATCGACCGGCCGTTCGAGGCCTGGGCGGTCCTCGGACGGACGAGCGGGAATGAGGACGAGATCTCCTTCTCCGACCTGGGTCTGGATCCGCAGGCCGAATACTACGTCTTTGAGTTTTGGACAAAGACGCTGCTCGGCTCTTTTTCGGGCACGTTCAATCCGGGAACCATCAACTCCCGTTATAGATCGCAAGCGTTCTGCATCCGTCAGCGGCTGCCGCGGCCGCAACTGATCGCCACCAGCCGGCACGTCACCTGCGGCGGCGTCGATCTTTTGGACATGCGTTGGGAGAACGGTCGTTTGAGCGGAAGGAGCCTCGTAGTGGGCGGCGATCCTTATGTCATCTACCTGACTCAGCCGGCGAGCTATGCCTTCGCCGACGTCGAATGCCGCGGCGCCGTCGTCCAGAAGAAAGAGAAAGACGGACCGCTGGTCAGGATCACGCTTCTCGCCGCCAAGAGCGCCGAGATCGAGTGGACGGCCAAATACGTCGAAACCGGGGGCAAATAGACTACGAAAGGAAAATCTCATGTCGAAGATCGCCCGAATATTTTTGTCCGCGGCCATCCTCGGATTCGCCGTCGCCGCGGCCTGGGCCCAGACCGAC
>JAPKZI010000213.1 GCA_026393865.1 Candidatus Aminicenantota bacterium
CACCTACATCCGTCCAACGAAAGCAGACACGCCACTGATCGTTGATACGAATACTGTATTGACCGGAACGATCACCCTTGAGTGCTTTAAGGTGATTGCCGGGCGGCACCCTCAGATCATCAAGTCGACCAGCGATCTCGAGCTGTCTAAGCTTACGCCGTGCAACCTTAGCAATGCTCACGAACGGCCCGACGCGCCGGCCTTTCGAGAGCGCTTCGGTGTATTCACATTTGAATGATCTGATCATGTTGTCATATAGTAACGCATATCGTGAATAACGTCAAGCGTGATTATAGAGGTCCGACGTTCAGCATCCCGGCATAACCGTTGGGATGCTGGGCGAACGGCCGTTCGTCGGGCCGCCAGAGTTGCGAGCCCTCCCAGTTCATCAGGGGGGACGAAGTCAATGACCTCTCAATTCTTCGAGTGACCAAGCAGAAGATATTATTGTGGTAACGGTTGTAGTAAAATATTTCTAGGAGAGCATCCATGGATATCACATATAATCCGAGATATAACATCGCCTATATTCGCCTCCGTAGAAAAGTCGCCGGCCTTAAGACTCTCCAAGTCAGTGAGGAATTGAATATCGACCTCGCTCCTAACGGCAAGGTCTATGGAATCGAGCTCCTGAACGCACGGGAGCAGCTGATCAAAGGGAAAAAGATATCGTTCACCGACGAATCCACGGGCAAGGCCAGAGAGCTCCCCTTGGTTTCTTAGCCGATTTGCTTTGGATTTCCATGAGCATGAAAAAACCATCCCTCATTGCCTTCCCCGTCGCTACCCTGGTCCTGACTCTGATCCTGGCGCTTTCTCCGCCTTCTTCCGCCCAAACCGTGGATTGGTCGAAAAAAACGCTTCAATCCGAGCGCAGCCGATCCTACGACGCGCTTCACTACCTGATCAAGATCAAGCTCGATCTCGACCAAAAAGCGTTCGAAGGCGCCACGACGATCACAGCCTCCTCGCTCCGCGAAAACCTTGAGATCTGCGTCCTCGATGCAGAGGAATTCACCGTGACCTCCGTTTTCAGCGCCGACGGCCGCCCCCTCACCTTCGCCCAAACGGCCACTGCCCTAACTGTCCATCTGCCTCGCCCCTTCAAATTCGGCGAGGAATTTTCGTTCACCTGCTTCTATAATGGCCTGGATCCGAAGATCGGGCTGCGCTTCATGCCCGAAACCGCCGACAATCCCCAGCTCGTCTTCTCGGACTCTTTCCCCGAAAACGTCCACCATTGGTTTCCCTGTTATGACTACCCGAACGACAAGGTCACCGACGAGATCATCGCCACGGTTAAGTCGGGGCTCAAAGTGGCCGCCAACGGCCGGCTCGTCAGCGCCAACGAGGAAAAATCAACCGGCACAGTAACGTATCACTGGTCCCAGGACCTCCCCCATTCGACATATCTCATTTTCCTCGCGGCCGGACCGTACGTCGTCGTCCGGGATTCCTACAAAACCCTGCCCGTGAACTACTGGGTCTATCCCCGGGACGAGGCGAAGGTCAAGCCGACCTACGGCAAGACCCCCAAAATGATCGAGTTTTTCAACCGCATCTTCGGCTACGATTATCCCTGGCAAAAATACGACCAGGTCTCGGTTCCCTCCGGCGGGGGAGCCGAGAGCACGTCGGCCACGGCTATGACCCACCGGATCATGGTCGACGAAAAGGGCGAGCCGGATTTCTCCGCCATCGGCATCGTCTCCCACGAGCTGGCCCACCAGTGGTGGGGAGACCTCATCACCCTCCGCAGCTGGGCCCACACCTGGCTCAACGAAAGCTTCGGGACATATTCGGACTACCTCTACCATCGCTACGAAAAAGGCGACGACGAGGGCGCGGTCAACCTCCAGAACAAGCTGAACGCCTACCTCCGGGAGGCCAAGACGCGCTACATCCGCCCGATCGTCTCCGACCGCTACGACATGCCCGGCGACATGTTCGACTCCCACACCTACCCCAAGGGGGCCCGCGTCCTGCATATGCTCCGCTCCCTCGTCGGCGATGAGCCGTTCTTCAAGACGCTCAGCCATTTTCTCCACTGTTACGCCTTCGACGCGGTCGACACGGCCGACTTCATCCGTTCGGTCAAGACCGTCACCGGCCAAAACCTCGACTGGTTTTTCGACCAGTGGCTCTACAAGCCCGGCCATCCGGTCTTCGAGGTCAAAAGCGAATGGGACGCGGCCGCTAAAGTCGTCCGGCTCAAGGTCGCCCAGGTCCAGGATTTTTCGAAGGGCGTGCCCGTGTTCCGGGTTCCCGTGTCCATCAAGCTCGTCGCTCCCGGGAAGACGGACATCCGGAAGGTCTGGATCAAGGAGCGTGAGGAGATGTTCGAGTTCCCGCTCGAGGCCAAGCCCCTCCTCGTCCGGTTCGACGAGGATAACGTCCTCATTAAAGAAATCGCCTTTCCGAAGGACCGCGACGAACTCCTTTATCAACTCAAACACGACGACGTGATCGGACGGATGGAAGCGGCCGCCGCCCTCCCGGCCTTCAAGGACGATCCTCAGATCGCCGCAGCCCTCGCCGCGAGCCTCCAGACCGATCCGTTCTGGGCGGTCCGCAAAAGCTCTCTCGAGGCCTTGGCCCGCCTCCATTCCAAAAACGGCCCGGCCGTCTTCAAAAAGGCCTGCCATGACCGGGATTCTCAAGTCCGGGCCGCGGCCCTCGCCGCCCTGGGCGATCTCAAGGACCGAACGCTCCTCGATTTCTATAAGAACCTTTTCCAAAAGGACGGAAGCTACCGGGTCCAGGCCGAAGCCCTAACGGCGATCGGCAAGGCGGGCGATCCCTCGGCCGTTCCGTTTCTCAAGCAGGCCGCGGCCGTCCCGTCCTATCGAGACATGGTCCGACGAGCCGCCGAAACCGCCTTGAAACAACTCGAATTTCGGTGACAGATAACTCAACCACTAAATTATTTCGGCGAAAGTCGACTGCGCTACGATTCGAGCGTTTCGAGTTTAGTGATTGGATTATCTGTCACCGAAATAATGCAGGAAAATATCATACGCGATCAGTCAAATTACCTTATGAATGTGTCCGGATCGGTGACGATCAATGACGCCCTTCCCGTTTGGCTTGATCTATCATTTCGTCCGTAAGCCAAACGTCTTTTAGCCTATCGTGGAGGACGCCTACGGCAGCCAGCACCTCCTCCGGCGTGGGTTTTCGAGGATTTAGGCGCTCCTCGAGAAGGGCGATAATCTCCTTGTTTACGCTCCGTCTATGCCTGGCGGCGCTTGCCTTGAGGTCCTTGTGGAGATCGGGGGGGATGTTTTTGACCGTGACGTTAATGGCCATGTTGCCCTCGCTATGGTTCCAATATGGTTTCATTATGCCACCATTTTAGCGCTCGGTCAAGTTCCAAAATGACATGCATTATAACGGACGACAAGCGCAATAATTATTCTCAAGTCGATATGGGTAATGAATTAGGTAACGTAGCTCGGTTTTATAACTTCAAATCACAGCTGGATCTTCAGCGGGCGCCCGTCGAAGACGAGCGTTCGGTACGTCTTTTGACCGGCGAGCCGGACGTCGATCGTCCGCTTGGCCGGCGGCCGCATCCGGGAACCCGCCCCTAGGCTCAGCGTCAGGATACGCTCGGCGTCCTTCCAGCCCATTTCGATCTGCATCCATTCGCCTTTCCGGTAGGCGAACGTCCGGCCGTCATCCTCATAAAGCGCGCCCCTGCCGTCGGCGCCCGGATAAATCACCAGCGCCAGCGGCCCTTCAACCGGCTCGTCGACGTATTGCCTGACCGGACCGAGCGCCACTATCGCGCCCGCCCGCACATATATCGGCATCGTTTCCAGGTCCACCTTACGCTCGATCTCGCGGCCGCCGTCGAGACACTCTTCGGTCCAAAAGTCGAACCATCTCCCGCGCGGAAGATACAGACGGCGGGCCGTCGCTCCTTTTTCGACGACGGGCGCTATAAGAAGATCCCGCCCCCACAAATATTGATCTCCCCGCGCAACCGCGACGGGATCGTCCGGATAATGAATCCAGAGCGCCCGCACGATGGGCAGCCCGGTCAGGCAGCACTCCCGCACGGCTGAATAGGTGTATGGGAGCAAGCGATAACGAAGCTCGAGGTATTTTCTGAGGATCGCCTCGACCCGCGGATTCTTAAGCTCCTCGGGGTCGGCGCTCCAAGTGTTCGTTTCTTTCGGACCGCCGTCTCCGCCGTCCCAGCCCCAGGGCAGGCGGAGGTGCCAATGCCGGCCGTGGGCCCGGAACAACGGGCAGAACGCGCCGAATTGGAACCAGCGGACGTGGAGCTCGCCCGTATATTCGGCCGTGGGGATGAACCCGCCGATATCGGTTCCCCAGTAGGGGATGCCCGAGAGGCCGGTGTTGACCGCGACCGGGACGTGGGTCCGGAGCGTTTCCCAGCGCGACCGGACGTCCCCCGACCAAAGGAACGCCGCATAGCGCTGCATCCCGGCATAACCGTTGCGATGCAGAGCGAACGGCCGTTCGTCAGGCCGCCAGATTTGGGAGCCCTCCCAGTACATCCGGTTGCGGTTGAGCCGCGAAGGCGGGTCGTAATCGTCGCCCTGGTCGGGCCACCAGCCGTCGACGCC
>JAPKZI010000019.1 GCA_026393865.1 Candidatus Aminicenantota bacterium
AGATGATACGGGACCCAGCCCCAAGGCTCTTCGGGCACCCAGTACATCTGTCCATTGTATGCGGACCAGCGGCCGTAGAGATACGGCTGCCAGCTCCCCCAGGGATAAGTATCGTTATAATACGGCCGCCAAACGTAGCCGTAGTAGTCGTCGTAGATCCACTCTCCATAGTGGTTGCCGAACGTCTGGGCGAAATAAAAGACGGCCTTGGGCAGCCTCTGGACCGGCTTGGGAATGGCGGTCAGCCCTTTATGGAGCTCCTGAAAATTCTTGTTGATCTCCTTGTTCCAAAGATCAAAATCCGTGGCCGAGGTGAATTCGCCGAAGGCGAAGGTCTGGTCCGCCAGGACGGTGAGCTGCTCGTTCTTGTAAACGGCCTTGTCCGCGGGCTTGGCCGGGTCGGGTCCGAACAGGACGGTCGCTTTTCCGAATTCGACCTGGACGTCCGTGCTCCCGTCGTCCTTGGCCGCGATCGCCGCCACGGAATTATGACGGAACTTCACCGCGACGTTGGACGTGAGGACCTGGAACATCTCGCTCGACGCGTACTCCTTGTACATGGCATAGATCCGGCCCCCGCGCAGGACCAGATTGGAAACCTTGTTCCTGGAGCTTAGGCTCTGGGCTAGAATGGTCTCTATCTTCAGCTCCGTGTTAACATCGAGCCGGACGATCGTGGCGTTGTCGAACTGGATCTCGCAGCGGCGCTCGTCCGACGTCCGGATCATATCGCCGGGACCCAGGGGGAAGTTCAGGACGGCGATCTCGGGCTTCGCCGCCCCTTCCCGGAAGACCAAGGGGTCTTTCCCGTCGTTCTTGATGTCGACGAGACTGACATGCCCGTAATAGAATTCAGCGGGGCCGTTGACGACCCTGTAATTGTCACTGGAGAGGAGGAAAGGGCAGAGCCACAGAACGCTCAAGACGATGATCTTAAAACCTTTCTTTTTCATCGTTCTGCTCCTTTGCCTGAAAATCATTATAAATTGAAGCAAATTTTATGCCAAATCCCGTCAGGCGGGAGAGGCCCGAGGAACAGGCCTCATCTGTCCCCGCGAAAGGACATCTGTAGGCCTTTGTTCCCCTGGAAAATGGCCCCGCCGCGGCTTTTCTGATAGAATAGCGGCGGCCATGGACACGAAGAAAAGCTCCCGGGCCTACCGGAACCCCGTCCCGACCGTGGATGTCATCATCGAGATCAAGGACGCGAGGGGAAAGGACGGGATCATCCTCATCCGAAGAAAGAACCCGCCTCACGGCTGGGCCCTTCCCGGCGGATTCGTGGATTACGGAGAATCCCTCGAAAAAGCGGCGGTCCGCGAAGCCGAAGAGGAGACATCTCTCAGGGTCGAGCTTCGATATCAGCTCCACACGTATTCCGATCCGGATCGGGACCCCCGTCAACACACGATTTCGACGGTCTTCGTGGCCGGCGCGGCCGGCAGGCCGAAAGCGAGGGATGACGCCCGGGATATCGGGATCTTCAGCCGCGAGGAGATCGATTTTCCCCTGGCCTTCGACCACGACAGGATCCTCGATGATTATTACGCCGCGGGTGTCCGAAATGGAACCGCTCCCGATAACCGCCGAAAACGGAGAATTCAACATGACCGACCATGAAACGAAGCCCAAGAATCCGGATCAGAACATGGACCTCAAGGAGCTCATCCGGGTCTGGGGACCGGTCGAAGCCGAGATCATCAAGAACCTGCTGGAAAGCGAAGGCATCTCCTGTTTTTTCAAAGGCCTGATGCTGCAGTCGATCTATCCGTTCTCCGCGGACGGCCTGGGAGAAATAAAGATTCTTGTCCCGGAAAAGGACCTGGAAAGGGCCAAAGAACTCTTAAAAAACCTCGAACAAAAACCCCCATTCGGGGACGAATCTCCGGACGGCCCGGCCTGAGGAACGGTCCCGGCCATCTAACTTATTTCATTTCAATGAGTTTCTAGGCTCCATCGAACCGAAAATATTTTCATTTTTTAGCGATTATTGCTTGACTTCCCCTCTGATTTTGTCTATATTTAAAACAAAATGGGATAAAAAGGGACAAAATGGGAAATTTATTAATAGGAAGCTACAAGGCTAAACTCGACAAAGGCGGCCGAATCAAGATCCCGGAGAAGTTTCGGACGGCCATCGAAGAGCAATTCGGGAAAGGACTTTTCATCACCTCCTTAGAAGATGATTTCGTCCAGATCTTTCCCCTCTCCGCCTGGGAAAGAATGATGAAACCGCCCGCCGAGGACGCCCGGTATCCGGATCCGGACATCCAGGAGTTCAACCGGAAAGCCAACCTGCTCGGCAATCAGAGCGAGATCGATTCCAAAGGCCGGGTCCTCATCAGCCAGCCCATCCGTGAACGGGCCGGACTGCAGGCGGAGGTCCAGGTCATCGGCGTCAACGATTACCTCGAGGTCTGGGACTGCGGCCGCCTGGACGAAAAGATGACCAGAAAGCCTCTGACCTATGAGGACTTCAAGAAGATCACCAAGCTCATGTCGGACAGGAAGCCGGGATGAGCCCTAAAGAACACATCCCCGTTCTCCTCGAAGAGACCCTCGAATTATTAGATGTCGGAAGGGAAGGCACTTATATCGACGGGACGCTGGGCATGGCGGGACATGCCAGTGAAATCCTGAAGCGGAATCCCAAAGCCAGGCTCATCGGCCTCGACCTTGACGAGAGCTCGATCCTGAAGGCCAGGGATTATCTCAGCCCCTATGCCAACCGCGTCGACCTCTATCATGCCGATTTTCGTTATATCCCCGAGCTCGATGTCGATTTCTCGTCCGTCCGCGGGATCCTGCTCGACCTGGGCATGTCCTCCTATCAGCTCGACGCCCCGGATCGCGGTTTCAGCCACACCCTGGACGGCCCCTTGGACATGAGGATGGACGGCCGGAACAAAATGACGGCCGCCAAAGTCCTGGACAAATATACCGAGGCCAAATTGGCCCAGGTCTTCCGCGAATACGGCGAACTCAAACAGGCCAACAAGCTCGCCCGCCGGATCGCCACCCTCCGGAGGGCCCAGAAGATCGAAAGCACGACCCAATTGAGACGGATCGTCGAGGACGTCTGCCGCTGGATCCCTCAGAAAGGGAAGGTCCATCCGGCAGCCAAGGTCTTCCAGGCGCTCCGGATCGTGGTCAACCAGGAACTCCAGGGTCTCGGCGAATTTCTGGAGCAGGCCATCCGGCTCGTCCGGCCCGGCGCGCGGATCGCGGTGATCTCCTTTCACTCCTTGGAAGACCGCATCGTCAAACACACGCTGGCCCGGCTGGCCCGCTTGGAGGACGGTCCCGGCCTGATCGAAATCCTGACGAAAAAGCCGGTCACGGCGACAGACGAAGAGCTGGCCCGCAATTCCCGGGCGCGTTCGGCCAAATTGCGGGCGGCGGAAAAGAGACCCTATGGTTCGTAGGAAGCTCAACCGGAAAGAAATCGCGCTCTGGGTGTTGGCCAGCGTCATGACCATCCTGACCCTGACGTTCTACCTCTGGCATATCACCGAGAACGTCCGGCTCGGATACGACATCGGACGCGGGGAGGTTCGAAAACAGGAGCTGCGGGACGAGATTAAAAGACTGGAGACCCAAAGAGCCGCCCTCCGCTCGTTGGAGCTCGTCGAAAGGATCGCCCGAAAGGATCTGGGGATGACCGAAACCCGCGAGGACCAGATCATCTACAAGGACCGGTGACCGTCGAGTGAGCCCGTGAACATCGCCACTCTCCAGTACCAGAAAAAGATCCGGCAGCGGACCAAGATCCTCGCCTTGGGGCTCGCCGTCTGGGCCCTCGGCATCCTTGTCCGGCTTGTCCAGCTCCAAGTCATCAGCCACGTTCCGTTGAGCCGCCAGGTCCTCAGCCAAAATCAGGCTCAAAAGGAGATCATTCCGGAGCGGGGCACGATCTATGACCGGAACGAGGTCATCCTGGCCCAAAGCATTCCCTCCCAGACCATTTATTATTCCCCGGCCCTGGCCGGCGAGAAGCCGGACGAACAAATGGCGCCGATCCTCCAAATCCGGCCGGTCCTGGGGCTCGGCCCGCGCGACATCGAACGGATCGAGGCCGCGATTCAAAAAGGGATCGCTCATATTCCCCTGAAAAAGAAGATCGATCGGGAAACGGCCGAACGGATCATGAGCCTGAAATTGAGCGGGATCTCCGCGCCGGAAGAGGTCATGCGCTTTTACCCGAAAGGATCGCTGGCGGCCCACGTCCTCGGCAGCGTCGACACCGACAACAAGGGCAGCGGCGGGGTGGAATATAAATTCAACTCCGTGCTCAGCGGGAAAGTCGGCAAAAAGCTCATCCTTCTCGACGGCCGCGGCCCGCGGAGAGAATATCACGACGAGATCCTCGAACCGTCCGCAAGAGGGGAGGACATCGTCCTGACCCTTGACGAGAACCTCCAATATATCGCCGAGACGGAGCTGGCCCGGGCCGTCCGGGACCACGACGCGAGCTGGGGAACGGTGATCATCGCCAATCCCCAGTCGGGAGACGTCCTGGCCCTGGCCAACGTCCCCACGTTCGATCCGAACGCCTATCCCCCGAAAACGGCGGAGGACGAGTTCAATCGCGCCGTCCGTCACCTCTACGATCCCGGCTCGACCTTCAAGATCGTGACCGCCGCGGCCGCGCTCGAGAACCGGCCGGTGTCCCGGGACGAGACGTTCGATTGCAGCCGAGGTTCCATCGAGAGCGCCGGGGCTCCCATCCGCGACCACAAGAACTTCGGCCTGCTCAAATTTCCGGAGGTATTCGTCCATTCCTCCAACGTCGGCGCGATCCAGATCGGCCGGCGGGTCGGAAGGGACGGCCTTTACAAAACCATCAAAGCGTTCCGCTTCGGCGAAAAGACGGGCATCGAGCTTCCCGCCGAGGCCGCCGGCCTGGTCCGGCCCCTCGACGAATGGACGAGGCGTTCGCTCGACTCCGTTTCCATCGGATACGAGACTCTGGTGACGCCGCTCCAGGTCCTCCAAGCCATCAATATCCTGGCCAACGGAGGGATCCGGATCCCTCTCCATATCATCAAAAGCAGCCCGGGCCTGCCGGCGCGGGTTTCGCGGGCCGCCCCTGACCTCGAGCAGGTCCTCTCGCCGCGGACGGCCCGGGAGATCGTCTCAATCCTGGAAAAGGCCGTCCTCGAGGGAACCGGCCGCGAAGCCGAGGTTAAAGGCTATTCCGTGGCCGGAAAAACGGGGACCACCCAGATCTACGACCCGGCCTTGAAATGTTTTTCGACGACGAGGCACATCGCTTCCTTCGTCGGCTTCGCGCCCGTCGAGAGTCCCCAGATCTCGATCATCGTCGTCCTGAACGAGCCGAAGACCGACGAGTATTACGGCGGCCAGGTCGCGGCGCCCGTGTTCCGCGAAATCGTCAAGCGGGCCCTGCGCTATCTCGAGATCCATCCGCGGCCGGAACCTAAACGGACCGTCATCGCCGCCGGCCACGGCGCGGAGGAGGAGACATGAACCTCCAAGATGTCTTGAAAGGCGTCCCCGTCCTCCTCCTTCAGGGCGATGCGGCGGCCGAGATCGAAGGGATCGCTTATTCCTCGAAGGCCGTCAGACCGAAGTTCCTCTTCGCCGCCCTCAGAGGAGCCCAAAAGGACGGATTCGACTTCGTCGCCGAAGCCCTGGCCAACGGGGCGGCGGCGATCCTCTCCGACAAACCGCGGCCGGCGGGCATCAGGGCCGCCTGGGTCCAGGTCTTCGATCCCCGTGAAGCCCTGGCCGTCTGCTCGGCGAATTTTTACGGACACCCCTCGCAGAAGATGAAGGTCATCGGCATCACCGGGACCAAGGGCAAAACGACGATCACGTTCATCCTGGAGTCCATCCTGAAAACCTCCGGTTTTCAGCCGGGCGTCATCGGAACGATCAGTTACCGCGGGCCGGACTTCGAGCTCGAGGCCCAACGGACCACGCCGGAAGCCCCCGACCTGCAGGCCATGCTCAAGGACATGCTCGATCAAGGCGTGACGCATTGCTTGATGGAAGTCTCATCGCATTCGCTCAGTCTCAAGCGCGTCTGGGGCATCAGCTTCGACGTGGCCGTGTTCACGAATCTCAGCGGCGAGCACCTGGACTTCCATGCGACGATAGAGGACTACTTCGCGGCTAAGAAGAAGCTTTTCTTCCTGAATTCCAAAAAACGGACGGCCGTCGTCAACGAGGACGATCCATGGGGAAAACGGCTCATCGCCGAGCTGCCCATGAACACGATCACCTTCGGCTTCGAACCGGCGGCGCTCGTCCGGGGCGAGCGGTTCAGGCTGAACGGGGCGGGCCTCGAGGCCTTGATCAAATTTCCCGGAGGGCAGACCCCGATCACCTCGCCCCTCTCGGGCAAGCACAATCTCTACAACATCTTGGCGGCGTTCAGCGTCGCCCTCGCCTTGAACGTCCCGCCCCAGGTCATCAGGGACGGGATCGCCGCCCTGAAACAGGTCCCCGGCCGGTTCGAAAAGATCGAGAACGATCTCGGGCTCCATATCTACGTCGATTACGCTCACACGGACAGCGCCATGCGCAGCCTGCTCGAGACCGCGGCCGAGCTCAAGCCCAGCCGGATCATCCTCGTCTTCGGCGCCGGCGGAGACCGCGACAAGGCCAAGCGGGAGCGGATGGGCGAGGTCGCCGGGCTGTTCGCCGACTGGACGTTCCTGACCTCCGACAACCCCCGTTCCGAAGACCCTCTGGCCATCCTCCGCGAGATCGAAAAAGGGGTTCTAAAGACGGGCTCCAAAAAATACAGCGTCGTCCCCGACCGCCGCGAGGCGATCGAGAAGGCGCTCGCCTTCGCCAAGAAGGGCGATCACGTTCTCGTCGCCGGCAAAGGGCACGAAAGCTATCAGGTTTTGAAGGACCGGGTCATTCCGTTCAAGGACGGCGAGGTGATCCGGGAGATTCTCACGAAGATGGGATCGCACTGATCATGGCGGAGCTGCGGCTGGACCGGATCGCGGAAACGACCGGCGGGACGATTCTCCAGGGCCCTCCGGAGCGCGTCTTCCGCGACTTCAACATCGACTCGCGCCGAACGACGCCCGGCGAGCTCTTCTTCGCCATCGTCGCCCGCCGCGACGGCCACGACTTCGTCGCCGCGGCGGCCGAACGGGGCGCGGCCGGGGCCGTGGTCTCGCGGCCCGTGCCGGCGGTCGCCGGGGATTTCGCCCTGCTCCAGGTGCCGGACAGCCTCGGAGCCTTGCAGCTCCTGGCTAAGAAAGTCCTCGAGGGTCGAAGCTTGAAGGTGGTCGGCATCACCGGCAGCGTGGGCAAAACGACGACCAAGGAATTCACCGCCGCGATCCTCTCGCGGAAATTCCAAGTGCTCAAGTCCGAGGGGAATTTCAACAATCATCTCGGCCTGGCCTTGACCCTGCTCCGCCTCGAGCCCCGGCATGACGCGGCCGTCCTCGAGATGGGGATGAGCGCTCCCGGCGAGATCCGGACGCTGACCGAAATCGCCCCGCCCGACGTGGCCGTGATCACCAACGTCAGTCCCGTCCATCTGGAGTTCCTCAAGACGATGGAAGCCATCGCCGCGGCGAAAAAGGAGATCCTGGAGGGAATGAGGCCGGACGGGATCGCCGTCCTCAACGGCGATGATCCCTTCGTCGAACAGATCGCCCAGGCGCGGAACGGCCGGAAGATCTTTTTCGGCCTCTCCCGCGGCTGCGATATCCGGGTCGAGAACCTCCAGAGGCTGGGCTATGACGGGTTCAAGTTCGATCTCGTCCTCGACGGCGACCGGCGGCGGATCAGGTTTCCCTTCCTCTCGGAAACCTACATTTATGATCTGTTGGCGGCCGTCGGCGTCGGCCGGGCCCTGTCCCTTTCGCTCGACGAGATCGAACAGGGGATCCAAGACCTCAAGCCTTACGCGAAACGAGGCCTTCTCCTCCGCCTGGCGAAGAAGATCGTCGTCGTCGACGATTCGTACAACTCGAATCCCCGGGCCCTCGAGGCCGCGCTCCGGAACTACGCGGCGCTTCCGGCCCGGAGGCGCGTCGCCGTGCTCGGCGACATGCTCGAACTGGGTCAGGCCGCGGCCAAATTCCACGAGGACGCCGGCCTGCAGGCGGAGCGATCCGGTTGGGATCTTCTCGTTACGGTCGGCCCGTTGAGCCGGCGCATGGCCAAGGGGGCCCGGCTCGCCGGCATGGGAATGGACAGGATCCTCTCCTTCGCCACGAGCGAAGACGCGGCGGCCCAGGTTCCCGCCCTGCTCCGGGAAGGAGATCTGGTCCTGGTCAAAGGGTCCCGAGGGATCCGGACCGAGACGATCGTCGAAGCTTTGAAAGAAACTTTTAAGGAGACATGACGTGCTCTACTGGCTGCTCGTTCCCTTGAGATACGAATGGTCCTTTTTCAACATCTTCCGGTATATCACGGTCCGGACCGCGCTGGCCGGCATCACCGCGCTCTTCCTGAGCTTCCTGCTCGGACCGACGCTTATCAAGCTGCTGAAGAAGAACCAGATCGGCCAGGAAATCCGGGCCGAGGGGCCGCACTCCCATCAGGCGAAAAAAGGGACGCCGTCCATGGGCGGCTTGTTGATCCTCGGAGCGACGCTCATCCCGACCCTGCTCTGGGGGAACCTGGGCAACAGCTACGTCTGGCTGGGAATGGGCACGATGTTCTTTTTCGGCCTGGTCGGATTCCTGGACGACTATCTGAAGTTCAAAAAGAAAAGGTCGCTGGGCCTCATCGCCCGGAACAAGTTCGTCCTCCAATTCATCCTGGCGGCCGTCTTCGCTTTGATCATCATGGCCCTCGGTTTTTTGGGCGAGTTCAAGCTTCAGCTCTATCTTCCCTTCATCAAGAACTGGGTCCCGTATCTCGGATGGCTCTATGTCCCCTGGATCATTTTCTTCCTGGTCGGCTCCTCGAACGCGGTCAACCTGGCCGACGGCCTCGACGGACTGGCCATCGGATTGACCTTGATCAGCGCCACGGCCTTGACGGCGCTGACCTATATCGCCGGCCACAAGATCTTTTCGGGCTACCTGGGCATCGCCCAGGTCCCGCAGGCCGCCGAGCTGACCGTCTTCGGCGGCGCCCTGACCGGCGCCTGCCTGGGATTCCTCTGGTTCAATTCGCATCCCGCCCAGATCTTCATGGGCGACGTCGGCGCCCTCTCTCTCGGAGCCACGCTGGCGGCCATCGCCATTCTCATCAAACAGGAGCTGTTGCTCTTCACCGTCGCCGGTGTTTTTATCCTCGAGCTCTTGTCGGTCGTCCTTCAAGTCGGCTACTTCAAGCTCAGCGGCGGCAAGCGGATCTTCAAAATGGCCCCTCTCCACCACCATTTCGAGCTTTTGGGCTGGCCCGAAGAAAAGGTCGTCATCAGGTTCTGGATCCTGGGCATCATCTTCGCCCTGTTCAGCCTGGCCACGGTGAAGTTGAGATAAGCATGGAACTGCGGGATAAAAAAGTTCTGGTCGTCGGCCTGGGAAGGACCGGCGAGGCCGTCGCGGATTTTCTTCTCCGCCGCGGAGCGCGGGTGACGATCAGCGAGAAAAAGACCGCGGCCGAACTCGGCCTCCCGCTTGCGGCTTGGACGGAGCGCGGCGCCGCGGTCGAGACCGGCGGCCACAGGCCGGCCTCCTTCCTCGAGGCCGACCTCATCATCCCCAGCCCCGGCGTCCCGCCGCTCCCGGAATTCGTGGCGGCGACGGACAAAGGCATCCCCGTCCTGTCCGAGATCGAGCTCGCCTTCCGCTTCCTCAAAGGATCGATCATCGGCATCACCGGCACGAACGGCAAATCGACGACCGCGACCCTGCTGCACCGGATCCTGAAAGAGGCGGGCCGCAAAGCCTATCTCGCCGGCAACATCGGCACGCCGCTCCTGTCCTTCGTCGACAAGAGCCGGGCCGACCACATCTATGTCACCGAGATCTCGAGCTTCCAGCTCGAATATATCGACGCCTTCCGCGCGGACCTGGCCGTTTTTCTGAACATATCCCAGAACCACTTGGACTGGCACGAGACGTTCGAAAGCTATTTCGGCTCCAAGAAGAAGCTCCTGACCGCTCAGAGGAAAGAGGACCGGGCCGTCCTGAACCGCGATGACGCCCTGGTCTGGCGGCTGAGGGACGAAGCCCGGTCGGGCGTGTTCGGGTTCAGCCGCAAGCGGCCCCTTCGTCGCGGCTGTTTCGTCCGCGAGGGCTGGGTCGTCGTCCGGGACTGGGACGAAAGGAAGATCCTGCCGATCAAGGACATCCGCCTGCCCGGCCTCCACAACCAGGAGAACGTCATGGCCGCGGTCCTGGCCGCCCGCCTTACCGGCGTCGCCGCGGCTCGGATCCGCGCGTCGGTCAAGGCCTTCGACGGCCTTGAGCACCGCCTGGAGCGGGTTCTTTCCGTTCGCGGCGTGCGCTTCGTCAACGACTCGAAGGCCACCACCGTGGACGCGACGCTCAAGGCCCTCCAGAGCTTCGACGCGCCGATCGTCCTCATCCTCGGCGGCAAGGACAAGGGGTCGGATTTCACCAAGCTTCGCCGCCTGGTGAGAGCCCGGGCGAAAAAGGTCGTTCTGGTCGGAGCGGCGAAGGACAAGATCCGAAAGGCGCTGGAAGGCGTCGTCCCGATGGAGGAGGCTCAATCGTTCCCCGAGGTCGTCCCGAGAGCCTTCGCCGCCGCCTCGCCCGGCGACGTGGTCCTCCTCGCTCCGGCCTGCACGAGCTGGAACATGTTCAAGAACTTCGAAGAGCGCGGACGGACCTTCAAGCGGGACGTCCGGGCCCTGGCGAGAAGGATCGAAGGGAGACACAGCTAAGCCATGGAAGTCTTCCGGCCCTACGGTTTCGACAAGGGACTGTTCTTCACCACCCTCGTCCTGATCACGTTGGGCCTGGTCATGGTCTTCAGCGCCTCCGGCGTCGCCGCGACGGAGAAGTTCCAGCAGCCGTTCTATTATCTCATTCACCAGCTGATCGGGGCGGCCGCGGGATTGGTCGTGATCGTCGTCCTCCTCTCGATGCGGAAGCCCGTCTATCAACAGCCCGTCTTCATCTTCGGCCTGCTCGGCCTCTCGGCGGGCCTGCTCCTGCTCTGCTTCCTGATGCCGTCGGTCGCCAACACCAATCGCTGGGTCGTCTTTCCGGGATTCCGGTTCCAGCCTTCGGAGCTGGCCAAGATCAGCCTGGTCCTGTTCCTGGCCTGGTATATCGACCGGCGCAAGGAGCGGATCCAGGAATGGTCCGTCCTCCTCATCCCCCTCGGCATCATCCTCTTTTTCGTCCTGCTCATCCTCAAAGAGCCCGATTTCGGGACGGCCCTCCTGATCTTCGCCGTCTGCGCCGTCCTTCTTTTCATCGGCGGCGTGCGGCCGAAATATTTTGCCTATCTGGGCCTGGCCTCCGTCCCCTTTTTCGCTTATTTCCTCTTCGCCTCTCCTTACCGTTTGGAACGGCTTCTCGGCTTCCTCTCGCCGGGGAAGAACCTCCAATCCATCAATTTCCAGGTCTCGCAGTCCAAGCTCGCCCTCGGCGCGGGCGGGCTGCTGGGCGTGAGCCTCGGCGAAGGCACGCAAAAGATGTTCTTTCTGCCCTGCCCCCACACGGATTTCATCTTCGCCGTCATCGGCGAGGAATTGGGCCTGCTCGGGACGGTGGCCACGCTCCTTCTTTTCGCTCTTTTCGTCTGGCGCGGCATCGTCATCGCCATGAAAGCGCCGAACCACTTCAGCCAGCTCGCGGCCGCGGGTCTGACGATCCTCATCGCCGCCCAGGCCCTGCTCAATATCACCGTCGTCCTCGGGCTCGGCCCGGCCAAGGGCGTGCCTTTGCCCCTTCTCAGCTTCGGGCGGTCGTCGCTCATGACGACCCTCTTCGCCGTCGGGATCCTCCTCCACATCTCTCAGCGCAAGGACATCAACCGGGGGACCGGATGAGGGAAAAACGGGTGATCATCAGCGGCGGAGGAACGGGAGGTCATCTCTTTCCCGCCCTCGTCCTCGGCCGCAAGCTCGGCCAAATGGACTCCGAGCTCGAGCTGACCTTCGTCGGGAGCGGGCGCGAGGCCGAACGGACGATCATGGCCCGTCATAAGGTCCGCTTCGTTCCCATGCGCATCGAAGGCCTGAAAGGCCGGGGTTGGCGGCGCCTCAAGGCGCTCGGCCTGCTGCCGGGGGCCTTCCTCAGATCGCTGGCCCTTTTGATCCGGACGAATCCGGCTCTCGTCGTGGGCGTCGGCGGTTACAGTTCCGGCCCGATCGTCCTGCTGGCCTCTTGGCTGGGGATCCCCACCCTGATCCTCGAGCAGAACGTCCGCCCCGGATTCACCAACCGGCTTCTCCTCCGCTGGGTCAGGAAGGCCGTGGCCGCGTTCGAGGCCTCCCTGCCCTATTTCAAAGGCAAAGGCGTGTGCCTCGGCAACCCCGTCCGCGAGGAGTTCTACTCCGTCCCGCCCAAACAAAGGGACGGCCGGCTGACGCTTCTCGTTTTCGGCGGCAGCCAAGGCTCCCATTTCCTCAATCTGGCGGTCGTCGAAACCCTGCCCCTCCTCGGCCCGGTCAAAGACCGGCTCAGGATCTATCATCAGACCGGGGAGCGCGACCTGGATTGGGTCAAGAGGAGCTACGCCGATCAAGGCTTCGCGGGGGCCGTCACGGCCCCCTTCTTCATCGAGATGCCGGACCTCTTCGCCAAGACCGACCTCGTCCTCGGCCGGGCCGGCGCGACGACCTGCGCCGAACTCATCGCCGCGCGCAAAGCCTCGATCCTCGTCCCCTTCGCCCGGGCGGCCGACGATCATCAGGCCGGGAACGCCGCGGCGCTGAAGGACGCGGGGGGCGCGGACGTCATTCTCGAGAGCGAATGGACGCCGGCCCGTCTGGCCGAAAAAATCCTCGCATTTCTCGAGGATCCGGAGCGGATCTCGGTCATGGAAAAGAACCTCGATCCGCTGAAAAAAGAGGCCGCGGCCGAGGCGATCGCCGGGCTGTGCTTTGAACTCATGGAGGCTCGCCGCTAGGAGGCCCGATGGTCAAAAAGACATACCGAAAACTGAAACACATCCATATGATCGGCATCGGCGGGACCGGAATGAACGGCATCGCCGAAGTTCTCCTCAACCTCGGTTACAAGGTCACCGGCTCGGACGTCCAGGCCAACGACGCCACGCGCCGCCTGGCCGGCCTCAAGGCCGGGATTTCCATCGGCCACAAGGCGGAGAACATCAAAGACGCCGACGTCGTGGTCATCTCCTCGGCCATCAAAGAGGACAACGTCGAGGTGGAGGAAGCCCGCCAGAGGAAGATCCCGGTCATCCCCCGCGCCGAGATGCTGGCCGAGCTCATGCGCATGAAATACGGCATCGCCGTGGCCGGCTCGCACGGCAAGACGACCACGACGTCCATGATCGCCACCATCCTGGACCGGGCCGGCTTCGATCCGACGATCATCGTCGGCGGCCGGCTGAACACCATCGGGGCCAACGCCAAGCTGGGCGAAGGCGACTTCTTCGTCGCCGAAGCCGACGAGAGCGACCGCTCCTTTCTGTGCCTGTCCCCCTTCATCGCCGTCCTGACCAACATCGACGCGGAACACCTGGACCAATATCCCAACGTCGAGGAGATCCAGAAGACCTTCATCTATTTCGCCAACAAGGTGCCGTTCTACTGCCCGATCATCCTCTGCCTCGACGATCCCAACCTCCAGAACATCATCCCCCGGTTCGAGCGCCGGATCATCAGCTACGGCTTCTCGACCCAGTCCGATATCTTCGCCCGGGACATGCATTTCCATAAATTTTCCAGCACATCCATGCTCCACTATAAGGGCCGCGAGCTCGGCCGTCTGCGGCTGAACGTCCCCGGCAAGCACAGCATCCTCAACGCCATGGCCTCAACAGCCGTCGCCCTGGACCTGGACGTCCCGCCCTCGCTCATCTTCGAAGCGCTCGAAAGCTACGCCGGGACCGGCCGCCGCTTCGAGCTGAAGAAGGAGATCGGCGACGTGATGATCATCGAGGATTACGCCCATCACCCGACCGAAATCAAGGCGACGCTCGACGCCGCGAAACGGGGCTGGCCGCGGCGGGTCGTCGCCGCGTTCCAGCCGCACCGCTATACCCGCCTGTCCCACCTGATGAACGAATTCGCCACCTCCTTCAACCAGGCGGACGTCGTCGTCATCACCGAGATCTATCCCGCCGGCGAAGAGCCGATCCCCAACGTTTCGGGGGCGGCGCTCTACGAGCGGATCAAGCAGGTCGGCCACAAGAACGTCCATTTCGAGCCGGACCTGGCAAAACTGCCCGCCCTTCTCAAGAAGCTGGTCGTCCGCGGCGACATGGTCCTCTTCCTCGGCGCCGGCAGCATCTACAAGGCCATCCCCGACTTCATCAAGAGATTGGAAGCAAAGCGATGAGCAGACCGGATGCTCTTTACGCCCATTCCCTGCAGTTCCAGCGCGCCGAAGGCAAGGCCCGGCCGAAGAAGGACAAGCGGAGGACGCCGCCCAAGGCCCGCCAAACGCTGCTGGCTATCGGCCTGGCGGCGATCCTGTTCGTCGCCTTTTACGAGATCTATGTCTTCGTCATCTCGTCGAAGAACCTGGAGGTGAAAGACGTCCAGATCGCCTGTCCGGACGAGATGGTCAAAGCGGGCGTGGCCGGAATGATCCACGAGCTCCGCTGGGGGAACGTCCTGTTGTTGGACATCCGGCGGATCAAGGCCCGGATCGAATCCGATCCCTGGGTCAAGGAAGCCCGTCTGCGGAAGGTCTTCCCCTCCTCGGTCAAGATCGAGATTACGCCCCGGGTTCCGGCCGCTCTGATCCGGACGGACGCGGATTACCTCATCGCCGAGGACGGCGTCGAACTGGTCAAGGCCGGCCGGGAAGAGCACCCGGGCCTTCCGCTTTTCATCGACCGGGGCTTGTTCCGGATCGACCGCCGGGAGAAGATCGAACTGGCCTGGGAATGCCTGCGCAGCCTGTCCGCCGAAGACCGGGCCGATGTCGACAACCTCGATCTGAGCGAGCCTCTCAACGTGGTCCTGACCTTCCGCTCCGGTCCGACGCGGCTCATCCTCGGGGACGACCTGTTCGCCCAGAAGATCTCTTTTTTCCGCGAGAACAAGGACGGGATGACGAACGCCTTCGGTCCGCCGGACTACGCCAACCTCCGGATCCAAGGCCGGATCTATTTCAGGCCGGCCGGCCCGAAAGTCAAGAACGCGGCCGCCCCCGAACCGGACAAGGAGAAACGCTAATGGCCAAGAACGGATACGTCGTCGGCATCGACATCGGCACGAAAAAAGTGACCGCCATCATCGGCGAGATCACCGAAGATCGCAAGATCGAGGTCATCGGAATCGGCACGGCCGACTCCAAGGGGCTCCGGAAGGGGGTCGTGGTCAACCTCGACATCACCTCGGCGGCCATCAAGAAAGCGCAGGAGGAGGCCGAGCTCATGGCCGGGGTGACCATCCACTCGGCCTTCATCGGCATCTCGGGCGCGCACATCAAGAGCTTCAACAGCCGCGGCGTCATCGCCGTCTCGGGCAAGAACCGGGAAATCTCGCGCGACGACATCCGCCGGGTCATCGAGCAGTCCAAGGCCGTTTCGATCCCGCCCGACCGGGAGATCATCCACGTCATCCCGCAGGAATTCGTGGTCGACGAGCAGGACGGGATCCGCGACCCGCTGGGGATGAACGGGATCAAGCTCGAGGTCAACGTCCACATCGTTACCGCCGCCGCGACCCTCGTTCAGAACCTGCGGACCTGCGTCGAGCGGGCCGGGATCAACATCGAGCAGATCGTCCTCAACCAGATCGCGACGAGCGCCGCGGTCCTGACCCACGACGAAAAGGAGCTCGGCGTCGGGCTCATCGACATCGGCGCCGGCACGACCGAGGTCGCCATCTTCGAGCGCGGCAGCCTGTGGTACACGTCGATCATCCCCCTCGGCGGCGACAACTTCACCAACGACATCGCCGTCGGGCTGCGGACGCCCATCCCCGACGCGGAGAAAATCAAGAAGAAGTTCGGCTGCGTCATCTCGCCCGCGACCGACGATCAGGAGACGATCGAGGTGCCTTCCGTCGGCAAAGGGCGGAAGCCGCGCGTGCTCTCGCGCCAGCTCCTCGCCGACATCATCGAGCCGCGCGCCGAGGAGATCTTCCGCCTGGTGGACAGCGACATCAAGCGAATGGGGTTCGAGAAATCTCTCAACTCGGGGATCGTCCTGACCGGCGGCACGGCCCTCCTCGAAGGCCTCGAAGAGGTCGCCGAGGAGATCTTCGACGTGCCCGTCCGCCGGGGCGACCCGACGGGCGTCGGGGGACTTTTGGACAGGGTCAGCACGCCCGACTTCGCCACGGCCGTGGGGCTCCTGCATCACGGGCAAGTCCGGATCCGGGAGAAGGGATCGATCAAGGACCGAAAAAAAGGGCTTTTGGCCAAAATCAAGGATTTATTCAAGGAAGAATAGGAGGAAGGTATGGGGAATGATTCCGGAAGCAAATTGAAATTTCATCTCGTCGAGGACAGCTTCGGGGCCAAGATCCGCGTCGTCGGCATCGGCGGAGGGGGCGGCAACGCCCTCAACCGGATGATCGAGGCCGGGATCGAGGGCGTGGACTTCATCGCCGTCAACACCGACCTGCAGGCGCTGAACAACAACCGGGCCCCGAACAAGATTCAGATCGGGAGCCAACTGACGAAAGGGCTGGGCTCAGGCGGCCGCCCCGAGCGGGGAAAAGAAGCGGCCATGGAAGATACGGAGAAGCTGATCGAGATCCTCGACGGCTCGGATATGGTCTTTCTGACGTCGGGCCTGGACGGCGGCACGGGGACCGGCGCCACGCCGATCATCGCCAACCTCGCCGCGGAGCTCGGCATCCTGGCCATCGCCATCTGCACCCTGCCGTTCGAGTTCGAAGGCCGGCAGCGGGCCAAGCAGGCCGAAGAAGGCCTGAACGATCTGAAGGCGGCGGTCGACACGGTCATCGCCATCCCCAACGAGCGGCTGCTCCAGACGGTCAGCCTGGACACGTCGATCCAGGACGCCTTCAGGATGGCCGATGACGTCCTCCGACTGGGGGTCCAAGGGGTCTCCGACCTCATCACCAAGCCCGGGCTGATCAATCTCGATTTCGCCGACGTCAAGTCCATCATGAAGGGCATGGGCATGGCTTTCATGGGCACGGGGATCGCTTCGGGCGAGAACCGGGCGGCCGAGGCGGCCACCAAGGCCATCTCCAGCCCTCTCCTGATCGACACCTCGATCGAAGGGGCCATGGGCATCCTCATCAATATCACCGGCGGCAAGGACCTGACCCTGCACGAGGTCGACAAGGCCTCCCGGATGATTTTCAAGATGGCTCATCCCGAGGCGAACATCATCTTCGGCGCGGTCATCGACCCAGCCGTCAAGGATATGGTCAAGGTCACGGTCATCGCCACCGGCTTCAATCGGAGCGCCGATCGGCGGACCGTCGCCCAGGCTCAAGCGCCGGCTCCGGCGGCCACGCCGGTCCTGCGCCAGCGGACCAAACCGCACGCGTCGACCCCGCCGCCGTTCCCCGTGCTTCCCTACGCCGAGACGCCGCCCTTCGTCTTCGAGCCCCAAGGGGCGGAGCGCGGCGAGCCCGCGCCGTCATGGACCCGTCCGGCCTGGGATAAAGAGTGGGAAGGCTACGATTCCCCGTCGTTCGTCCGGAAGAAGCATTCCCAGCTCCGCAAATATCCCTCATGATCAAAGCCGACTGCGTCGTCGCCGCCTGCCGTCAGCTCGTGACGTGCCGCGGCGGCATTCCGAAACGGAAGGACGCCCTTCGGGACGTCGGCCTGGTCGAGAACGGCTGGATCGCCGCGAGACAAGGGCGGATCGTCTTCGTCGGCCCGGAGAATGAGTTCCGGCGGGCCGTCGACTTCGAGCCGGGAGGGCTTCGGATCGACGGCGGCGGCCTCGTCGCCCTGCCCGGCTTCGTCGACGCCCACACGCATCTCCCCTTCGCCGGCGACCGGGCCGAAGAATTTTCCCTCCGCCTCAAGGGCTGGACCTATCAGCAGCTCGCCGAGAAAGGCCTGGGCATCCGCTCGACCGTCAAGGCCACGCGCCAAGTCTCCAAAGAGGAGTTGACCTCCCTCTGCCTGAAACGAATGGACCAGATGCTCCTCCACGGGACGACGACGGCCGAGGCGAAGAGCGGCTACGGCCTCAACCTGAGGGACGAGATCAAGCAGCTCGAGGCCATCCGGGCGGCCGACCGGGCCCACCCGGTCGACCTTGTCCCGACGTTCATGGGAGCCCATGAGGTCCCCGAGGAATATCGCTCGAAAAAGGAGGACTATATTGACCTTCTTATTCACACGATCATCCCCGAAGTTCGCCATCAGGACCTCGCCCGATTCTTCGACGTATTTTGTGAAGCGGGCGTGTTTTCCGTGGAAGACACGGAAAGGATGGTGCAGGCGGCAAAAGCGGCCGGCTTTGGAATCAAGATCCACGCCGATGAGTTCACGCCGCTCGGTGGCACGGAGCTCGCCGCCCGGGCCGGCGCCGTCTCAGCCGAACACCTGATCGCAATCACCGAGACGGGGATTGAGGCGCTGGCCAAGAGCGAGACCGCCGCGGTCCTCCTGCCCGGCGTCTCGTTCTTTCTCATGCTGGACAAGAAAGCGCCGGCGCGGAAACTCGTCGAGGCGGGCGCGATCGTGGCCCTGGCCTCGGATTATAATCCCGGAACGTCGATGACCGGTTCGATGCTGTTCATTCTTCAACTCGGCGTGTTCACCCTGAAGCTGAGCATCGAGGAGGCTCTCAACGCCGCCACGGCCAACGGCGCCTTCGCCATCCGCAGGCAGGACGAGGTCGGCAGCCTGGAGCCGGGGAAAAAGATGGACCTCGTCCTCGCCGACATTCCTTCGTTCCCCCATCTCGTCTATCAATTGGGCCTCAATCCCGTGACGCACGTCATAAAGAACGGGGCCCTCGTCGTCAAGGACGGGCGCCTGGTCTATTCCACGTAAGCCCCTAATCCCTTCTTCCCATATCCCCCAACCCCCCCGCAATGGGGGGACTCTATTTCCCGCCGGAATCTCACGCGGTCTTGCTTTTGGCCTTCCAATAGAAATAGAACGGGAGGCCGAGGAGGATGATCCCCAGGCCGGCCATGGAGTTCCAGAACTGGCTGACTAGCGAAGTGATGGAGATGAAAAGCGCGGCCAGGATGAAAATGATCGGTGTGACGGGGTAACCCCAGGTTTTATAGGGTCTGGGCAGATCAGGCCTCTTTTTCCGGAGAATGATCACCGCGGCGACGGTCAGGCCGAAGAAGATCCACTGGCCGAAGATGACGTAGCTGAACAGGTTCTCGAACGTCCCGAAGAAAAGGACGAGAACCATGCTCCAAATCCCCATGGCGATGATCGACAGGTGCGGCGTCAGGAATTTCGGATGGATGGAAGTGAGCTGCTTGAAAAAGACGCCGTCCTTGGCCATGGCGAAATAGACCCTCGGCGAGCAGAGGAAGTTCTGGTTGGTCGCGCCCATGATCGAAAAGAGGATGATGAAGGAGATGATCGAGGCGCCGACTGGTCCCACGACGAGATTCATGGCGTCCGCGGCGATCCGGTCCGACTGGGCGATGGCGCTGGCCGGGAGGACGTATAAATAGGCCAGTTGGGCCAGGAGGTAGATAACGATGCAGGCCGCGGTTCCGATGAAGAGCCCAAGGGGAAGGTTGCGTTGTGGGTTCTTCATCTCGCCCGCGCTATAGGTCGAGGACTCCCATCCTTTATAGGCCCAGAGCGCGGCGATCAACGCGATTCCGAAACTCCCGACCAGGTTGCCCGTGAACGTCTTGGGGGACGGCGAGACGAAGTTCGAGGTTTGACCTTTAGCGAAAATGAAGATGACGCCGCAGATGCCGACCAAAGCTCCGAACTTGATGACCGTCAGGAGGTTCTGGAGGTTCGCTCCCCAGCGGACGCCGGCGTAGTTCACGAGCACCAGGAACATGAGGAAGGCGATACTGACGGCCTTTTGAGCGAACGGGGAAAGGGAGATGAGCTGGGTCAGATATTTCGAGGAAAAGGCGACCGTCAATGTGGCGATGGCGCCGGAATCGATCACCAGAAAGAGCGTCCAGCCGAAGAGAAAGGCGATCATCTTTCCGTACGATTCGCGGAGGAAGACATAGGCCCCTCCCGCTTCGGGGAGGGAGGCCCCCAATTCTCCGAAGGACAACGCCCCGAAAAAGCTCAACAGCCCGCCGACCACCCAGACGGCCAGGATGAGAAGCGGGACCTGAACGGCGGCGGCCATGTCCTTCGGGACGAGGAAGATCCCCGACCCGATGACGCCGCCGATGACGATGCTGACGATATCCCAAAGGCCCAAAACGCGAGGAAGATTTCGGTCTTTCGTTTCCATGCGTGGGAGATTACCTCATTTCAGGTTCCTTTTCCAGATTTTTTCGCCGCGTCCGGGAAAACGCATCGCTGCGCCGCGGAAGAAAGCGAAGGTTCATTCCCCCGGGCCGAAGGTCTCCGCGAAATAAGTCCAGCCGTCGGCCACCGTTCGTTCGATGGGAATGTAGGTGTGGGAGAATTCCCGGCGGCTCTTTTCGTTCGAATAATAAGCGCGCCAACCGCTGAGCCGGCCATAAGCATAGGTCAGAAGGGGGCGTTTCTTGGTGAAGGCGCTGACGAGCTCCAGAAGGCCGCCGGCAGCGGCGATGAGCGGCGCCGGAATCCTGAACGGGCAGGATTTCCGGCCGCAGGACCGGCTGATCATTCGGACCATCTCGGGATAGCTCACGTTCGCTCCGACAGCCAGATATTTCTCGCCGATCCTCCCCTGATCGAGCGCCTTGAGGATGATGTCGGCCAGGTCGCGAACGTCGACGACGGCCAAACCGCCCGAGAATGAGACCAACGGACGCTTGCGACAGATCATCCGATAGAGCTGGTTATGCGGCGTGGCGAGATTATGGTCGCCGGGCCCCATGATCGAAGCGGAGTTGAGGATGACGGCGGGCAGGCCGCGCTCCCGGACGGCTTCCTCCACGATCCTCTGGCCTTCATGCTTGGAGACCATGTAATAAATGTTCGAAGGCCAGTTGAAGGGTATGTCTTCGGCGGCGGGTTCGCCGCTCTTGTGAAAGCCGATGGCGCCGACGGACGAGACGTGGATGAGGCGCTTGACGCCATGGCGGAGGCAGGCCTCGACGACGCAGCGCGCGCCGTCGCGGTTGACCTTCATCAGCCGGGCCCGGTCCCGTTTCCAGTAGGAAATGAGGCCGGCCATATGGATGACTTGGGCATGGCCTTGGACGGCATCCGCTACGGCTTCCGCATCGGCGATATCGCCCCGGCGGACGCCGACGTCTTGCCCCGCCCAGCTCAGGGGAATGTTATCCTCGGGCAGGACGTAGGCCGTGAGCGACTCCGCCCCAAATCGCCGGATGAGCCGGGGCATCAGGACGGCGCCGAGGAAACCCGTCGCGCCGGTGACCAGGATCTTCATGGACTCAAACCGGCCTTCGCCGAGGCCGATGATACCGGAGATAAAGGAACGTGTCGTTGCCGATGCCGACCAGGGCATGGATGAAGACCGTGTAGAAAAACGATCCCGTGGCATAGGCGATGAGCCCGAAGATGAACCCGGCGCCCAGGGCGGCCAAGATCTCCGAGTCGGGATGCCCGAAGTGATGCAGGGTCGAGATGAGGGTCTGGACGGCCAGTGCGGGGACCAATCCGATCGCCGGGATCAAAGGGAAAAAGAGGACGCCTCGGTAAAGGAACTCCCAGGGCAGATAGTAAAGGACAAGATAACAGATCTCATAAAAGACGAACCTCTTTGGGTTGGAGCAGGCTTCCTTGGAGAACGGATACTGGGCTTTCATGACGGGGTCGCGCGATCCGATGAAGGCCGCGATGAGGGCGATCGGAACGGACAGCCCCATGAAAAGGAGCCCCTTTTGGCTTCGACCGAAGGTGAAGCCGCAGGAGGCTAGGAAGACCCCCGGATCGGCCGAGGCCACAAAAACGATCAGGACGGGAAGGGCGAAAAACAGCGCGAAAAAGAAGGCGAAATAGCGAAGGAAAGCATGGTAGTCGCCGGATTTTTTCAGGAGCCGCCGGTGGTGTAAGACCGTGATCATCAGGGCGAACGCCACGGCCAGGTAGACATACAGGGCCGTTAGGACGTCCGCGCCGCTACTTAATAAACCCATCCCTTCTTTCCTTGAGATACCAGGACACGATGGCCTCGATCTGAGACTCCAATCGATCGTCGGGTACGTACCCGAGCTCGGCTATGGTCCGGCTGATATCATAGGTCGTTTCCGTAGTGATGCGCTTGATCCGGTAATAATTCAAAGATGCTTCATACCGGGGGAAGAGCTTGTGAACCGCTTCCATGCAGGCCGCGATGGCGAAGACGATCCAGACAGGCTGATAAAACCTCTGCTTTTTGTTGAGGCCTTTTTGGAGCCCCGAAAAAAACGTCCGCCAAGTCGGAAGTTCTCCGTTGGTCACTGTGTACGCCCGGCCTTCGATGCCCTCCTTGAAGAGCGCCAGATGAACGGCCTGGCAGAGGTTATCAATGTAGCAGAAACCGAACCGCCGGTTGCCGGGGCCGACGATCAGTCCGACGCCGCGTTCGCAGGCGCGGAGGATCTTGGCGCATGAGGTCCGGTCGTAGGGACCGTAAACGTCGGCCGGCCGGAGGATCACGACGGGAAGTCCGCTGCGTCTCCACTCGTCCAGGAACATCTGTTCGGTCTTGACCTTGTAGCGGGCGTAGTCGAGAAACAGGGCCGATCGGCCGGGCCGCTCTTCCGATATATCCAGGGCGTTGAACCCTAAGGTCACCGCCGTCGAAATATAGACGATCCGTTTCGGCATCCGCGGTAAACTCTGAATCTTTTGGACAAGATTGACGGCCAATTGATAGATATGTTTCCGGCAGGTCTCATCGTCCGCCCAGTCGGAAACGATCGAGGCGGCATGGACGATATAATCGATTCCGTCCGGGATCCGGATCTCTTCCGGCCGGAGAAGGTCGCCATAAACGAGTTTGACGCCGAGCCCCTTCAGGAAATGGAGGTCGGAGGTCCTGCGGACCAGGCCATGCACCTCCCAGCCCTTGGCCAGGAAGGAACGGCAAAGGTTCGACCCGACGAATCCGTTGGCCCCGGTGATGAATATTTTCATGGAGTCCTGGTCATCCGGCGCTCGACGGAGGCGTTCCACCGCCGCATGAACGGCGGCGCGGCCAGGAGGCAGACGGCCGCGGCGAGAACGCCGACGAAGGTGTCCGTCACGTAGTGATAGCGGCAGTAAAAGGTGGAGATATAGAGGGACAGGATGACCGGCGCCAGCCAGTAGAACGCCGGCCGGTAATGGCGGTGGGCCATGACCCACATGACCGTGGCGATGGCGGTATGAGGGCTGGGGATCGACCCCCCGATCTGGTGGATGTGCTTCCTGATGTACTCGCCCCAGGCCGTGAAGAAAAAGCCTTTGAGGGGGACCGTGTAAGCTTCAGGCATAAAATGCATAGGGCTGGCCACGGGGAACGCCAGAAAACCCAGGCAGCAGAGGATGTTGGCCAGGGCGAGGGTGAACAGGTAGTCCTCCATGGCGTTCTCCCCGCGTTTGAAACAGATGACGGCGCAGAGGACGGGATAGATGACCAGATAGATCACGTAGGAGAACATCATCCATTCCGTGAGGGCCGGCGAGATGAACCTCTGGAGCCAGATCGTCGGCTGGACTCCGAACAGGTTCTGCTCCAGGCGGAGAACGGCCGGGTCCTGCCAGTGCCGGACGAAGATCAACTGCATCGGCAGGACGGACAGAAAAAGATAGCCGAAGATGAGCTGGACCGAGCCCGTCCGGATGATAAAGCGAAGGACGCGGTTCGAGATCCGCGGAAGGATGTACACGGCGCCGATGTAGAGGATGAGGTAAAACGAATTCTTGCCGAGGAGAATCCAGGGGTCCTGGACGCGGCCATGAAAAATGACCAGGAGAAGATCGAAAAGGAGGACGGAGGCGATGACGACGGCATCCGTGGCCTGGAGCTGGGCGCCCAGGACGTGAATGTGCCTGCCGTAGAGGCCGGCGATTTCCGCGCTTTTGCTGCCCTCGCCCTTGGACCTTCTCATCACTCGATCATCCCCTCTTTTCGATACCACTCCACGGTTCGCCGGACGGTCTCTTTCATGTTGAAAGCGGGTTTGAAGCCGAGCTCGCGCTCGATCTTCGAACCATCGTAGATCCAGCAATATTTCCGGGTCGCCCGGATATTGGAGCGGGTCAGACGAGGTGTCGTTCTCCCCAAGCGCGCCCCGAGTTCGGAGACAGCCGCAAGGACATATTGAACGGGATACGGGATCTTGAGATACAGCCGCCGCGGGCCGAGCGCCTCAGCCACGGCCTCGGTGATGTCCCGCCAGGCGTAGGCATGGCCGTCGGTGACGAGATAGATCTGGCCTCGGCTCTTAGGGCTGTCCGCGGCCAGGATGAAGGCCCGGACAAGATCCTCCACGCCGGCCAGGCTGGTCTGGGGCCCGCCGGTTCCGATGAGCGGTTTGATCCTCTTGGCAAGCAGCTTGATGGATTCGAACAGCTCCTTCTGCCGCGGGCCGATGATGTTCGACGGCCGGATGATCGTCACGGGCAGGCGGTCGGCCAGGCCGAGGACGATCTTCTCCGCCATGAGCTTGCTCCGGCCGTAATCGGAAACCGGGCGGCACTCGTCCTCCTCGCGCAGGGCCGTCCCGCAGGGGCTGGGGCCGAGAGCGCTGATGCTCGAGATGAAGACGAATTTCCGTAGTCGCGGATTCTCCTCGAGGCAGGCCTCGATGAGGTTTTGGGTTCCCAGGGTGTTGGCTTCGAAATAGGTCGGCCAGTCCACGGCGTTGATGACGCCGGCCAGGTGAAAGACGCAGTCCATGCCGCGGACCGCGGGACGGAGCGATTCCTTGTCCCGGCCGTCGCCGACTACGAGCCGGACGTTCAATCCCGCCAGGGCGTCCGTCCGGCTCGTCTTGCGAACCAGGCAGAAAACCTCATCGCCCCGCCGGGCCAGAGCCTCGGCCAGATGACTTCCGATGAACCCGTTGCTTCCCGTGACCAGGACCTTCATCCGCGCGAATCAAGCCCCCGTTCTTCGAGATTGAAGTGTCGTTCCTCGGACCGCGCCTTCGGCCGGGTTCATGGCGGTTCGATTTTAATAAAATCCCCGGAAAAGGGCAAGAAAACAAAGCCATATCAATTGCAGACGGTGCCGGTGTACTTGGAGTCGATCACATATACTCAATAATAATAAATACCGCCACTGGATCCGCCGCCGAAACGCGGATTCACGACGTTGCTGTAGATCGAGCCGAACGTATAGCTCAACCCGAACGAGAAATAGTACGAATAATTGGTCTCGAGCATTGTCCTCCGGAGCAGGACTTGTTCGAGAGTCGCCTCGCCCTTTATTAACGAAAGCTGGTCATGAATCATCGAATAACTACCGTAAACATCAAAACTTAGGCCCTTCCAAAGCCTCAGACTGATGGAGCTGTAGAGCGATAAATGGTTTTTCTTGAAATCATGGATATAATGCGAACCTTCGAGCGATGTGCTGATAGATCCCCACTTTTCCTTAAGATCAAGTGTAATGGACAGGCTTTCGCTCCAAAGGCTATCTGATGTCTTATTATAGATGGTCTCTTCTCGATATTTTACGGTTTGGAAGTTGAGTCTATAGAGAAAACTCAGAAAGCGTCGCGTCGATTGAGAATAAGGAAACAAATTATATTCGATTGCCGGAGCAGGGACAAGGCTATACTTTATGTTGCTATAAGTTGATGAGCTCAACGAGAGATACGTACCAATCGACCAATGATCATTTAGGCTCTTCACAACTAATCCTGAGAAGCCCTGAGAGCTGGAAGTACTTGAAATCGTTTCGCCTCCATAGGTGAAACTGTCCTTATATGTCGATCCAGAAAGGCTCATCTTTATCTTCCACTCCGGAGTTACCCGATTAGCGGAGATCGTGCCGTAATAGGAGTTATAGGTCGTGGTTTTTTCTCCGCTCATCGACGTGCGAGCGCTAAGACTAAAGACCCAGAAATTCCACTTATCGATGACAGAGGTCGGCTTGACCTTTTCTTGAAAGACAATGGCCACCTTTTCGGCGATCGGCGTTCTCGCGACGTATCGCATAAGGCCCATTTTTAAGACTCGGACTTGTCCTTGTCGTATCTCATCCGATGTTTGAGTTTTATTAGAAACGAACTTTTGAACATCGTCCATTCCAATAAATTCTTGTTGCCCGCTGAAGGTCATCGTGTATTCGACGCCGCCGGCTCCCGTGGATTGGACCGTGATCAGAACATGGACTTGAGCTTCTTTCCGGTCACGGACGTAATTGACGAACGTGATTTCCGTTTTCATGTATTCAATATCGCAATAATCGCAGTCGATGAACACCCTCGGCGCAGTCTTTTTGAGAGCTTCAACATCCACTTGAGATGAAGGTGGATTAGGATTTGTTTGAGCTGAAGCCATAAACGGAAAACAAAACACGAGGCACATGATTACGACGATAAACTTGAGCCTGCAACGCATATTATTTTCCCTCCTCAATAAACCCAAGCGGTTAGACACTCTTTAACTCTCGGAATACCCTGAATGTCTTATTAAACCAGCAATCATCATGCCAAGTTGCAAGATATGTAAATATTTTTCTACTAGGGGAATTTTGGGATATTTTACTCAATGGGATCGTAATAATTCCTTACAATCGTTAACAATATTTACGTCCGCTAAAATAAAAGCGCCTCGGAATCTAAACAACTCGACGCGATCCTTTCATAATTATATATATCTTCGTTTTCATGATTTGGTTAGAACTAAAAAGACATGGCCTTTTGTAAAGCTGCGCCGCCCCGAGGTGAGGTCCTTGGGACTCGTTATGCTCAATCTTTTTTTTCAATTAATCTTTTAAACTGCCGACTAAATCTATAAAGAGGATAGGTTTGTAAAAAGGACGCTCGATGACTAAAAAAGGAATAAGCACCTTCAAATTTAAGCAAAGTAATATTCCTCGACAATCCATAGAGACCATCAGGTTCGAGGATAAGCTGAGAAAATCAGAAGAGCGCTATCGGGATTTAGTGGAGAAAGCGGGAATCGCCATCGTGATTGACGACCGAGAAGGAAATTTCGAGTATGCGAATGAACGGTATGCTGAAATGTTCGGATACAGCCTTGAAGAGATAAAGAATCAGTCTATTCGATCTATTGTCCATCCGGATGATATTGAGCGGATCACAAAAAACCACAAAGGCCGGCTGGAAGGCAATAAAGTGCCCGGCCGCTATGAATTTAAAGGAATCAGAAAAGACGGTTCCATATTTTATCTTGAAGTGGATGTCGTTGCCCTTAAAGAAGTCGGGAAAAACGTGGGCACCCGTTCCTATTTATGGGATATAACCGACCGCAAGAAAACAGAAATAGAAGTCCTGGAAACGATGCAGAAATTGCGAAAAACCCTGAACGGCACGATTAACGCCATTGCTTTAACAGTGGAGGCCAGAGACCCGTTCACTTCCGGTCATCAGCGCCGAGTCGCTGATCTAGCTCGGACAATTGCTACGGAAATGGGATTGCCGAAAGACCAGATCGAAGGCGTGCGTTCAGCCGGGGTTATCCACGATTTGGGCAAGATCGGCGTACCCGCCGATATTCTGAGCAAGCCGAGCAAGTTGAGCAATATAGAATTCGAGTTAATCAAAATTCATCCACAGATTGCTTTTGATATTCTGAAAGACATCGAGTTTCCCTGGCCAATAGCTGCAATCATTTATCAACATCACGAACGAATGAATGGCTCGGGTTATCCCCAAGGTCTTTCCGACGACAGCATCCTCCTTGAAGCCAGAATCCTGGCTGTGGCTGATGTCGTTGAAGCCATGTCCTCTCATCGGCCGTATCGGCCGAGTCTCGGTCTGAAAAATACCTTGGATGAAATATCGATACACAAAGGAATCCTTTATGATCCTGTTGTAGTGGATACCTGCTTAAAACTTATCAAAGAAAAAAAGTATGCATTTAAATAAGCTCATTCCATTCATGAGAAAAGGGAAGCATGTATC
>JAPKZI010000177.1 GCA_026393865.1 Candidatus Aminicenantota bacterium
GCGATCCCCCCTCAAAACCGGCTGATGAACTGGATATTGGTGGTCGAAGCGGTCGTGGGAATCGGCGTCTTGGGATTGTTGATCGTGATCGTCATGGTCCTGCGCCGGATCGTCGTGGTTCTGCAAAAAAAACATTAGGGCTCGCCATCAATACGAAGAAATCCATCGTCGGCCTCATCTTCCTGACGGCGGTCCTATGGCCGCTCCAGGACTTCTCGGCGCCCGCGGCCGGGACGCGGCCGGCGAAGAGGGCGGTCCTTCAGGCCGGCGAGACCGAGCCCTCGCCGAACATCAATCCCTCGACGCTTCTCTGGTATACCCACCCGGCGGCCAAATGGGAGAACGCCCTGCCCGTCGGCAACGGCCGTCTCGGAGCCATGGTCTTCGGCAGGACGGACGAGGACGTCTCGGAGCCATGGTCTTCGGCAGGACGGACGAGGACAGGATCCAGTTCAACGAGGAGACCCTGTGGTCAGGAGGCCCTTACTCGACGACGGTCAAGGGAGGATACAAGGCCCTGTCCGAAATCCGACGGCTCGTCTTCGAGGGAAAATGGCGGCAGGCCCATAAGCTCTTCGGCCGGAACCTCATGGGTTATCCCGTCGAACAGCAGAAGTATCAATCGATGGGCGATCTCATCCTCAAGTTTCCGGGCAGGGGAGAGGTACGGGATTATCGGCTCCAACTCGACATGGACGAGGCGGTCGTGACCGTGAGTTACGAACAGAATGGGGTCAAGTTCGTCCGCGAGGTTTTTTCGAGCCCGGTGGACCAGGTCATCGTGGTCCGTTTGACCGCGGACAAGCCGGGGAGCCTCTCCTTCAAAGCCCAACTCAGAGGGATCCGCAACTGGGCTCACTCGAATTACGGCACGGAATATTTTCGCATGGACGGGGCGGGGAATGACGGCCTGATCCTCACCGGGAGGTCGGCCGATTACCTGGGGATCGAGGGAAAACTTCGCTATCAAGCCCGGCTGAAGGCCGTTCCCGAGGGCGGGACAATGAGAGTCCATGAGGAGGACCTCTATGTTGACGATGCCGATGCGGTGACCTTGTATTTGGCCGCGGCGACGAATTTCGTCAGTTACAAGGACGTCGGCGGCGACCCCAACGAAAGAGTCGAATCTACTCTGAAAGGGATCGAGGGCCGGTCCGGCGAAACGATCCGGGCTGCGCACGTCCAGGAGCACCGGAAAGCCTTCCGGCGGGTCTCGATCGATCTGGGGGCGACGACGAACTCATTTCGTCCGACCGATGAGCGCCTAAAGGCATTCGACGGCGCCAACGACCCGGCTTTGGCCGGGTTGTGTTTCCAGTTCGGCCGCTACCTGCTCATCTCCTCCTCCCGGCCGGGCACTCAGCCGGCCAATCTCCAGGGCATTTGGAACCAATCCCAGAACCCGTCCTGGGATTCGAAATATACGACCAACATCAACACCGAGATGAATTACTGGCCGGCCGAGGTCGCCAATTTGAGCGAATTCACGGAGCCCCTGGTCCGGATGATCAAGGAGCTCACGGACCAGGGCGGAGACGTCGCCCGGGAGAATTACGGCGCGCGCGGCTGGGTCCTCCACCAGAACACCGATCTCTGGCGCGTGGCGGCGCCGATGGACGGCGCGTACTGGGGCGCATTCACCGCGGGGGGCGCCTGGCTCTGCACTCATCTCTGGGAGCATTATCTTTTCACCGGGGACAAAGAATTTCTCAAGGACGTCTATCCGGTTCTGAAGGGGAGCGTCGAGTTCTTCCTCGACTTTCTGGTCCGGGACCCGGAACGCGGCTGGCTGGTCACGAACCCCTCGACATCCCCCGAGAACTACCCCGATCGGCCCGGCGAGGAAACGTTCTTCGACGAAATCTGCGGCTGGGTCAGTCATGGGACCATGATCTGCGCCGGTTCGACTATCGACATGCAGATCCTGAACGACCTCTTCGGCTACGTCGCCGCGGCCGCCGACGTCCTGGGAACGGACCGGGAATTCAAGGCGAAAGTCGAGGACGCCCGCCGGCGGTTGGCCCCCATGCAGATCGGGAAAAACGGCGACCTGCAGGAATGGCTCGAGGACTGGGGCCAGAAGGAAAAAAGCCACCGCCACATTTCCAATCTATACGGTCTCTATCCCGGCCATCAGGTGTCGGCACGGCGGACCCCGAAATTCGCCGAAGCCGCCAAGGTCGTCCTCTCGCAGAGAGGGCTTGACGGGAACGGGTGGGCCTCGGCCTGGAAGATGGGGTGCTGGGCCAGGCTTTATGACTCCGGGAAGGCCATCGAGAACTTCGCTTACGCCGTCAAAAAATACACCTTTGACAGTCTCTTCTCCAACTGCGCCGGCGCCCTCCAGGTGGACGGCTCCTTCGGCCTGAGCGCGGCCGTCGCCGAGATGCTCCTTCAGTCGCACGAAGGCGAACTCGATCTTCTTCCCAGCCTGCCCAAGGCCTGGCCGAACGGAGAGGTCAAGGGCCTCCGGGCCCGGGGCGGCTTCGAAGTGGACCTGAAATGGGAGAACGGCCGGCTGTCCTCCGCCCGGGTCCTGTCCTCATTGGGCGGACCGTGCCGAGTCCGGTGTGTTGGGGCGATCACATTCAGCCGGGCGGGAGCGAGGATCGGCGTCAAGAATATCGCACCGGGGGTTATCGAATTTCCGACCGATAAGAACGCGGACTATATCCTGGCGGCGGGAAACGAAAAATAGAATTACTCTTCGTTATTTTCGCTTTTTCTTGAAAAGGATCCATGGACCTGACCGGCCTACGGGCTCGGCCCGCGTGCTTAGAAATGAGACAAATTCCGGAGGCGCGCGGCGCGCGAGAAAGTAGCGATAATCATCGGCGTGAAGGTCCCATACGAATCGCTGGGGTTGATACTCCGGAGGCGCAGGCTTCTCGGCGTGGGCCTTATATCGGACGGGAAAGATGGATTCTCTGGGGAAATAAGGATTGATCCCACCGCCGACGAAGACGTGATAATAATCATGATCATGGAGGTGAACGTCAAAAAAAGGACGGTCGAGTTCGGGCGAATCGTTGTCAAAGACCAACGGCAGGATGCGGACGTTAGGGGGGATGACCTTGATGAGGGGAACGACCTCTCCGATCTCTCGCGAGATCCGTCTTTGTTTGACTACGGACGATGCCATGAGGGAGGCGATGAGAAAGATCAGGACAGCCGTCCTTCCTCGTTTCCACCGAAGGTTCGAAACGATCATAGTCAGAAAGAAATACGAGACGGGGGCGAACCTGAGATTGACGTAAGAATAGCCGCCCTGGGCGAACGGCAGCGTTAATAAAGCCAAAAGGCTGACTCCCAAGAAAAGGACATATCTATCGGGAAGGGAGCGTTCCTTTTTTGGAAGGACAAGATATCCCCGGAGAATCACGACCCCCAGAGCCGTCCAAAGGACAACCGCGGGCATATCCACGCCGTCAAACCAGCGCATGCCTGTGAACATATAGGCCAAATATGCGATCGTCATCCGCGGCGGAAGCCAGCGCAGGGGGGAGGCGGCGGGCGCGGAGGTCGAAAGGACGGTTGTCGTCATGACATACCAAGTCGAAAAGACAACGGCCGCCGCGAAGGGAAGGATCAGGGAGCGTTTGAACTTGGGACGGGCGCGATCGAATACGGCCGCTCCGAGGAGGGCAAAAAAAATATAGATCAAAAAGGTGAATGGGTGGGCGAGAAAGAGAACGATCTGCCAGAGGATGTGTCGAACGAAGGGATGTCTTCCAGCGTCCTCGCGAGACAGCCGGTCATGATCCCGAAGGGCCAAGATGAGCAACGGAACAGAGATGATGAAGTTCACCATGCCGAGGAAGTAGAACTGGTTGAAAGCGAAGAGAAAGAAGAGCAGGGGAGTCCACGAAGGGAAGGAGGGTGAGCGAGGAAGATCCAGGCTCGATCGGAGCGAGATCCGTCCGACGAGAAAGGCGATCAGGACCAGGTATAAAGAGATCACGACCTTGCCTGCCGTCTCGACGGGAAAGAACGCGGCCATCCCCAGGACCGCGAGATAGAAAAACGAATAAGGCCCGACCCTGAGATGATCGTCGAAGTTCTGTCCATAGTCGAAGGCGGGATCGTGGATTCTGTTGAGGATTTCGGCTAAGGCCAGGTGCCGAGGGTAGTCCTGCATGGGGGGACATCGCGTCGACCAGATCGGGAAAAGGGAGGCGCCCATGAACATGGTCAGAACGATCCACCAAAGGAATTTCGTTCCCATGGTGTTTCGTCGACGGCGGACGGGGCGGCGGCAGGGGCCCCAGGCTTTGTCTGGGGATCCGCATCCGCCGTACTCAGCCGCGTATTCACATCGCGGGTGAGTGCCCCGGGCTTTGCCCGAGGGTCCACTTCCGCCGTACTCGCCCGGGGATATAAGCCACGGGCTAGTGGCGAGTCGAAGGCTCGTCTCTTGACTCAACTTAATATTTTCTTTTCGATTCTTTTTGGAAACTGAAATCGCCTCGTTTCTTTTTTATTATAGATCATTTCCGAGAGCAAGGGGGGAGAATGGCTCACCTCTCGTCCTACGCCTTTGAAAGAGGGAAAGCGTGAATATCTTATCCGTATTCCACAACCCTGACCTGCATGGATTTGTATTGGAGCGGTGAAAGGCCTACCGCGTTTGATTTTTCCGGCCGTTTCCCTCATACTGAAGAGGAAAGATTCTGAGTTTCCGAAAAGTGAGGTCATCATGAAAAAGATATCAAAGCCGATGATCGGCACCCTGACGATCCTGGCGGTCTTGACCGGGTTTTCGTATCTGTCCGGCCAAAAGACGGGAACAATCTCTATCTCCTGTTCATGATCACGGACGCCAAGCTCAGGAGCACGATCGAGGACTTAGGGCTGACGATTTACGTCGATCCCGCAGGCGGCGAAAACAAAAACTACGGCATTCTCTTCCGCCGCAAACGGATCACGGCCAACGAATCCATCGCCCTCTTGGAAAAGCAAGGTCCGGTATCCGACGAGCAGAAGGAAAAGATGCGGGTTACGCCTTTCTACAATTACTACTTCACCGAGGTCGTCAATAAAAAAGGCGAATCGGTCCCGGTCCCGCCG
>JAPKZI010000186.1 GCA_026393865.1 Candidatus Aminicenantota bacterium
ACCATCCAAGTCCCGAGCATGACGCCTTTTCTGCAATATTCGACGCGGCGGGATTTGCGCGAAAAGATCTACCGCGCCTATACCATGCGAGGCGACCGCGGTAACGAGCGCGACAACAAAGACTTTGTCCGTCAGATCGTCAACCTGCGCTGTGAGAAGGCGAAGCTCCTGGGCTACGACAGCCATGCCGCTTTCGTCCTGGAGACCAACATGGCCAAGGTCCCCGCGGCGGTGGAGGCTTTCCTGAAAAGATTATGGGATCCGGCGTTAGAGCGGGCCAAGAGGGAAGTGGCCGACATGCAGGTCCTCATCGATCGCGAAGGCGGAAAATTCAAGCTCGCCCCATGGGACTGGTGGCACTACGCGGAGAAAGTCCGCCAGGAAAAATACGCCCTCGACGACACGGCCCTGCGCCCCTATTTCAAGCTCGAAAACGTCCGTCAGGGCATCTTTACCCTCTGCGACAAGCTCTACGGGCTGAAGTTCATCGAACGGAGCGACATCCCGGTCTACAACCCGGAAGTCCAGGCGTTCGAGGTGCGCGAAGCCGACGGCCGCTACGTGGGCGTCCTATACATGGATTTCCACCCGCGACCCAGCAAGCGCGGCGGCGCCTGGTCGGGGGGGTTCCGGCGCGAGTCTTACGAAAAGGGCCAACGCGTGGCGCCGCTTTCGACCATAACCTGCAATTTCACCCGTTCGACGGCCGATGCCCCCTCCCTCCTCAGCGTGGAAGAGGCGAAAACCTTCGCCCACGAATTCGGCCATTCACTGGCGATCCTGCTCTCGGATGGGACCTACCGCGGCCGCTCCGTGCCCCGGGATGCGGTGGAGCTCCCCTCGCAGATCATGGAAAACTGGATGCTGGAGCCGGAACTGCTCACTTCTTATGCCAAGCACTACCAGACGGGCGCCGTCATTCCGGCTGAGCTCGTCCAAAAGCTTCAGAAAAGCAGCCTATTCAACCAAGGCTTCAAAACCGTGGAATACCTTGCGGCTTCGATTCTCGATATGAAATGGCATGAACTGACCCAGCCTCAGCCCGGCCTGGGCGTCGACGAGTTCGAAACCCGGGCCATGACCGGCCTCGGCCTCATCCCGGAGATCACTCCCCGCTACCGGAGCACCTACTTCAATCATATCTTCAACGGCGGCTATTCCGCCGGGTATTACGTTTACATCTGGGCCGAGCAGTTGGACGCGGACGCCTTCGAAGCCTTCAAGGAAAAAGGGCTGTTTGACAAGGCGACCGCTCTCTCGTTCCGGAAAAACGTGCTCGAGAAATACGGCGCCCTCGAACTTATGCCCCAGTACGTGGCCTTCCGCGGCGCCGAACCGAAGATCGAACCGCTTCTGAAACGCCGAGGTCTGATGAAGTAGGCCCAGGCTGAGAACACCGGAGCTTTCGGCCGCCGGCCGGACGGCGGGCGATGATCATGGGTCCTCCTTGGGTCTGAAGGAGGCCAGGAATTGATATGCCAAGGCGAAAATAACGTAATAAAGCTAAAATTACAAGGCATAAAAAAGAAGAAAAAGTGAAAATATCCAAGGGCGGAATCGACCGAGGGATTGAGAAAAGCGCGGCTTGAGAGGCGTCTTTATCATGGAAGGTGAAAGTTATGGATTTCGCTCTTAATGTGTGATATGATGTGTAAATAGAGGTGTGAACATGGCCACCAACCTGGCTCTCGACGATCGGCTGATTCTCGAAGTCCAGAAAGCCGGAAAGCATAGGACGAAGAAAGAGGCCGTTACGGCCGCGCTTCGCGAATACCTCGCCCATCGCCAACGCCTCGACGTGCGAAGGGCGTTCGGCGCATTCGATTTCGCGTCCGATTACGACTACAAGAGGGCAAGAAACCGGTGAGAGTTCTCGTCGACACGTGCGTCTGGTCGGCGGTCCTGAGGCGCCGGGAGCCGGATCCGGCTCTGACGGCGAAGATGAAGGACCTGATCGAGGCCGACCGCGTGGCGATGATCGGACCGATCCGGCAGGAATTGCTGTCGGGAATCCCCGATTCCGCTCAATTCAGGAGATTGAAATCATATCTCTCCGCGTTCGAGGATCTTCTCCTGAGGACGGATCATTTCGAAAAAGCGGCGGAATTCTCCAACACCTGCCGGAAGGCGGGAGTGCAGGGGTCGTCGATCGATTTTCTGATATGTGCGGCGGCGGCCATGGAGAACTGCGTCGTTTTTACGACCGACCGGGATTTCGAGACGTATCGGCGTCATCTGCCGATCCGGGTCGTTTGATCCCCGGCGCCGCATTCCGGCGGGTCAGGGACTTCTCCTTGAATCTCTCCGGTTTCCAGCTGCGACTGGGGATCTTGTTCAGGCTATAAAGGCGGATCCCGGATCGGCGGGCGTTATGACAATATAAGATTTGACAGATTTTTTTTCAAAATGTAATAATATCTTCTATTGTACGTCTATCATACGTCCGGAATCCCTTCGGGCGTTCAGGAGGACTCATGATCTTCAAGGCTCCCAAAATGATGGCCTTCATTCTCGGCATGTTCGTCTCCGGATTTCTGGTCTACGGCCAGACCGACGAATCGGCCAAGATCCTCGCCCAGACCGGTCCCGGGGTTATCCAACTCGTTGTCTACGGCAAGGACAAACAGGAGATCGCCAAAGGTTCGGCCTTCGCCATCTCCGACAAACTTGCGGTCACGAGCTATCACCTGATCAGCCCGGCCGCGAACTGCGTGGGATTCAACATCAAACAAAAGGAAGTGGACATCGACGGCGTCGTGGCCGTGAACAAGGCCTTGGACCTGGCCCTCGTCCAATACGACGGCAAGGTCACGCCGCTCGCTTTCGGGGCCGGGGAGGACCTGGCCGTCGGCAAAAAGATCTCCGTCATCGGGGTGAACGAGGCCGGGGAGTTCACGGTCTACGAAGGGAAAATCCAGAGCCTCTTCGATTTCGGAGAGGGCCTGAAGGTCGTGGAACCGGCCATCTCCGTCCCGGAAACGTGCTCGGGCGGGGTCGCCCTCGGCGAGAGCGGGAAGGTCATCGGCGTCTTCCAGATATTGGAACGGCGGCTGCGCTTCATCGCGCCGGCGGCGGCCGTGTCGGCCATGCCCAAAACGGCGAAGCCGACGGCGTTCAAGAACTGGCAGGCCGAGGATTACCTGGGGACTTTGGAAGCCGCGTGGCTCACCGGCCGGATCTATGCCTGGACGGGTGAAGCTTTCAGCGCCCAGAAAGGCCTGGAAAAGGTCACCAAAGCCCAGCCGAACAACCTGGAAGCCTGGACGCTTCTGGCCAAAGTCTATGATGGACAGCGGGATTATCAGAACGCCGTCGCCGCCTTTAAAAAGATCACCGATCTCGATCCCAATCGCGAAGAGGCTTTTTTCGGGATGGGGCAGATCTACGTCCGCATGCAGAAGTCCGCTGAGGCCGTAGCCGCCCTGGAGAAGGCGCTTTCGCTCAATCCGAATCACAAAGAGGCCATCTTCGCCATGGGCACCGCTTATGAGGACGCCCGCGAATTCCAGAAGGCCGGCGACGCCTACGAGAAATACTTGACGTTCAAACCCGAGAACGCTTGGCAGGCTTTCCAGCGCTTGGGAATGGCTCGGCTCAACGACAACCAGTTCGAGGCCGCGGCGACGGCCCTGGCCGAGGCTTTCAAGATCCAATCGCGGGATCAGAACATCGGGTATAATTTGGCCCAAGCCTATCAAAAGGCGGGCAAGCTTGCCGAAGCGGAGGACATCTTTAAGAAACTGGCCGAGCTCTCGCCCGAAGGCGCCGTGAATTATTACAGCGCCATCTTGAAAATGTATGGCGACGCCCAGAAACCGGACAAGGCCGTCGAAGCGGCGAAGAAAGTCGTCGAGCTCAAACCGAACGACGAACTGGCCTGGATCAACCTCGGCAACATGCATCTCCAAATGCAGAAATATCCGGAGGCCATCGAGGCCTTTAAGAAAGCCATCGCCATCCGGCCGACATACGACCTGGGCCATATCCAGTTGGGGGCCTGTCTCTACAACCTCAAAAGGTATCCGGAGGCCATCGAATCGTTCAAGAAGGTCGTCGAGATCGATCCGAACAGCGCGACGGGCTGGCTCTATATCGGCATCAGCAACATGCAGATGAAGAAATTCGAAGCCGCCCTGGAGCCGATGAAGCGGACCGTGACCATCCAGCCGGAGAACGCCAACGCCTGGTATAACCTGGGCATTTGCTATCTAAATTTAAAAGACAAGTTCAGCGCCCGAGATGTCGTGAAGAAACTCCAGGCGATCGATCCGGCCAAGGCGAAACAGCTTCAAGGGTTCATCAAGTGACCACGGCCGGTTCCGGGGCCGGCCCGCGCCCCCGCCCCGGAACGGTATTTGACAACGCTCGAAGGATTGTGCTATAAAAAACGTCCTTCTTTGTTTCATCCTGAATTGAGATCGCGTTCTCGGATCCCCCGGCGCCCTCGGACATGCTCTTCATGGGCAGATGGCGGAATGGCAGACGCGCTAGGCTTAGGACCTAGTTCCCGATGAGGGAATGCGGGTTCGACTCCCGCTCTGCCCATAAATGTATAAGGACGATGTCATGATCGACCAGACCGAACGTCTCAAAAGCAGCGTCAAGGAGCTGAACGGCACGCGCAAGGAGATCGAGGCCGAGCTCCGGGCCGAGGATGTCGCCCGGGAATATGAACGGACCCTCGACCTCTATGCCGGGCGGGTGAAGTTGAAAGGCTTTCGCCAAGGCAAGGCGCCCAAGGACATCGTCAAGCAGATGTTCGCCGCGGATATCCAAAAATCCGTCCTGGACGAGCTGATCCCGGAGGTCCTCCACGAGGTCTTGGAGTCCCGGCGCATCCACGTCGTAGGCTCACCCCGCATCGACGATATCGTCCACGAGCCCGGCGGTCCGTTGAAGTTTAAAGCGACCGTCGAGGTTTGGCCGGATTTCGAGCTCCCTTCCTATAAGAAGATACCGGCAAAAAAAAAGACGGCGGTTGTCGGGGACGAGGACGTCGAACGGGCTCTGACCGAGCTCCGCGAAAAGGCCGCCGAATACATCCCCATCGAAGGCCGCGGAGCCGCCGACGGCGATTACGTCGTCATCGAGCTCCAGGGCAAGGACCTGAAGACCAAAAGGCTGATGCCCGCGGAGAAGGTGGTCGTTCTGGCCGGCCACCAGGCCAACGACCCGGCCGTCAACGCGAATCTGGCCGGCCTCAAACCCGGCGAGGAGAAGACCTTCAGCCAAGCTTATCCGGCCGACCATAAAGCCAAAAAGCTGGCCGGAAAATCCATCGAATATCGGCTCAAGGTGGACACGATCAAGGAAAGACGCCTCCCCGAGCTGAACGACGATTTCGCCAAGACGCTCGGTGAATTTGAAACGCTGGCCGCGGTCAAAGACAAAATCCGACAAGAGATGCAGGGCGCGCGCGATCAGGCCGGCCGCCGGGAAACGGCCGATGAGATCGTCCGGACGGTAGTCGAACGCGCGGCCTTAAATCTCCCCGTGAGCGCGGTCGAGGAGGAGACCGAGGCCGTTCTTAAGAACATGCTCTCGTCCCTTCCGGCTCAACAGCCGCTGACCAAGGAGCTGGTCGAAACGCTCCAGGGCAGCGCCCGAAAACAAGCCGAGGCCAACCTCAGGCGCCATTTGATCCTGAGGAAGATCGCCGAGACCGAGGCCATCCGTGTCGGCGAGGAGGAAGTGGACCAGGAGATCAAGGCCCTGGCCCGGGCGAACAACATCCCCTTGGCCCGGGCGCTCGAGACCTTCAATCAGGAGGAACGGCGGGACAATCTGAAAACCAGCCTCCTCCTGAGGAAGACGGTTGACTTTTTGCTCGAACAGGCTATAATTGAATAAGCCGGTCGTTTTATTCCCATGACCTTAATCCCCTTCGTTGTCGAACAGGACGGAAGAACCGAACGCGCCTATGACATTTACTCGCGGCTGCTCAAGGACAATATCATCTTTCTCGGCACGGAGATCGACGATGACGTGGCCAATATCGTCATCGCCCAGCTCCTCTACCTGGAGGCCGAAAATCCCGAAAAGGAGATCTCTCTTTATATCAATTCGCCGGGGGGAAGCATCACCGCCGGGCTGGCCATCTATGACACCATGCAATTCGTCAGCAATGACATATCCGCCATTTGCGTGGGCCAGGCCGCCAGCATGGCCGCCGTGCTGCTGGCCGCGGGAACGCCGGGAAAGCGCATCTCCCTGCCGAATTCCCGGATCATTCTTCATCAACCCTCCGGCGGATACCAGGGCCAGGCTTCCGATATCGCCATCCAGGCCAAGGAGATCCTCCGGGTCCGGGAAAATATTTATCACATCCTGGTCAAGCACACGCGTCAGCCGCGGACGAAGATCCAGGCCGACATCGAGCGGGATTTCATCATGACCGCGGCCCAGGCGAAGGACTACGGTCTGATCGACCAGATCATCACGGCGAGGATCCAGGCTAAGAAGTAGGACCGGGAGCGCCGACCGCGCGTTTATTGACCAGGCGGCAAAAGAGCAAACACGATGGATGACACCATTCAGCAGAAACCGAACGCGCTGGTGAAGTGCAATTTCTGCAACCGCAACCAGACTCAGATCAAGAAGCTGATCGCCGGGCCCGGCGGCATCTTCATCTGCGATAACTGCATCGATGTCGCCCATTCGATGATCGTTTCGGATAAGACGAAAGAGGACGAGCAGAAGGCGCCGGTCGAATTCCCGACGCCCAGCCAGATCAAGGACGCCCTTGACGAATTCATCATCGGCCAGGACAAGGCCAAGAAAAAGATATCCGTGGCCGTTTACAACCACTACAAGCGCATCCATATGCCGCGGACGAGCTCGGACGTCGAGATCACCAAGAGCAACATCCTTCTCATCGGCCCGACCGGAACGGGGAAGACGCTCATGGCCCAGATTTTAGCTAAAATCCTGTCCGTCCCGTTCGCCATCGCCGACGCCACGACCCTGACCGAGGCCGGCTATGTGGGCGAGGACGTCGAAAACGTCGTCCTCAAGCTCTTTCAGGCGGCCAAGAGCAATATCGCCAAGGCCCAGAAGGGCATCATCTATATCGATGAAATCGACAAGATCAGCCGCAAGAGCGACAGCCCCTCGATCACCCGGGACGTCTCGGGAGAAGGCGTCCAGCAGGCCCTCCTCAAGATCATCGAGGGGACCGTGGCCAACATCCCGCCCCAGGGCGGCCGCAAACACCCCTATCAGGAGTTCATTCCCATCGACACGACCGAAATCCTCTTCATCTGCGGGGGGGCCTTCGTCGGACTCGACCGGATCATCGCCCAGAGAATGGGAAAAGCGGTGGTCGGATTCAAGTCGGATGCGCGGCTGCGGCGTCCCGACGTCTCGGCGGCCCTCTTGAACGAGCTCATCCCCCAGGACCTGATCAAATATGGTCTGATCCCCGAGCTCGTCGGCCGCATCCCGGTCGTGGCCACGTTCACCGACCTCGAGATCGGCGACCTGGTCGAGATCCTGACCAAGCCCAAGAACGCCATCATCAAACAATATCAGAAGCTCTTCGAAATGGAGGGCGTCCAGCTCGAGTTCACCGAAGAGGCGCTCCTCTCCATCGCCCAGAAGTCGCTCGAACGCAAGCTCGGCGCCCGCGGACTGCGGACGATCATCGAGGACCTCATGCTCGACATCATGTTCTACCTGCCGTCCTCGAAGAAAGCGGCCAAGATCCGCATCACGAAGCGCATGGTCGAGGAGAACGAACTGAGCTTCGACCGCATCAAGCAGGCCATCGGAGGCTGACCATGGAAAATTCCGGCGAACATTTCGAAATCCTGAAGAACGTGCCGCTCATCCCGCTCCGGGACCTCGTCGTCTTTCCCTCGACGCTGGTCCCGTTCATCATCGGGCGGGCCTCCTCGATCCAGGCCCTGGAGAAAGCCTCCGGGGGGGACAAGCTGGTCCTTCTAGCCGCCCAGATGGATGCCTCGCTCGACAATCCAGGCCCCAAGGATATCTATTCCATGGGGGTCACGGCCAAGGTCATCCGGACCGTCCAGATGGACGACAAGAACGTCA
>JAPKZI010000115.1 GCA_026393865.1 Candidatus Aminicenantota bacterium
GGCTTCCTTGAGCCATTTCCCATAGTTGAAGATGTCGAGTCCCTTTGGAGAATGGAAAAAGGGCGTTTCGGCGAAAACGGGCCCTGTCATGACCGCCCAATCCCCGACGTAATAGATCTTGGCCATGGCCTCTGCCTCCTTTATTTTCTTCGGATCGCGCTCGGCGCGAAACTCTCTTTGGATTTTTTCTGGGCCTCTGTCTTTCAAAAAATCCTTTTGATCAGCCACCCGCCGAAACCGGCCGCGGCCGATAGGCCGACCGCGAAGAGTTCCCAGGCGCCGGCGAAGACGGCATTGGTCGCCACGACCAGACCGAAGCATGCGGCGATGCCCAGACCGCAATCGACCATCAGATGACCGGTCGATGGGTCTTCGGTCTCTTGAACGCGGGCGATCGCCCGTATGGGCTTCCAAAATCCCGGCGGCCGGCACCGCTCATAGAAGCGGACGAGCGTCTCCTTCGATTCCGCCGGGGTCAGGAGCGATACGGTGATCAGCACGGCGTTGCTGGCGAGGAATAGGATTCCCGTCCCCTGCCAGAACGGCTTGTTCTGAAAACCGAGGATGAACCAGAGGAGAATGGACAAGGGAAGGCCGAGGACGATGGCCGCGATCTCGCCCCAGACGTTGAACCGCCACCAAAAAAAGCGGAGCCAGGAGAGGGGCAGGATGAAGATGACCATGACCGAATTGATGAAGAGGAACCAGCTGACCATACCCTCGACGAAGAAGACGGCGACGAACGCCGCCAGAAGGAAAAGAAGGAGTGCGGCCAGGCGGCTGGTGAGGACCTGGCGGCGAGGCGATTCGTTCGGCCGCAGCGGCCGGTAAATATCGTTGATGACCAGGCTCGAGCCCCAGTTGATGAGCGAGCTGAGCGTGGACATAAAGGCAGCCGCCTCGGACGCGACCAGGACGCCGATGAAACCCAAGGGCAGTTTCGTGGCGTTGATGAGCTCCCCCCAGGCGTGGGCCGGGTCGGCGAGAAGCTTCATCCCGCCGGGCGTTGGACCGGACTGTCGAAGAAGGTCTTTGGTCCAGAACAAGGACAGGGCGACGACGCCCAATCCGATCAAGGGGATGGTCCGCAGCGAGAGGGCCAGGAACGAGTTGAACAGCTGGCCGCCCATGGCGTGGCGCTCGTTCTTGGCCCCCATGAACCGCTGGGCGGTCATCCCTTCACCGGCGGTGGGCGAACCGGCGAAGAACAGCCCCTGAATGACGAGCATGGCCATGGTCAGAGCGGGGATAAGGGGTGTCGGAGGGATCTGGTGAAAGGCGTCCGGCCTGATCGCCCGGATCCTATCGACGATCGCCGCCCAGCCGCCATGCTGGGGAACGATCAAAAAGAAAAAGACCAGGCTTCCGACGAGCAGGATGGCGAACTGGACGACGTCGGTGAAGACGACCCCCATCAGGCCGCCGAAGACGGTGTAAACGACGGTCACCCCGCCGAAAAGGAGGAGGATTTGGGTCTCAGTCAGCGGGACCAGGGGGGCGATGGTCTTGGCGAAGAAGCCGGTGATATAGCCGATGATAATGATGGCATAGGAGAACAGCAGCAGGGCATAGATCTTGCGGGCAAAAAAGCTCGGTTTTCCCCCATAGCGCAGGGTGATGAGCTCGGCCGTAGTCACGATCTGCATCCGCCGCCACATCCGGGCCCAGATGACGGCGACGAGAGGCATCCAGATGATCCAAGAGGCCCACCACATCCAGTTTCCGGCCAGTCCGAAGACCAGGACGAGCATGACGAACCCGCCGTTCCCGGACTGGTACGTCGCCGTATTGGACAGGCCGATGGCCCACCAGGGCAGGCTCCGGTTGCCGGTGAAATACCCGGTCGCGCCCTGTTTTCCGGCTTTTTTGGTGAAATAGAGACCGACGAGAAGTGAGACGAGACAAAGGGAAGCGACGACGGCCCAATCGACAACGCCCACGAACGAAAAGCTATCAAGTTAGGGCGAAAATGTCAAAAGATCCGGGTCGTTTTTCCAGTTGACTTAGCCCGGGAATTCGGCTATGATTTTAATTCATTTTAATAGAATGGATTAACCTACCATGATGACACTGCGTTTGATGAGATTCGGGGCCAAAAGCAAACCCGCCTATCGGATCGTCGTCGTCGACTCGAAGAAGCCGCGCGAGACCAAGGTCAAGGAAACCATCGGTTCATTCAATCCCCTCAAGGACCCCGTCGAGGTCACTATAAACCTGGACAGGGCCAAGTTCTGGATGGACAAAGGCGCCAAGCCGTCGCCGACGGTCAGATCCCTCATCGAAAAAGTCTCTAAAACACCGAAACTTTCCTAATTTCATAACTCTAAATCTCGAAGGAGGTTACAGTGAAAGAGCTCGTTGAAATGATCGCCAAAGCGCTCGTGGATCAACCTGAAAAAGTCGTCGTTTCCGTGCTCGAAGGAGAGCAGACCACGATCCTGGAACTCAAAGTGGCGCCTGAAGATTTAGGCAAAGTGATCGGAAAGCAAGGCCGGACGGCGCGGGCCATGCGCATCCTCCTCGGCGCGGCCGGCATGAAATTGAAGAGGAGATACAACCTCGAGATCATTGAAAAAGGCTGAGTTGCGGACCATAGGGATAGTTCAGAGAAGTCACGGCAAGGAGGGTGAGCTCAAGGTCAGATTGCGGACCGAGCTTCTCCCCGAGGGTTTTTTTTTAAGGTTTTTCTGACCGATAAAGGGGACAGCCGGGAGTTCGAGGTCGAGCGGCTCGTCCCTTATAAAAATTCCCATATCCTCAAGCTGAAGGGAATAGATTCCCTGGGACGGGCTGATCAATTCGTCGGGCGGGACATCCTCGTCCCCGGTCAGGCCTTGAAGATCCCGGAGGAAGGCCGGCTTTACGATTTTGCCCTCATCGGCTGTTCGGTCATGACGACCGCCGGGTTGTCGGTGGGGGTCGTCAAAGACGTGGTGGCTATCGGAGAATCGACCCTCCTCGTCATCGAGGGGGACCCCGGACCGAAGGAGGTTATGGTTCCCTTCGTCCGGGACATATGCGTTGAGGTCGATCCGGACGGAAAACGGATCGTCATCGACCCTCCGGACGGCCTTTTAGACTTGAATGAGATTTGATATAATTACGATCTTCCCCGAAATGTTCGAAGGCTTCCTTTCGGGGGGGATCATCAAACGGGCGATCCAGAAAGGCCTGATCGAGATCAACGTGCGCAATTTGAGAGATTATACGACCGACAAACACCGGACGGTGGACGATCGCCCCTACGGCGGCGAAGAGGGCATGGTCTTCAAGCCCGAGCCCGTTTTCGCCGCCGTCGAGAGCGTCCGCGAGTCGGGAGCGATGCCGGTCTATCTCCTCTCGCCGTCGGGGCGGCCGTTCGACGCCCGACTGGCCGAGGAGATGGCCCGTCATTCTCAAGTCGTCCTCATCTGCGGCCGCTATGAGGGCGTCGATGAGCGCGTGGCCGAGCACCTGGCCACGGACGAGATCTCGATCGGCGATTACGTCCTGACGGGCGGTGAGCTGGCGGCCATGGTCATGGTCGACGCCGTTTCGCGGTTCGTGCCGCGGGTCGTGGGCAAAGCGGAGTCCGTCCGCCACGAGTCGTTCATTGAGGGACGTCTCGATTTTCCGCAGTACACGCGGCCCCGCGATTTTCGAGGGATGAAAGTCCCCCAGGTCCTTTTTTCCGGGGACCACAAGAAGATCGAGACCTGGCGCCGGACGAAAGCGCTGGAAAAGACGGCCCGGCGGCGGCCCGACCTGCTGGCCGGATGCGAGCCGTCCCCGGAGGAGAGGAAGCCTCCGGATCAAAACCATGTCGAAAGGAAGAAACGATGAGCCTGATGCAATTGGTCGAAGACAAACAAAAGAGAACGGATATCGAGCCCTTCGGGGTCGGTGATACGGTCAAGGTCCACGTCATCATCAAGGAAGGCGATAAGGAACGCGTCCAAATCTTCCAGGGCGATGTGATCGCGAAGCGCGGCCGGGGCCTGGACGCGACGTTCACCGTCCGCAAGATCTCGTTCGGCATCGGCGTCGAAAAGATCTTCCCGCTCCATTCCAAGTCCATCAAAAAGGTCGAGATCGTCCGGTCGACCAAGGTCCGGCGGGCCAAGCTCTATTATCTGCGTAAACTGAAAGGGAAAGCCGCCCGGCTCCGGGAAGACAAATAATCCTCCGCCGTGGCCGATTTCGAGATCGAGAGATCCTTTTTCGACCAGGGATATCGGCTCATCGCGGGGGTGGATGAGGTCGGCCGGGGCGCGCTGTTCGGTCCGGTCGTCGCCGCCGCCGTAATCCTTCCCCCGGAATGGTTCGCCGGCCGCCGGCCGGACTGGCTCCGGCGGACGAAAGACTCCAAGCTCCTTACGCCCGCGACGAGGAAGGAGCTCGCCAAATATATCCGGGCCCAAGCCGAAGCCGTCGGCGTCGGCTTCGCCACGAACCTCGAGATCGACCAGAAAAACATTTACTGGGCGTCGCTCGAGGCCATGCGTCGGGCCGTGGAGCGGCTGCCGCGGCGACCCGAAGCCGTCCTCGTCGATGGCTTTGAGATCAAGGACCTTCCCTATGTCCAGAAAGGCATTACCGGCGGCGACAAGAAGAGCTTCTCCATCGCCGCAGCGTCGATCGTGGCCAAAGTCCTGCGCGACCGGATGATGGCCCGGTACGACCGGATCTATGCGGGATATGCGCTCGCCCGGAACAAGGGCTACGGCACGGAGGAACATTACCGGGCGCTCGAGGAGCGAGGACCGACGCCGTTTCACAGAAAAAGTTTCACCCTGCGGCGGGAGCCGGAGCTGTTTTGATCTATCTGTTCTTGTCGATTTCTTTCTGAAGCGTTTTATCCAGCTCGGCGGGGTGATGCCGGCAGTGATATTCGATGTGGCTCGCCGAGCGGTGGGCTTTGAAATAGGGCCAACCTTGAGCCATCAGCCGCCGCTCGTGGACCTCATGGATCAAGACATACTTGATCTCCTTGAGCTGGAGATCGTCGTCGAGCCAAACCTCGCCGGGCGGGACGAACTTGTAGACCTTGTCGTGGCCGCCCTCCGTGAAGTCGATGAAGTAGAGGTCGCGGACCATCTCCCCATCCACGATCCAGACCTGAATCTTGCTCGTGCTGTAGCGTTTCAGGAGCTTCTTGTGGATCTTAAGGATGTATTCGCTCTTTTTGCGGCGCGGCCGGATGCCCTTCTTGAGGTATTCGGTCTTTCGGCGTTCCTTCATCTCGGCCCGGTCGGCTCGGGCAAGGGCGTCGTCATACCCCATGCCTTCGGCCATCAGGCGGTTTTCGACGAGCATGTGGTCGACGAAAAATTTCTCTTCACCCGGCGTCCGCGCCCTGTCGATCCAGAATTCGTTTTTGGGGATGAAGCGGAACCCGAAATGCTGGCCGAAGTTGGTGAATTCCTCGCTCAAGCGGTCACGGACGTATTTCCCGTCCACGAAAAAAACGTTGAATTTTGATACCGTAGTGATCTTTTTAATGTAGGGTTTTTTCATGGCGGATCAATTCTATCACGAATCCCCGCCCCCGGGCTTAAGGGGCTTGTTTCAGGGCCAGGATCGCTTTCTTTATCGAACGAACTTTCCGGAAATGATCAGGATCAAGCCCTGGTCCACGGGCTCGATCCCCTGGGGTTTGGAGACACCTAACACGGTCCTTTCCCCGGGTTTCAAGGCCAGAATGCTCTGGATGAGATCCGTGCCCTTCTGGCCCGGAAAATTGTAGCTGAACCGGATCTCCGTCCGGATGTTCTCATCCTTGTCGTTCGTGTTGAAGGTCGGGTTTAGGAAGAGGATGTATTGGCGCTGTTTGCCCAGGATCGCCTGGACCGGTTCTCTCTCCTTGGACCTCACTAAGCTCGTATCCAGGAGCAGGAAAGTCCTGTATTTCATGAGGCTCCGGATCTCTTTGATGACGGGATCGTTCTTCAGGGATTCGTCCGTCCTGTCCTCGTCCGACACCGAACCGAGGATGAGCTGGACCGTAAAAAGGATCTCGGCCGGTTTAGCGCCCGCGTTTTGCCCGTCCCCGGCCGACGCCGGCTTGAATGAGAGAAGAAGCAGCCCCGCGGCAAAAGCGACCGGGAGGCCTTTTTTCATTTGCCGAAGCCGTCCCCTTGGAAATTCTTGTTGTAGAACCAGATGATCTTGAGCCCGGTCTCTTTGGAGACGATCGTCTTGGATGTGACGTCCGGCTGGCCGATCGACCCTTTGGGCACGGTCAGTTCGATGGGAGGACGCTCGGCGGCGGCCCGGGTGATGAGCGGCGCCGGCGATTTCTTAAGGAGCAGAAATGAACCGAAGGCGAGGAAGAGGAGCCCCAATCCACCGGCCAATACCGGCTTGAGCGGAAGGACCGCCCAGATCTTTTTCTTTTGGATTCCCCCTGCCGTCGCGTTTCTTATCAGGCTCCGCCACTCTGATTCGCTCCAGTCGCCGGCCCTCTCGGCGCCGGCCATGGTTTTCGCCGCTCGAAGCGCGTGTTCGAGCTCGGCGGCATCCTTCCGGCAATCCGGGCATTCCTCCAGATGGTCGCGGACGGCCGCGGCCTTTTTATTCGAGAGGTCGTTTCCCGCGGCCAGCGGAATCCATCGTTCGGCTTTTTTGCAGTTCATCGGCCGCCCTCCATGAGTTCCGGATATCGCTCTTTGATCCTGGCTCGGATCTTCCTTCGCGCAGCGGAGAGATGGACCCGGACGGAGACCGCCGAGCATCCCAGGATCCGGGCGCTTTCCCGGATGTTCATGTCCTCGATATCACGGAGCAGAAAGACCTCTTTCTCCCTTGGCGTCAGGGTGTTCAGGCAATCCGACAGCCGCGACCGGATCTCGGCGCCGTCGTGGCGCCGTTCCGGGTTCTGGCCCGTCGCGACGGCTATCTCTTTGGCCGGCGCGGACATCGCCAAATCTTCGTATTTCGACTGTTTCTGCCGGTAATTTCGGGCGGCGCGGACCAGAATCTGATATAGCCAGCTTTTAAAGTCCTTTTCGAGGTCGAAACTCTTCAGATATTTGAAGGCCCGGAGGAACGTTTCCTGGGCGACCTCTTTGGCGTCCTCGGAATTGCGGGTGATGCGGTAGGCCAGGCCGAGCAGAGGTTTGCGATAAGGGGTGACGAGGGGTTCAAAAGCCGCGAGATCGCCGTTCAAGACGCGTTCCACAAGGGTATTCTCCCTTTCATTCATTACACACTAGAGTATATCCCTTTTCCCCTGGGATTGTTAAGCCCGAGGCATTGCCCCTCCCAAGTCGTCTTCATCGCGGAACAAAAACCGATTATTCCGTCCGGGAAGCTCTGTGGTGAAAGATGGAGGCAAGCAGTTGAAATGAAAGGCGGTGGACGAAAAGACAGGAAAAGGGAGAGACTTCTTATACGGAAAGGGATAGTCTGTATTTCTAGAATTATACAGACCGCATAATCATTGTTGGGCGGGCCATCAGGTCGGAGACCTTGAACATGCCTCGAAAGAAGGCCAAGAGCACGGAGTGGCGACAGTGGGGTGACCATCCGTGGTTCGTCGCGCTTTGCGCGCTCGCAGCTGTTGCGGCGGTTGTCGTGGCGTTTGTGCAACTGACTGGCAATCACTCGTCGCCGGGGGCAGGACCACCGGCATCGACTGCTGATGGCCCGCGCTATGAACTGCGCTTCTTCTTGCTCCAGGACCGTCAAGTCCGTTCCTCGCAGGCGGGAGAACGCGCGATAGAGGTTGATTTTCGACTGACAAACTCGACATCTCCACCGGAAGAAGTTCACAACGTCTTCGGCCAACTGTGGATTGACGGCAAGCACCTGCTGGCATCGACGATTCCTCCCGCACGAGGTCACGCTGGTGCAGGTCGTGTCGAGTGGGATATTCAGATACCGGTATTTCCCAAGGAAGGAGTCTTCATCCCACCGAAGATCTTGGTAGGGATGCCTTCGCCCGAAGGAGAGATACTCCTGGGTGCGCAGTTCGTGTCGAAGGAGACCCAGCGTCAGGAGCATCTCTGGCGAATCGTCAATGATGGTGGTGCGCCCAAGATCGTGACGGTGAAAAGCCCGCACGACTTCAAGTAGGGCAACAATGCGAGACGACCCGGGTAGCTTTCGGTACGCGGAGTTGACTGGGTCACCATAAGGCAACTGCTCAACAACGGCATTCAGCGGACGGCGCTGTGCGCCGCCGTTGATGCCGAGCGTTAGCACGTTCAGTAGGTCACGTTGGGCAACTGCAAGTATTGTGGAAAACCCACCGGGTTCCTCCGTAGCAAACATGCCGAGCGCAAGGAATAACACCATCTGGTTCCTCCTGCGATGACCAAAAGGAACTTTGCCTAATAGAACCGGTTTATCTAAAATTCATCCTGTTTCAAAGCCTTCATTCGCGGTCTTCCGCTCCTCCCGAATTATAAAAAATTGACATCTTTCGAATCAGAGTGATAATCTATATTTATGTTAACGGGGGGATATTTACAGACATGCCCTGCTTTCCGTCATTCTTTCGCGACGCATCTGTTGGAAGGCGGCAATGATATTCGGACAGTCCAGGAGCGCCTTTTGATGCCATCTTTGGGTTTTTATATGGATTCATATAACCATTTTTAGATGGCTTATTGTTTTGTGTGTTTTGCAGGTGAACTATATTGGGAAAAGAGCGAATTGGATATAGACGACTTTACGATGCCATTGCATGTTCGTTGGTTGAGATTGAAGTTTATTTAGGCCCTGAACCGAGGCTCGGAATCATGGTCAGTCGAAGTGAAAAATATGTCGTGCCTGGAGAGGCATCTTTGATGATTACTACTGAATACAAAAAGGACGCCTTAGAATCAAGCTACCCTCGACATTTCTTTACGGAGATTCTCTGTTCCAAGCAGGTTGAGGTATCCGAAGACCTTTCACAAGCATTCCATGCCAAAGTACCCAGCGCACATGGAGAATTACTCCGTCTAGCCGAGCAGGATGCCAAACGCTTAAAGACAGCAACGGACCTTATCGCAGGAACAATTGGTCTACGATTTCACCGACAATTCGTAATTGAGGTAATTAACGAAAACTTCTTCGCTATGAGAACTGCTGATGATTATGCCTTCAACCAATTTGGCCCAGGATTAGAAGTCCTTGATGGAATCTCTCTTAACTCTAACGGAGCAGAGATTCTGCATCAACTCCTCGAAGGAGTTGGTCAAGCAACGCCTGAAGCTCAAGAGTTAGGTGCAGCTGCTTTAGCTTGGCTTCTCCGAGCGTGGCGTGAAAGAGATAATATATCCAAGTTTACGGCTCTTTTTATTCCAATAGAGATTATACTGGCAGGATACGGAGACGATCCTAATAAGGAGAAGGAAAAACAAGAAGAGGCTACTCAGATCCGCAATCTTCTAGCTACGCACGGTGGATCGGAAGCTAATGATCTTCTCGCCTTCTTTAACCGTATTATGGGACAGCAACGTCTAAGTCTTGCGTCACGTTTTGAAGAGATGGCTAAGCAAGCTCAGATAGATGGCTGGGAAGCTGATGTGGTAGCATTTAAGCGCTTCAACTCGATCCGAAATAAGCTATTACATCGAGGTGAGCAACAGGTTCAATTGGTGATCTCAGTAGGTCAAAACATCGAAGAAGAAACTAGGCAACTGGAAGACATAGCTGAACGATATGTGAGTTGGGCATTGTTCCGGGATGGTGCAGTGTACCAGAGCCGATGGCGGCCACTAAGAAACAAGAGACAAGGAGAGAAGATCGAGCAATAATCAAAGGTGCCATCTAACAAACGCACGCAGCGGAGGCCGCGAAGCGAGTTACTCATATATCCCTGAGTGTATGGCACGGCCCCGCTGATGCGAGGCGTTAGCGGGACAACGATAAGGATTACACGTACGATATGAACGGAACAGGGATCAAGGCGCTCAATGAGATGATGACCAGTGGCATAGATTCGCTCCTGCCGTCGATCGAAGCTTCCCGCAGGGAGGCATCGCTCCGGTTGGATCCTCAGCGTCGTGTCCAGATGGGGCAATTCTTGACGCCCGGCCCTGTCGCCACCTTCATGGCCGGCATGTTCGAGTGCAAGAAGCCGCTCGTCCGCATCCTCGACCCCGGCGCTGGAACTGGCTCCCTTTCGGCCGCCTTCGTGCTTGCCATGTGCCAGAGGCTGCAACGTCCCTCTGCGATTGCCCTCACGGCTTATGAGTTAGATCCCCTGCTCGTCGGCTATTTGCGCGAGACACTGGATCGCTGCCGGGCCGCATGCGAGGAGACGGGAATCTCGTTTGAGGGGCGCCTTGTGCCGCATGACTTCCTGGAGGCAGGCGCGAGCACGTTCGCCGGAGACCTCTTCGCTACGGGCGAGAAGGAGCGCTTCGACTGCGCCATTCTCAACCCGCCCTACCGGAAGATTCGCACAGAATCGCGGGAGAGAAAGTTACTTCGGTCGATTGGACTTGAGACGACTAACTTATATGCGGGTTTTTTGGCCGTGACCGCCCGACTCCTCGCGCCACATGGAGAAATGGTGGCGATCACTCCGAGGAGCTTTTGTAACGGCCCTTACTTCGAGCCGTTCCGCCGGTTCATTCTACGAGAGATGCGCTTCCGTCGAGTCCATGTCTTCGACAGCCGCGACACCGCCTTTGCCGACGACAAGATCCTACAGGAGAATGTCGTGTTCCACGCGGTGAAAACGAAGGACACTGACCGCGACGTCGTCGTCTCCGCGAGCGTAGGCCCTGGCGAGGCCGGCTTGCGCATGCGAACAATCAAGCACGACGAACTTGTTCATCCACGCGACCGCCATGCTTTTATCCATATCGTTCCCGACAGGGATGGGGATTTCGTTCGTCATCGTATCGGGAGCCTCAAGGCGAGTCTCTCCGACCTCGGCCTGACCGTCTCTACAGGACGGGTCGTTGACTTCCGGGCAAGGGAACTGCTCCGCGCCCAGCCGGGACGGGGAACGGTACCTTTAATCTATCCCTGCCATCTTCAGAATGGCCTTGTCGAGTGGCCTAACGGCAAGACCCGAAAGCCCAACGCCCTCGCCGTCGGCCCAGGTGCAGAAGATCTTCTCGTTCCGGAGGGATACTACGTCCTAACAAAGAGGTTCTCAACCAAAGAGGAACGCCGACGGGTGGTGGCAGCAGTCTACGACCCAACGCGTGTCCCCGCCGCTCAGGTCGCATTCGAGAACCATCTTAACTATTACCATGCGCAGGGTTCCGGCTTGCCAGCGATGGTCGCGAAGGGGCTCGCCGCGTTCTTGAACTCAACGCTTGTTGACACGTATTTCCGCCAGTTCAGCGGGCATACTCAGGTGAATGCCTCCGACCTACGGGCCCTGCACTATCCGGAGTTGACCACGCTCGTTGCGATAGGGAGGCGAATTGGGAAGAGTGTCCTCCCGCAAGAGGGGCTCGATCACCTCGTCGAGGAGGTTCTGTTTCATGTCTAAGCGACTACCCAAAAGACGAACTGCCACGGCGAAGCGGGTTAAGGAGGCCCTCGACATACTCACTGCCTTGGATGTGCCCAGGGAACAGCAGAACGAACGCTCCGCACTCACTCTTCTCGCGCTGCTCGGCATGACGCCGCGCACGGCATGGCGTGTGGCAAAAGCCCCGATGCTCGGCATCACAGAGATGATGAGTGTGTTCCGGGATCAGTTCGGCAAGGCATACGCACCGAATACCCGAGAAACAGTGAGGCGGTTCACGGTACATCAATTCGTCCAGATTGGGCTTGTCATGGCGAATCCAGATGACCCCCGTCGCCCAGTGAACAGCCCGGACAATCGCTACCAAGTCACCCCGCCGTTCCTCAAGCTTGCCCGTACGTACGGTTCGACCGCATGGAAGACTTCATTATCGGCTTTCCTCGCGACCGCAGATACGCTCGGCAGGCTTCAGCGCAAAGAGCGCAAAATGGCTTTGCTGCCGGTAAAGCTTCCCAGCGGAAAGAAGGTTTCGCTGACCGCAGGCGGCCAGAACGAACTTGTGAAGAAGATAGTCGAGGAGTTTTGCCCGCGCTTCACACCGGGCGGCGTCATCGCGTTCTTGGGCGACACTGGACAGAAGCACCGGCACGTTGAGGCTGGCTACCTTAAACGGCTCGGAGTTGAGATTGACGAGCATGGGAAGATGCCGGACGTGGTAGTGCATTTGAACAAGAAAGACTGGCTTGTTTTGATTGAAGCCGTCACGAGCCATGGCCCCATTGGACTCAAGCGACACAACGAGCTGAAGGCCCTCTTCGGATCGGCTCGGGCCGGATTGGTCTTTGTCACTGCATTCCTCACGCGTCGAGCCATGACGAAGTACCTTGGGGACATCGCATGGGAAACGGAGGTGTGGATCGCTGAATCGCCATCGCACATCATTCATTTCAACGGCGAGCGATTTCTTGGACCGTATGAGTAACGCGAGTGCGAAGCGGCCGGCTAACAACCGGTTGCAGCGGACGCGCCGCAAGCAGCGCGCCGCTGATGCCGAGCTTTAAGCGTTGAAAAACTAACTTCGCGATTGACAAAAAACAAAGCCGAAACCAAAAACATCAACACAACGACAACACCGAAAGGAACCATAGTATGGCATGCACATTAACTAGGAATGACATTTCACGGTTTGTCTTGGCAGTGGTTCAAGCAATCGAAGGCGATCACAACATTGACGAAGATACGACGTTCGATATCATCGGAGCCGATGGCATTGCACGACGGAGGTACTGGAACCCGATCAAGGCGTTCATTACCGCCCACGGCTGCAAACTCAGCGGGAGCCCCGCACTTTTGGAATCTGACGATATAACGAGCGTCGGAGACATCGTAAATCTCGTTTTTAAACGGATTTCTTAGTCAAATCAATCAATTCTATTTCTAGAGGAGAAGAACGATGATAATTTACAAAATATTGTTTCTTGCGTTCGCAGTTTCGATCTCATGTGCCGAGCTAGTCGCTTACGCGCAGGACGGTGCTACCAAGAATATCTTTGATAAGTTCAGCGGCGCTGGATTCAAGCTAACAAGAGCCTCCTCCGGTTCCGATAAAGGCGAGCCAGCAGATTTCGGCTTCCTCACGGATATTGGAAAACAGACGGAATTTCATGCGAATTTTTTTATTTCATATCGACCTTCGAGCACTTCATGGGGCACGACCGAGGTAACCCCCTCAGCCTCAATCGAGGGGAAGTTATCCAGTTCAGATAGCAGCGCAAAAGACGCTTGGCGGTTTCGGCTAGGGTCGCAATTCGATGTACCGATCGGAGGGGGCATTCAAGTGCAGGATCCAACAGGTCTGCCTATAAGCGTGACAGTAAACAAAAATCATCTGTGGCTTTCGTTGGACGCTAAGTACGAAAGCGACCGCGATTTTCGAACTAAAAAAGCATCTGCCGAGTTTCGGATTTCGCCGACATTACCATATCTCTTTATCGGAGATCAGCCCCCACATGATAGCAAGGGACCAGAGCAGCCAATTCGGTTTCAGTGGCGGCCTATATTCGAGACCGATTTCGGTCATACGTTCGACCCTGGCGATTCTACTGAGGTCAATAATACAATTCTGCGCCTAATTACTCGAATCCAGGCAAATTTATTTCTGAACTTCCTGAAGAAGCCTCTCGGTATGCAGGATGTCTCGATATATGCAGACAATGTGTTTTTCTACCTGCCAATCGAAAACCAAAAGACAACACACAATTATTTGGTGACCGGCATCAACTTTATGATCAGCAAGAACGTCGGCCTGAATTTTGAGTACAAGAATGGTGAGGACTCGCCGAATTTCGTTCGGACTCATACGGTCGGCGGTTCTTTGTCGATCACTTTCTGAGCTTCGCACCTAACAAGCCGGATGCCGCGAACCCCCTCGATCGGGTTTCTGTTCCAAGCCGTGCGTCAGTGGCGCGGGATCGCTGATCCGGGACGTTAGCCAGCCATTCTTGAGGCAACAGATGTGAGGGGAGCTTTGAATATCACGAATCTAGAGAAGGAGTATGCTCGCATCATTACCGCATTGAGCCGAACAGGAATTTCAACCATTCTTCCACGAGCGGGAAATTTAGGGGTGATTGGAATTGACGGAAAAGAGTATCCAATACCAACCCAAGAACAGGTTGTAGAACTATTTGCTCATAATGGGGAGCTTGTAGGTAAAAAAATTCCACAAGGGTTTGACCGCTTAGAATTAACACCCATGGCAATGCCAACATCTCTTCTTGTTGACCGAATGGAAGCAGCTATTCTTAAACACACAGCAGAAGGGAAAATTTATCAAACCAGACGTTCTCCTTCTGGTCCTTTAATACCTGTTCGTGTCAATGCCGAAAAACATGTCTGAAGAAGCCGGGTTGACTGACGTGCGCCAATGGCGTATAGTCGCGTATGCGCTTTGTTGAGACCCCGGTCTTCACGAAAAGGGTGAAAGACCTGCTCCCGCCAGGAGGACCTGACACCGGATCAGCTTCGAGTCCTAGTTCGAATCGTCCGGGAGGAGTTCAAGTGAAAAAGAAGGACTTCGACGACCTCGTCAAGAGTGTTCGGCAGGCCGAGAAGATCCGGCGCAAGAAAATGCGCCCGAGCCGTGTGATCACCTTCAAGCCCGCGGATATCAGGGGCATCCGAGACAGCCTTGGAAAGTCGCAGACCGAGTTCGCGATGATGATCGGGGTCAGCGTGGCCACACTTCGCAACTGGGAGCAGGGGCGGCGCATTCCGGATGGACCTGCACAAGCTCTGCTTCGCGTCGCCGCCCAGAATCCCGAAGCTGTTGCGGACGCGTTGAGTGCATGATCGGGGGTGCGCTGTCGAACAACGGCGTGTACCCGACGATCACCGTGACACGGCGCTCGCGGGTAACGCCGAGCGTTAGGCAGACGAGAGGCTAGGTTGAGAATGCGGGGGTACTATTCCACGAAGTTGTCAGGTGATCGCCTACAGCGGTGCTATGAGCTAGCCTCCACTCGCGTGAAGCAGTACTTAGAGGCGGAGATCGAATTCGTCGTGAGCCGGCTACGACCGACTGATTCCGTGTTGGAACTCGGCTGTGGGTACGGACGCGTGGCGTTTCGCCTGGCCGACGTCGCGGCGCGCGTCGTCGGGATTGACACTTCGCCTGAAAGCCTCATCTTGGCCCGCCACCGCGCCCGTCCCGAATCGCGATGCCAGTTCCTGCAGATGGATGCGTCGGCTCCGACGTTTCGAGACGGCGCGTTTGACGTGGTCGTTTGCGTGCAGAACGGCATCTGTGCGTTTGCGGTCGATCCGGAGCGGCTCATACGCGAGGCACTGCGGGTGACTCGACCTGGCGGGAGGGCTTTGTTCTCAACGTATTCTGCGGCGTTTTGGTCGGAACGGCTTCGGTGGTTTGAGTCCCAAGCTGCGGCCGGATTGGTGGGCGCCATTGACTACGATCAGACGGAGAATGGAACGGTCGTGTGCAAGGACGGCTTCCGAGCCGGTATGTTCAGCCCCGAGGCGTTCCGTGTGCTCTCTCGTAGGATCGGTGTGGAACCTGTAATCACGACCGTCGACGATTCCAGTGTGTTTTGTGAAATCCTTATGCCAAGCGCTGCCCAACAACGGCATTCAGCAGACGGCGCTCCGCGCCGCCGCTGAATCCGAACGTTAGCACGTTCAGGAGGTCACGTTGGGCAACTGCAAGTATTGTGGAAAACCCGCCGGGTTCCTCCGCAGTAAACATGCCGAGCGCAAGAAACAAAACTAGCCGGTTCGTCTTGCGCTCACCAATAGATACTTTGCCAGGCCATCTAAATATCTGACCCATGTTTCAGAGCCTTCGTTCGCGGTCTTCTGCCCCTCCCGAGTTATAGAAAATTGACATCTTTCGAATTAGGGTGATAATCTTTATGCATGTTAGCAGGGGGATATTTATAGACATGCCTTACTTTCCGTCATTCTTTTGCGATGCATCTCTTGGAAGGCGGTTATGATATTCGGACAGTCCAGGAGCTCCTTTTGATGCCATCTTTGGGTTTTTATACGGATCCATATAGACATTGTTCGGCGGCTGGTTCAGCCTCGGGTGAAGTCTGGGACTGAGACACGCGCTCGAAGGAGGATCTCATGCAAAGGTTGACCACACTGGTATTCCTTCTTGCGGCGGTTGCGCTTTGCTTGGATCCCGCAGCGGTCCAGACGGGTATCGACAGCCTCAGACCACCCATCATCGACATGCACCTTCATGCCTACCGGCTGGACGACGGAAAGCCACCCGCAGTGAATCCGGTCACTGGGCGACCGTCCGCTGCGAGAACGAGCGCCGAACTTCGCGACGCCTCCTTGGCGGCGCTCAAGCGCTACAACATCGTGAAGGCTGTCGTCAGCGGGCCACCAGAAACGGTCGGCCAGTGGCGTGAGGCCGCTCCGGACAGGATCATGGTCAGCGCGTGGGTGGACGAGGCGGGCCCCCTACCTGACCTCGCGAGACTTCGCGCCGAAATGCAAGCGGGTCGCGTGCAGGTTCTGGGCGAGTTGATCCTGCAACACAGAGGCATGGCGCCGAGCGACCCTCGCCTGGAGCCCTACTACGCTCTCGCCGAAGAGATGGACATCCCAGTCGGGATCCACACGGGGATTGGCCCCCCGGGAACGCCGTACGACCCGTGCTGCCCGAACTTCCGTGTGACGCTCGGAAACCCGGTCCTCGTTGAGGAAGTGCTCATTCGCCACCCAAGGTTGCGCATCTACCTGATGCACGGCGGGTGGCCGTACCTTCAGGAAACGAAGGCAATCCTGTCGGTGTACCCACAGGTTTACGCCGATCTTGCTACGATCAATTGGATCATCCCCCGGGAAGAATTCCACAGCTACCTGCGGGAGCTCGTCCGCGCC
>JAPKZI010000151.1 GCA_026393865.1 Candidatus Aminicenantota bacterium
GGCGCCTCCTGGGATTGATCGGCGGCTTTCCCCGTCGGCCCGGCTCAGAACGAAATCTTCAATCCGGCGGTCTGCGGCGGCTGATTTTCGATCTCACTACATGATTTCAGAATATATTGGGCAAGTCGTAGCGGAAAAAGAGGAGAGAGCGGCGCCGGGCGGCTTGAATAGAGATTTCTGGATATGGTTTCAGGACACAAAGGGCAAGTCGAAGGAGAGGGGGGAGAGAACGTGTTTTTCGAATTCGGTCAGTTTCTGCGGCCTGCCGTCGTCGTAACGAATGAAATCGGCCTTGGCCAGGTCGAGGACCGGCTTTCCGGTCTTGTCCGTGACGAAGACCTGGATGAGCTTGAGCGTGACGCTGACCTCATGCTGGAGGGGTTTTTGCGGCCGAACCGCGTCTTGGGGGGAAGAATAAATTCCGGCCGAGGCGACAAGGCCTAGGGCTATAAATGCCAGAACGATTAAAAATTATACTTTGGCATCGCGAAAAAAGTTATTCCTCATGGATTTATGATGAGGGCGATCTGTGTGTGAGAAACGGCCTTCGTTCCGGTGTCTTCGGCAAGAAGATAGAGAAAATATTTTCCTGGCGGCACGTTATTCAAAGAGAACTCCAGAAGCCGGACCTCCAGGTTCTCTTTCCATGTTTTATTTAGAACCGAAATAGAAAGAGGCATCGACGTCCCCGAAACTGAATCGTTCAGGTAGGCGGTCATCGAGACATTTGGCTGCGCAATACCCGTAACAGAACAGGGCACGACCGCAAATATTTTTAATGCCCCTTTAGGTGCCTCTCCAATCAAAGGCGAGTATTGGGCTCGGTCATAAGGATAGGCATCTTTCCATGTCAAAATTTCCTTCTTTTTTGCCGTGGCCGTTTCCAAGTAAGCAAAGTTACTTTTCGGGACGAGAAGAAGGGGAGAATGCAGGCTCAGGCCGACGAACGCTTTTTGGGCGACCGCAGCCCGGGCCGACGCCACAGCGCCATCTCCGGTCTCGAGGTCGCGGATGACGAGGCGGCATTTGTATTGGCCGGGCTGCAGTGATGCTCCCGATGCGTAAAAAACATCCATGCCGCGGTATTTTGTCAAATCGGCCTCAATTCGCTCAAGGCAGGCGAGATTTTCATTTTCATCGAAGACAAGGGAGATGAGCTCGACCTTCTTACCCGAAAATTTTTCCATGACTTGGATGGGGATTTTGGAGAGCAACTGGAGGCGGGTTTCTTCGCCTACCATAAAAGACAGGACATTCATGGGAAACGTCAAGGGCGTCTGCAACTGAGGCTTGTCGGATAACGCCAGGTCAAAGAGATGGAGCTCTTTCTCCAAAGTGGAATACTCACGGAACGGCTTCGGGTTGAAATAGCCGGTCTGGGCGCGCACTTCGCAGCCTGTCTTCTTCACCTTGACTTTGTAGTCATGATAACGGCCGTCCCGTTGTTCGCTGATGTAGTATCCCAGAACGTAATACGTGCCCGTCATAGTCTGGACCTGGCCTAAATTTTTTTCATATTCCTCGATGTTTGAAAAATACTTGCCTCCGGTAGCCGTGGAAGTCTTGCTGAGCGTATAAAAGCCGGTGATATTATTGTCTTTATATATATCGAGGGGCGTCCCCGCGCCCATCATAGTGAAAAGAGGACGGGTATTTTCCTCAAATGTTAATTTGTCGTACGTAAACAAGGACGGGATCAGGGCGGCCTCTCTGGTGTCGAAGGTGAAGACAGTGCAATTGGCCGCTGTCAGTTCTTTGAGCATCTCCTCGTTTTTTGTGATCAGGTTATTGTCGCCGACATCGATTTTGAATTGTGTACTCGTTGACCCGCGATCGGCCCACTGTTGCATAACCATCCTGTTTCCAAATAGTAACGAGCTGGGGATGCCGGTCGAAAAGAGAATCATGTTTTTCTGCCCTGGGATGAAGCGCAAAGCTTTGGCCAGGGCCGTCATCTTGAGGATAAAGTTTTGCGCCTGGGTTTTTGATTCGTTTCTCTCCGCTTCAAGTTGAAAATGAGTTTTTGCATAAATGCCCCCTAGCCCTTGCCCGGCTGTGAGCCAATATTCTTCTTCGGTGTCTTCGGCCCGCCCCGCGCTGCCTTTGGCATCCAACGCCTCGACGGCCTCCCGGGCTTTCCGATGGTTGGTCGTCAGGTATTCGTGAACGGTAAGCCCTTTCAACATCGAATAGGACAATACCCCCACATCATCATCCGGCAAAAGTTGCGTGTCGATGAAATGGAGCGCTGCCTCGCGGGCTTTTGCGACGCCTTTCTGGTTATTGAAGGCGAAGTCGAGGAAGATGAAAAATTTCCGGCTGAGGCTCGTGACCCTGGCGGCGGGCGGAAGAGCGGTGGGGACGATTTTTTGTTCGGGCGGCTGCGGCTCGGGTTTCTGCGGCGCCGCAGCCAGGATATGTTTTTCGAACTCGGTGATCGTCTTCTCGACGCCGTTGTCAAAGATCGCGAAATCCGAATTTTTCAGATCCTTGACCGGGTTCCCATTTTTATCCGTCACATAGACCTGGATGAGCTTGAGCGTGACGGCGACCTCGTGCTGGAGGGGCTTCTGAGGTTGGGCGGCCTGTTGGGACGCTGAGCCTGATCGAGAGGATGGCCCTAGAATAAAGCACAAACCGGCAATCAGAAATAGAATGGAGAATTTCTTAATTATCCCCATGATAAACCTCTGAAATCCCAAGATTTCTATATAACTGCTGTTGCGCTTATTATAATTCTGTTCGTTTTAATGGACAATGGCCTGAAAAACCCATTAAGCTCAATTGCCATTGCTTAAGATTGCAGCATAAAATGTGCCAGGAACTGAGCGGAATTTTAAGGAGGAAAATATAATAGAAACTGTAAGTTGTGTTCTTATTTGATGACATCAGGCTGCTTTTTTCTTAGACCGGATTGTCAAAAAAGTTATCATGTGCCCTCGCCGTATTAAATTGGCATAATATATCTACCCCGGGTGGCGGAGGAAGCGCCGGCGGTTTGAATATCGATTTCTGGATATGATTTCAGGACAGCCAGGGCAAGGGAGAGGAGGGGAAAGGGGAGATTATGCCGGCCGATGAAGGTTCTCAACAACGCCCATTCACCAAGCGCGCCAAAAAACGAAATGCTTATTATTCAAACAAGATCATCAGGTCCCACAATTCTCCCCTAACCCAGCCAGCCCCCTCAACGCCGCGCTGCATATTCGGGAACCTTTGCCGGCTCAAAAGGTATAATAATATAGAGGCGAGAAATAACAGAATTCATGGATGACCGGTTGCTCATCGAACAGTCCGCTCAAAGTAACACAAACGCCTTTAGACTCCTTGTTCTTCGTTACCAGCGGATGATTTTTTCTTATCTGAGAAATTTTCTGCTTCCGATGCAGGTCCAGGAGGATCTAGCCCAGGAAACGTTCATGAGGGCCTACAGGAATATCACTGACTTTGATTCCGAAAAGGGGGCTTCCTTCTCGACGTGGCTCATCACGATTGCCCGCAACCTGGCCATCAACGAAATGGCGAAGATGAGGCGAAGGAAGGCGCATTCTGCCGGATTCAGGGATGAAAATCATGGAAGGAATGAAAAAAGCCCTCAGGATATCCTGGAACAACGCCGTCTTAAATCCCGAATTCACGACGCTATAAGTCGGTTGCCGGAAAAATTTCATACAGCGGTGGTCCTTTCCTACTTTGACGAGCTTTCGCTCGAAGAAATCGCGGAGATCGAAAATTGTCCCGTGGGAACCGTCAAATCCCGTGTCTTCCGGGGAAAACAGATCTTGAGACAAATTCTTGAAAGGGAGAATGTGTTATGAGTGATCCTCAGCGTCCCTGCCACCTGATTCAAGAGGATATTGCTTGGGCCAGAGGACTGAGCCCGGAGGACCAAAAACACGTTCTTTCCTGCAGCGCCTGTTCTGAAACCGCGGCTCGGTTCGAGGAGTTGGATTCCCTTGTCCGAAATGTGATGGGAGCGGATGTCCCAAGCGGCTTCGCGGACAGGGTGGTTGCACAAATAGAAGCAGAAAAATGCAGAGAATACAGCTTTTTCGCACGGCGGCGGCCTTTCTTGGAAAGGATATTCTTTTCGAGAGCTGTCCAATGGGCGCTCGTGGGAATCGGCTCGGCTTTCGGCCTGTTTAAAATTCTCAGATTCTTCGCCGGGGTGTTGATTCATGCATCTCCATAGCTTAGACAACCCGTCTGATTCAGAGCTGAAGGGAGTACGGCCTGTAAGATTAAACCGGGGGAAAATGCGATTGTCCTGAGGAAAAGGAATGGAAGAGAAAAAAGATAAATTCCGGGAAAGAAAACCTCTATTCGCCGTGGCCCTGTCCTTCCTTTTGACTGGTCTGGGCCAAGTCTACAACGGAAAACTGCGGAAAGGGATTCTCTTCTTTCTGGCCTCGTTCATCCTCCCCTTTCTCTTCTTCCAATTGAGTGTTCTGTGGCCCGGTCAGATACTAATGGTTTTTTTGGTTCTGTCCTTAGCGGCGAGCCTTGGCATATTTATTTGGGCTGCTCGAGATGCTTGGAAGCAAGCCAGACGAATGGAAAAGAACTACAGGTTGAAAGTCTATAATAGGCTTTCTGTCTACGTCCTCCTTATTATTGTATTGAATCTATTCGCTTCCGGACTAATGGTTAATGGGCGGAAAATTTGCTTTTTCGCTCTCCCTTATCGAATGCAAACGGGAAGCATGGCGCCTGCTCTCCTTCCCGGAGATTGGATCATGGCAGATAAGAGGATAGATCACGCGTCGAAAAACCTTGGCCTGAAAAGAGGGGAATTGGTGGTTTTTAAATATCCCCGAAACAAGAAAATATATTTTATTAAAAGGGTCGTCGGCCTTCCAGGAGATGAAATCGAATTGAGAGGGATGGAGCTTTACGTCAATGGAAAAAAGTGGACATCTCAAGAGGTGCCTCAGCTCGAAGGGAGAGGGGACGAAAATATCAAGAAAGGAACAATCGCTTTCTATGAAAAAGGCGACTCTGGGAATTATATCGTCTTTTATCTTCAGGGGGCGGAAAGACAGGATTTGAGCGTTTCTGTGCCGGAGGGCTGCTGTTTTGTCCTCGGTGACAATCGTGATAACAGCGCAGATTCACGTCATTGGGGCAACGTCCCTCTCGATGATATTGTCTCCAGGGCCAGGCTGGTCTACTTTTCCATTGCTCCTGAGGGGGGAGTCCGATGGGGCCGGATCGGAAAAGTTCTGTAACGGAAGACACATGGTTCAGCCCGATTTGATTCTGTCGCCGAGAAGTTCCATTCCCTGGGTTACAAGCTTGCACTTCGTGATGTTGCCGGCTTCGTCCCGCATGAACGTGAGCTCATAATAATAGCCGCCCGGGGCGGTGACGTCGAACAGGAGCTTATCGAGGTCGCAGGGGAACGAGCTCGGCGAACTGGTCTTCCTGGCCTCTCGGAGCGCCGTAGAGCTTCGCTTCCTGGGCCATGCTAAAACTAAAAGCGCGCCGAGATTACTTCGCCGCGCGGGTCCCGGAGATCGGCGATTCACGGAGCATCGTGGCCAGGCCGAGGCAAGCGACTGTAAGGAGGGCCAGAGCGACGAGCGGCGCCGTCATCGCCCCCGTCGCTTTCGACTTGAGGCCGTCCATCGCGAATATGAAGATGATCCCGGAGACTTGGCCGATGACAAGAAGCAAGCTGTTGGACGTACCCTCCGGGGCCGGAGACGTGATTTCAGCGCCGTACTGAAAGCCGAGCGGCCCGGCGCTGAGGAGGAAAAAGCCGAAGACGAATCCCGAGACGAGCAACAAACCGTATCCCGTCGCGAACGTCATGCCCACCAATCCCGGAATGAGCCCCGCCAGGGCGATCACGAGGAACGGCTTGCGGCGACGCAGCTTATCCGAGAGCATCGGCATGACCACGGCCCCTACGATGCCGCCGATGAGCATCAGGCCGCCGAGCCAACCGGCTTGGGTGATCGTGAAGCCGCGCGGCCGGACGATATCTTCGATCCAGGTGGATATGCCGTTGAACATCCCCAGGCCGATGAAGAACAGGACGAGCAGAAGGAGGAAGTCGCGCCGGCGGAGCATGGTTTTCAGCCCTTCGAACATGAGGACGCGCTCGTCCCGGCCGGCCGGGGTGGGCGGATGTTCCCGGGCGACGACGAGGAAAAAGGCGGCCGCGACCGCCGCCGCGATCCCGTACAGGAGGAGCGTTCGGGGCAGGCCGTTGCGGACGACGAGTGCCGGGGTGAGGATCATGGCCGCAAGGGGACCAAGATAGAGGGCCAGCGCGCCGATTCCCGAGGCCGTCGCGCGTTCGCTAGCCGGAAACCATCGCACCGCGATTTTCGTGATCGCGCCGATGATGAACGGCTGGCCGGCGGCAAGTCCGACCTGGGCGATGAAGACGATGGTGAAATTCGCGGCAAATACGCCGCGCATGAGTGCGAACACGGCCGTCAGGATGGCCCCGAATCTGACGGCCGCGCTGAATCCCAGGGTATCGATCATCCAGGCCGCCGGAAGAAAGAGGACGATGTAGACGATCATGAAGCTCATCGACAGGAGGCCGATCATCAGGTCGGATGTATGATAGAACTCGGCCGCGGCGCGCGTGATCGGGGCGAAGGTGATCCAGAGCACCTGGGTCATGGACGCGATGAGGACGAACGCGGCGAGGACGACCCACCGGTAGCCGTACACGCGGAGTTCTCCGTTGTTCATATCGGAATCGGCACCGCCCTTCACTCAAAAAGGATATCCCCTGCCACCGGTCGATGTCAAGAAAAAGGGAATGGCCACGCCGATCCCACGGCAGGTCTTTTCAAGGGCGGGAAATCCTGGCTTGCTCCCAAATTATTCGTCTTTTGCGTTTACCAGGATCTTGCTGGGAAGCAGGGGAACAAGGATCCGCAGTCGCATTGACATTCCTACCTTGGTATTCTATTAATAGGTCAATTGCTTTTTCGAAGTGATACGTCGATGACGAGGATGAATTCATATGAACTCGATAAAACTTCTCCTGGTTTCTGTCTTCGGGCCCTTCGGGGTGAGGGACGATTACGCCGAGGGAAATGGAATGCAGATGGAACTCTTCAACAACCAGATCACGAGGCAGCAGGGAGTCCACTCGCCCCGGCAGTCCTACTGGAGTTTCCCTCTGTACCTGCTCGCGGAGAATGTCTCGGTGCCTGCAACTGTTCTCGATTTTCCCACCTGGGAAGAATTCACGAGGGAACTGGAAAAGGGCTACACTCACGTGGGCATCACCTTCATCGTCCCCAACATCCTGAAGGCTCGAAGGATG
>JAPKZI010000155.1 GCA_026393865.1 Candidatus Aminicenantota bacterium
GCGGGACTGGCCCGTGCCCTTGTCCGTGATGACCGCGGCCTTTTCGACCGTCCCGAACGCCGCGAAGGCGTCCCGGATGTCGGTCTCGGTCGCGTTGAAAGAAAGGCTGCCGACGTAAATATTTATATAATCAGGCTTATCGACGGCGAGATAGTATGCTCCGACAGAACTCGGCCATGTATTTCAGCGACCGGTTGTCAGGGTCTTTCAACAAGGCTTGTTCGAACCATGCCTTGGCGGCTTCATAGTCATTATCCGCGATGCACACAAGTCCCTTGCGAGCTTGCAATGCCGCCGGCGAATTTTTGATTTCCAAAGGCATCGATTCTATGGTTATTGCGTATTCTCCCGAGACGAAGTTCGCCCGGTTATCCCAGTCCAAAGTCCCCTCGGCAAGCCCCTTGAGTTGGAGCCAGGCCAGCCCTTTATTGAAATACACGGGGGGGTGAAGAAGCTGTTCCGTCGTACGGAACGCTTCTGTGATCAGCGGGCTCGCGAGAAAATTATCGAGCTTCTCGCGTAGCGGGTTTGCCTCAAACTCGCTTATGGCTTCATGCTGTTCCTTATCCAGCAGTACTCCCTCTCGATTATAGGCGTCAGCTTCAGCTTGTTGTTCTTTGGTGAACATGTGAGGCTTGTCATTGTGAATTTGCGTTCTGTCCCTCGCATCCCATATCTTGTCCCAACCCGTCTTCAAAGGCTCCCACATTTTCTGAAATTCATTTTCGATCCGATCGGAGGTCTGCTTTGACACCTCCTTAATCTCCGCTTCGAGGGAGGGCAATGAGGCGATAGTCGAGAAATTAGCCCTCAACTTTAACATCGTTGCACCCACGGGATATTCTCTCGGAGGGGAGGCCTCTTGGGCATAACCGAGGGCTGTCAAAGCGATAACTAGCGATATTTTGGCCAATAACATTTGTTTCCTCCTTTTTGTCCTTAGCACCCTGTATTTATTTAATCGGGTCTTTAATAAGACCTCGAATGAATATCCTATTCAAATTGATAATGTCATCATTCGGATCGTGAAGCATCCAGGACGTCAATTTGGGATATCTATGCGTTTCAATCTCGTAATTCCAATAGACTGCTTTCCCATCTCGTCCTAAGGAAATTATCAAATAATCCTCTGCTGCGCTTCCGCTAATTCCATAATGCCCATTCACTCTTGTTCCGCAAAAGATCAGATAATCACTTCCCCAGGGATCTTTAATGGGGATTGACGCCGCATGGCTAGGACACAAAGCTTTATAAATTAGACTATTCTTATTATAGGACCCCGCTTGATTTGGAAGGGCAGCATTATCCAATAGATATTCATCCAAGTATCTTGCAAGCGACGATATTTCTGTCTTCGCGCGCGCAATATTATCGCTTTGTTCAACAAGATCATTTATCCATAAGGCATCAAGCCACATGCCGTAATCTGTTCGTACTCCCTCCAGTTGCCAGCCTTTATCGTATTTTTTCATTCTGGTGTATACTTCAACATCATTTATTTTATATTTAACCCGCAAGACTCCGGTCTCATATGAGTCCAGAGATATCTCGAGGACTTCAACCCTGTCCTTATCGGTCAATTTAAAAGATTTCTTAGCGAGGTCGCAGGCCGCCTCTGGACTTAATTGGGAACTGGAGTTGACGATGTAGAATAGAAAATACAACAAAATAGAAATCTTGATTTTCATGCTATCGTCCCCTCAATATTATTATAGCGCAAGGAGAAGACAAATACATATAGTGTGAGATGTTAGTAATAACTAACCTGCCCCCCTTAAATCGCTCCAGGTATAATGGGAGAAAACCTGGCCGCTCGGCGGCGTTTTTCATCTGGCCGCCTTACTCACCGAGCCCCGGGAAGGGCGTCGCCTTGCGCAATGCGGCCAGCAGCTCAGGGAAATAAATACCATTCGGAACGCGTCGTAGCGGAAGGTACATTTTCCGACCTGCCACGATCACCAGGCTGCCTTTCTCGAACGTCGCATTCGCGATCTTATCGAGCGGCACGCGAACCGGCCTTTTCGCTATTCGTACAACGGCAATCATGGCGTAGCCAATAATCCACAAGCCAAACGTCAGCAGCCCCGCGAGTATATGAACGAACGGTGGAATATCGCGTCTGCGGCGCGAAGAGAACCTCTTGATGTAGAGCGCGTCGCGCCGCAACTCGACCGGGCCGAGACGGGCGGATCCGTCGCTCTTTATGCGCCTAAGCGTCGCCGCTATGGCAAATGGTTGGGCGCGTTTGATCTGGACGTGCAGGTCTTCGATGACGGCGTCGTAACGGGTCGTGTTTAAAGCAATGTTCGTGCCGTTGCCCGCGAAGATCACGCGATTTTCGCTTTCCACGAGGCGACCCCCGGCGCCGTAGAACGTGATCTTTCGCAAATCGGTGCACGCGCTTTCGACCCGGTCCCAAGGAATCTCGCGCGATGCCTTCAGCGGAAAACGGCGCAAACGCCTGATGCCGCGTGAGCTGATTTCGATGGACAAGCCGAATTCGTATAGGAAGAGCGCCAAGCCGCCCAACGCGACGACGATCGCCGCCGCGATGCCGAAGCGCGGCGGGAGCGCGAAGACGATCGGCAGGGCGACGAGCATCGCGGTGAAAAACGTCACGAAATAGCGGCCCTGGCTGGTCAGCCCCCACAAGAAATTCAGCAGAATCGCCGCCCAGATGCAGCCAGCCCCCGCGCCCGCGCATATTTGGGCGATCGAAGGTTGAAGCTTGTTGGATATTTCGTGTGGCGGGGGGCCCAAAAAGTGCAGGAGCACTCCGGCGATCCCGGCCAGGGTAGCGATGATGGCCAGAATGAAGCCTCTGCTCCGGCGATGAAATCTCGCGCAGGCGTTAGCCTCAGTCGAATCGTTACCCATCGTCCGTTCTCCCAATGCGGGATCTAAATGCGTAACTTCTTTCATGTTTCCATGAGCGCGAGAACGGTCCCTCCTCTAGTAAATATATGATATTCGCGAAGGTGGAAAAAAGTCAAGGAAAATACCTTTGCATCTTCTTGCTCTTGACATAGTGACTTCTATCCGTGGACAGGAATATAATTGTCTTATTAAAGGCAAGGGATCGACTCGTAGAGAATTAGGGAATAAAAAAGTCAGATAAAATTTCTTTCTTATTTTTAGGAGGATCGCATGGTAAACCGGGCTAGCGGAAAAACGTGGGTCGTTCATAAGATCGGTGCGGTCATCATGATGATTACCGCCGTGGGCCTCTTGGTTCAATGGGGTCTTATCTTGGCTATGCCTGACGATGCCCGGCTGGAAATAATCAAGGCCAGGTCCAAAATGGATATCGCTCGCCACGAGTTTTCGCCTTCGGAACGACCACTGACGGATGCTGAATTGGACAATCGAATCACGGACCAAAAGGCCGATCTTCTCAGGGATCAGAAAGATAAGACTCAAGCCCTGAGGGTACTTATACAGAAACCATTATGGGCGATATTACTGTTGATCATGGCTTTTGGCCTCTTAAGGAACCGGCGCAGTCCGACCCGGGTTGTCGCCATCATAATGTCCGTGATACTCATGATCTTAGTTATCGGTGTTTTCAGCAACATTTCCGAAGAGATAGAGTTGTATAAATACACTGCGTCCCCATCCGCTATGGCGCGGTTAATGTATTTTGCAGATTTCGGGATGCCCATTCTGCTGTCTCTGAGTCTGATTCTCACTTTGATTACGGCGATCAAACCGCCGACGAAGCCTGAAGAAAGGGTGGGAAAATGAAAGGACACGGGAGATCGAAAATTTGGTTCCACCTTGCAGCTTTGGCCACCGCTTTGAGTGTGGCGGGCCTCTGCGTTAGCGGCCAGGAGAACGCTCCGAAGCCGACCGTTTTTCAGCTCGGCGATTGCCGGATCGCGGTGCTGGAAGTTTCTTTTTGGCGTGACTGGATGCCGATCGTCGCGCATCCTGGGCCCGATCATGGTTCTCCGCTTCGGGCCGTGATCAAGCTCCGGCTGAGCAATTCATCTGCGGCGGATGTAAAGCTGGCGTGGACGGCGGCCGTCATAGGCAACGACGGGAAATCCAACCCTCTAGAGTTCCGAGCCCTCCCGGATGGCGGGGCAATCTGGAACAGGACATTGACAAAAGGGGGAAGCCGGGAAATCGTCATGACCGCTCAGGACGGCCCCTATCTTCCGGTGGGAAGCCTTGTATGTGTGGAAATGATCTGGACAGATCAGAAAAATAAAACCGTCCTAGTAAAAACGCCGAAAGCTCCCATCGGACGAACAGATTGAAGAGAGGGAACTGCTCGGCGAGATAATTCGTCACCCTGACCTTCTACTTAAAAATAAAAAAAGGGGATAGTCCCTTTGGGGAACCATCCCCTCGAAATCTCTCAACTCATCCCGGACCGCGAAGATCCGGGAATTTTAGTCGATCAGATTCAGTAGCGCCGGTCGCGTCCGCCGCCGCCGCCGAAGCCGCCGGTGCGGGGACGGTCCGTGCGAGCCTGGGCCTCGTTGATCTTGAGGGCTCGGCCCTTGAGGTCTTTGCCGTTCAGGGCGGCGATGGCCTTGAGAGCCTCTTCCTTGTTTGGCATCTCGACGAAGCCGAAGCCGCGGGACTGGCCCGTGCCCTTGTCCGTGATGACCGCGGCCTTTTCGACCGTCCCGAACGCCGCGAAGGCGTCCCGGATGTCGGTCTCGGTCGCGTTGAAAGAAAGGTTGCCTACATAAATGTTCATACTCGTCTCCTTTGACGATGGATCCGCCCGGATCGTGTCCGTCGGTCCTTAAAAAGTTTTCGCGATCGAAATAAAGGAGAGGAGTACGCCACCAACAGTCAGGGCCAGTGCCTCTGATTCCTTT
>JAPKZI010000131.1 GCA_026393865.1 Candidatus Aminicenantota bacterium
GGGACACTCGCCCACGGCGTGGACCACCTGACCAGGCTCTGGGGTCCGATCCTTAACGAAGGCGGGGTAGACCTGGCCATCTGCGGCCATTATCACCGTCTTTTCAAATTCGCTCCTGAGCCCGGAAAAAACGCTTTTCCCGTCATCGGCGCCCCCCAGGACGCCCTCATCCGGGCCGACGTGACGGCCGCCTCGATCGACCTAAAAATCATTGATATAAAAGGGACTACGCTGGAATCACTGACGGTCTCGTCGAAAAAAAAATAATCCCCCCTTCCCCCCTTTAGCAAAGGGGGAGGCGTATGGAACTCTCGCGTTCGTAATCTCGTCTATCGGGATGTAGTGAATGAATTTGGAAGCGATCATCCGAGACTGCCTGGACGGCAGAGAAGGTGCCTGGAAAATGCTCGTCGACCTCTACTCTAAGAAGATATTCAATATGTCATATCAGTTCGCCGGCAGCTTCCAGGAGGCCGAGGACTTGACCCAGGACATCTTCATCAAGCTCCATCGCGCCCTGTCCAAATACGACTTCGGCAAGAATTTCACGGCCTGGTTCCTCACCCTGGCCAAGAACTACCTCATCGACGAATACCGCCGGACGAAATGGGAGAAGAGACAGCGGGATGACTTCGACGAGCAGATCGCGAGCGCCGCGGCCGCCGATGACCCGGAGCACGGGCTTGTCGGGGAAGAAAACCGGCGGATGCTATGGCGGGGGCTGAACGACCTGCCCAACGATATGCGGATGGCCCTCATCCTCAAGGAGATCCAGGGCAAGACCTATGAAGAGGTCGCCGAGATCCTTGGCCTGCCGGTCGGCACGGTGAAATCCCGCATCAATCGCGGTCGGCTGCAGCTGGCCAAGATTCTCAAGGACCGCAAGGAGAACGCCCATGGCCTGTGACAAAATCGAGGAGCTTTTAACGGCTTATACGGACGGCGAGCTCGGCCCCGGCGAGCGGGCCGTCGTCGAGCGGCACCTCGAGGCCTGCCCGGACTGCGCGGCGCTCCTGGCCTCGCTGAGGGCCGCGGACGCGACCCTAGCCCGGTTCCCCGAAGTCGAGCCGCCCGCGGACCTGCGCGAGAAGCTCTATGCCATCCCGGCCCGCCGGAGATTCCGGTTCGGCCTGGATGTCCTGCTCCGGCCCGCGCTCCAGCCCGCCCTCGCCGCCGCGGCCGTTTTCCTCACCCTGTTCACCTTCTACATCTTCAGCCCGGCCAAGGCCCAGATCAATGAGGCCATCAGCCGCCAATTCCACCTGGGCTACAGCCAGGTCGAAAAACTTTACGCCAAGGCCGGGTCCCTCACGGACAGCCTCGGCGGCTTCGCCGACAACGTTTTCGTCTCGCTCAAGAAGATCAATCCCTTGGGCAAGAACGACGAATAAATTTCTACTATGGAGGCATGACATGACCGATCAGATCATCATCCAAAAAAGACCGCCCAAGTCGCCTGCGGCGGCCGGCATTCTCTCCGGGATCTTCCCCGGCGCCGGCCAGCTCTATAACGGCGAACCCACGAAGGCCCTCCTTTTCTTCATCATCTTCGCCGGCGCCATTTCCATGATGCCGCACGGCCCGCATCCTTTCCTGCCCCTCGTCTTCGCCGGGTTCTACATCTACCAGATCATCGAGGCCGTCCAGACGGCCAAGGCGACCAATCAAAAGGCCCTCTTGCAGAGCGAGCCCGCTCCCGCCGTGACGCCGCCGGCCGCGGCCGAAGCGTCGCCGGCCCGGTCCGGGTCGGTCTTTTGGGGCATCGTCCTTATGGCCCTGGGCGCGATCTTTCTCTTGAGCAATTTCGAGATCATTGATTACGAACGGATCTTCGATTTCTGGCCCGTGATCGTGATCATCATCGGGCTCAAGATGATCGCCGACTATTTCCTCAAAAAGAAAGACTGACGGAGGACCCATGTCACATCAACGCCGTAAAGATCCGCTCGTTTGGGGACTGATCCTGATCGCCGTAGGGGCGCTCTTCTTCCTCGAAAAATTCGACATCCGTATCTGGGACACCGTCTGGAGGCTCTGGCCCCTGATCCTCATCGTCTGGGGAGGGCTCAAGGTTTACAACGGGCTCCAGGAGAAGAAAGAGAGCCGGGACGGGACCGGCCGGGCCCCGCAGGCCAAACCATGAAGGCCCGGGAGATTCTTCTCCTCCTTTTGATCGTCGGCCTCGGCGTTTTCACTTACTACGCCAAAACGGGGAAGCTCAACTTCGAATGGGACAGCGGCGATTTCGTCTTCTTCGGCCGGGGTGAGGAGTTCCTCTTCCAGGAATCTCGGGAAATCCCCGCTCCCTTGCCCCGGGAACTCCAGGTGATCAACGCCCATGGCGGCGTCGTGGTCCGCGGAACGGAAACCGACAAGATCACGATCGTGTTCACGAAGACCGTTTATCGCCGGACCCGGGACGCCGCCCAGACGGTCGCGGACCAACTGCAAATGACCGTTGACCGGGACGAGTCGAGGCTCGTTCTTTCCACAAACCGGGACACGTTCAAACGCAAGAACTTCGAAACGCATTTCGAGATCACGGTTCCCAAAGGCTTCGAGGTCAAGGTCAAGAATTCCTACCGGTTGGTCAAAGCCGTCGGAACGGGATTGACGGACATCGCCAATCCTCATGGCCAGGTCGAGGCTATCGACATCGCCGGCCGGCTGATCATCAACAACAGCTATGAGGACGTGTCCATCCTCAATGCCGGAGCCGACTGCCGGGTCACAAACCCGCATGGCAAGGTCACCGCGATCGGCGTCCAGGGCGAGCTCATCATTGACCACAGCTATGGAGACGTGGAGATCGAAAATATCGCCAAAAAGGCCGTCGTCAAGGGATCGCATTCGCGGGTGACGGGGAAAAACCTCAAGGCGGACGTCGAGATCGAGAGCTCTTATGAGCCGATCAGCGTCACCGATTCCGGGCCGACGACGATCCGCGGCCACCACAGCGATATCGAAGCCAGAGGGATCGTTGGTCCCCTTTCGATCACCGACAACTACGCCCGACTCGTTGTGGACGGCGTCAAAGGAGATCTTAGGATCGACGGAACCAACATGGAGATCCGGGCCGAGTCCATCGCGGCGGATGAGATCCGCATCGCGACCACCAACCAGAACGTGGAAATCCTGGGATTCACCGGCAAAACCACCGTCCGCCTGGACCACGGCGACCTGGTCCTCGAGCCGGAAGCCGTAACCGGGCCGATCGACGTCCAAGCCTCGTACGCCGCGATCCGCTTCGGCTGGCCGGCGGGCGGGCGGTTTCCGTTCGAAGGCCGGACGCGGTCCGCCAATATCTTATGGAACCTGGCCGAACGGCCCTCGCTTGAGGAGACCAACGGCCTCTCCCTGACCAAGGCCTTCCAGAACGAAACGGGAAAGCCCTCGATCACCCTGTCCACGTCCTACGCCGACATCCGCGTCGTAGAGACCAAGCGGCCCATTAAGACGATCTAGAATCCCGACGTCGATCGGTCCGGCGGCAAAGCCGCCGACGATAGGAACGTCGACCCTCTACTTGCTCCCTTTGTTGCTTTTGGCCGGAAACGGTCTATTTATGGCGGAAATGAAAGATGCGTTGGGCCAGGGCGCCGTTGAGCTTGATGTTGAAATATGAGATCAAATTGGTCAGGTCCTTTTTATACTTCGTCACGTAGCGGACGAAGTCGATCTCCATCTTGAACCGGAGCAGATTTTCGAACTCCCCGACCTCGTCGTGGAGCTCGATGAGGTAATGGTTGATGGAGCGGTACTGGGCGTTGACGTCGATCAGGTCCTGCTCGCCGAGCTTGGCGAAATCGAGATAGGGCGGCAGCGGTTCGAGGATCGCCAGACATTCGGCGTTCAGCTCGCCGACGGACTCCTTGATCTCCTGGAAGAACGACTTGTAGTCCAGCGGTTTGGTCAGCTTCTCTGAGGCCTTGTCTTCGAGCTTCTCCGACTGGTCCTTGAGCGAAGATATCAGCTCCCTGATGCCGAAATATTTCCGTTTGAAATTGAAGATGTCGACGAAATCGCGCCCGATGTAGATCTTGTCCTCGTAATGGGTCAGGATCTCCATCGGGGCGTGCGTATAGAACTTGATCTCGTAGCGCCGGCCGCCCGAGTCCTTTTCCCGCAGCCGGGCCAGGAGGAGGTAGTTGTTCTGTTCGATGAAATAGCTGTTGACCTCGATCAGGACGGAATAGGCGGCCAGGTTTTGGATGATGCATTCCTTAAGGTAATCGAGGAGATCTTCCTTCCGGGTGATGAGGTCGTTGATCGTCTCATTGGGCGTGGGGTGGAGAACGGAATAGGCCGGCGAAAGAAGAAAGTTCACGTCGCCCGTTCCGAGCTCCAGGTAGAGGTTCTTGAGGACCTTCTGATGAAGATCGTCGTAGGCGAGGGGTTTTAGGACCGGCAGATCCTTGAGGTCGAGCTTGAGGAGTTCATCGACTTCGTTCATGTTCATCCCTCATGTGGTCCATCGGTTCGATATTATCACCGGACGGATCAAGAATCAAGGCCGGCCGCTGCCGGGATGCGGGCCCGGCCGCGGAGCGTCCATTCCTCGTCTTCGTATCTGGCCCGTTGGAGGACCCGGATGCGATCGAGGTCGCCGTCGCCGAAGGCCAGAGGCTCGCAGCGGATCCCGAAGGACTCCTCGAATCCCGCGGAGAGCCGCTCGACCGCCCAAGCGAAATCGACGGGCCGGCCCAAGACCTCGGAAAGCGAGGTCATCCGGATCTCGGCCGGGTCCGCTCCCCGGAGCGATACGGCTTTGAGCAGGCCTTCATCATGGGCCAGCGGGATCGAGCCGTGCTGAAGGAACCGGGTCCCGGTCCTTTTTTGGGCGCTGCCGACGATCTTCTTGCCGTCGACTTCGATCTCATCCCGCGCCGGATAAGAAAAGCAGGGCAGATCGCTCTTCGCGTAGAACGGCGGCGCCTGTTCGGCCGGCGACGGCCGGATCCCCATTTTTTCCAGGCCGCGGAGAAGCGCCCGGGAAATGAGTTTGTACGAGCCGGCCAGGGTCGGCGTGAACGTCGCCTCGTCGGAGGAACAGATCGAATACGTAATTTCCCGATGGTGGAGGACGAGCTTGCCCCCGGTGATCCGGCGGACGACATCGAGGCCATGATTGCGGCAGAAATCGAGGTCGATGACCTTGGCCACGTTCTGCGTCGCTCCGAGGGACGCCGTCGGCCGCTCCCACTGATAGAAGCGGAGGAAGGTCCGCTTGGCCCCCTCGGCGGACATGAACAGAAATTCGTCGACGGCCATGTTGAAGGCGCCTTTCAAGGGCGCGGGTTCGATCAGTAGATGCCAGGTCGTCATGGTCGGATGATAGATGGGGAGATAGAGCGGGCAATGGGACTCGAACCCACAACTCCGGGCTTGGGAAGCCCGTACTCTACCATTGAGCTATGCCCGCTCTTCCTCCCCAGGGAGAACGCATCTTCGAACTATAGGACCTAGAATTTAAACGGAAACGCTCGTCTTGTCAACCTTGGCCCGTATCTCGGCCGGCCCTCAGGCAGCCGGTTTCCGTTCGCGCGGCCGCTGCATGATATAATAGACCGTCGGGGTCGCGATCAAGGACAGCAGCACCGAAATACAGAGCGCGCCGATGACGGCAACCGCCAGCGGCTTGAGCATGTCCGCTCCCGAACCGATCCCATAGGCCAAAGGCAGCATGCCCAAAGCCGCCGCCAGAGACGTCATCAGTACGGGGCGCAAGCGCCGGCGTCCCGATCGGACCAGAGCTTCGACCAAATCCAAGCCTTCGGCCCGCAGATGCTTGACGAAATCGAGCATCAGGATCCCGTTTTTGGCGACGATACCGACGCCGATGATGGCGCCCAGCAGCGAGACGACGTTGACCGAGGTCCCCGTGAGCCAAAGCGCCAGGACCGTTCCGAACATGGCCAGGATGGCCCCGAAGACGATGGACACCGGTTCGTAAAATGACCCGAATTCAAGAAGCAGGACCGTGAACACCAGAAAGATCGCCATCAGCAGGACGATCACCAGATTCCGGAAGGACTCCTGCTGCTGCTGGTAGGTCCCGCCGTATTCAATGGACCCCGGCGGGATCGTAGCGTCCTTGCTCATCGTCGCGCGGAACTCGGCCATGGCGCTGCCCATGTCGCGGCCTTCGAGCCGGGCCGTGACGGCCACGTCCTGCCGCAGATCTTCGCGGCGAAGCTCCAACTGCCCGGGCTCCTCGACGACGTCCACGACCTGCGACAGCTTGACCAAATTCCCGTCCCCTGAGCGCAGAGGCAGATCCTGGAGGCTGGTCAGACGGTCGATGCTCTTGGGATCGACCTTGACCCGGATTTCGACCACCCGGTCGCCTTCGAGCACGGACGAGGCCGTTTGACCGAGCATGGCCGTATTGACGGCCGCCGTGATATCCTCGGCGGTCAGCCCGAATCGCAGCGCGTCCACGTAACGTATCTTGAGGCTGAGGGCCGGTCCGGTATAAATCAGCCCGTCGAACACGTCCACCACCCCGTTGATCTTGCTCAGCTTTTCCGCTATTTCCGGCGCCTTTTTCTTTAAAAAGGCCGGGTCCGTCGAAAAGAGCCTGACCTCGATCGGCTGTGGCGCATACATCAGGTCGCCGATGAGATCACCGAGGATGCCCGGCAGTTCCCAGATGATATCGGGAAGGGCGATGTTGAGCTTGTGCCGCAGGTCGGCCAGAACCTCCTCGGTCGAACGCTCGCGGTCGGGTTTCAGCTTGAGCAGAAAATCACCGTTGTTCGGCTCGGTGATGAACAAGCCCAATTGGGCTCCCGTTCGCCGGGAATAGCTTTCCAGCTCCGGGGTCGCCCGGATGATGTCCTCCGCGTACTGGAGCTGGCGGTGCGTCTCCGCCAGGCTGGTGCCGGGCGGCGTGAGATAATCAATGACGAATCCGCCCTCGTCCATAGGCGGCAAGAACTCGCTTTCGAGGTTTTTGTAAATGAAAACGCCAAGGACCAAGACCAAGAAGCAGACGCCGATCGTCAGCCAGCAGTGCTCGAGAGCGGCTCGGACGGCTGTTTCATAGATCCGGATGACCCGGCGGAGCAACGGCCCTTCCTGCTCATGATGGGTCCCGGGTTTTTTGGATGTCCCGGCCCGGATCAGCCATCCGGCAAGGGAGGGGGTTAGGGTGATGGCGAGGACAAGCGACGTCAGCAAAGAGACAACCATAGTCAGGGCCAAGGAACGGAAAAACACGCCCGTGATGCCATCGAGAAAAGCGAGCGGGATGAAGACGACCACGGGGGTCAATGTCGATCCGACCAGGGGCCGGAAGATCTCGCTGATCGCTTCCTGGATGGCCTCGAAGCGGCCCAGTCCGGCTATTCGTTTGGTATGGATCGCCTCGACCACGACGATGGCGTCGTCAATGACCAGGCCTATGGCCGCGGCGATGCCTCCCAAGGTCATCAGATTGAACCCCAGGCCGGTCGCCTTTATCGACACAAGGGTGACCAGGACGGTCACGGGGATGACCAGGGTCGCCACGAACGTCATCCCCCAGTTTTTCAGGAAGAAGAAGAGGATGAAGATCGAAAGGACCAGACCGAAGAGGATGGCCTCCCAGACGCTTTCGACCGAGGAGCGGACGAGAAGCGACTGGTCGTAAAAGAAAGCCAGCTTCATGTCGGGCGGAAGTTCTTTTTTCAGGACCTGCAGTTCCTCCCGAAGCCCTTTGGCGATGTCCAGCGTACTGCCGTCCGGCTGGCTGTAAACGTTCAGCAGGACCGCTTCCTGTCCGTCGGCCGTGACCACGTTGAAGACGGGTTCGGGCCCCCGCTCCACCCGGGCGAAATCCCGAATGCGGACGGGATGGCCGTGGGCGACCGTGACCGTGAAGTTCTCGATATCCTTGATCGAACGGACGCGGCCGTCCACCAGAGCCAGATAGAGCATGTGGTTCTCTTCGTGCAACCCGGTCGAGGCGACGAAATTGTTCTTGGTCAAGGCCTCGGTGACCTGGGTCAGGGTCAGGTTGGCCGCTTGCAGCCGGACCGGATCGACCACGATGTGGAACTCGGGAGTGCGGCCGCCGATCAGATCGACGCGGGCCACGCCGGGGATCCGGAGGAAGCGGACTTTGAGGTTGTAACGGGCCTGTTCCCAGAGCTCGGTGAGCGGACGGGTGGGGCTGATCAGGCTGACACCGATGATCGGGAAATTGGAAAAGGTCACCCGGTAGACCTCGGCTTCGGCCGTCGGGGGCAGCGTGCTGCGGATTTGGGACAGACGGCCGAGGACGTACAGCTCGGACTGGATCATGTTCACTTTCCAGTTGAAGAAGACGTTGACCTCGGCCGAGCCCCGCCCCGTGGCCGAGCGGACATTCGTCACCCCGGGGATGTCCTTCATCGCCTCCTCTATGGGCCGGGTGATGGTGGCCATCATCTCGTCGGCCGGCATGACGCCGTTGTCGACGAGGACGACCACGCGCGGGAAATTCGTCTGAGGGAAGACCGACGAGGAAATGTGGAATGCCGAATACGCGCCGGCCAGACACAGGGCCAGACAAATAAAAACGATCGAAACCGAGTGCTGGGTGGCGAATCTTCCGAGAGCGCTATTTTTGCTCATGCGACGAACCGATGATATGGATTTTCGTGTTGCCGGGAACGGCATAGGCGTCTTCCGTGACGATGGCCATCCCCTCCTTCAGGCCCTCCGCCTGGACCTCGACCAGCCCGGCTTCGCGGAGCCCGAATTTGACGGATTTCCGCACGGCCTTGTCCCCCTCGACCAGGACGATCGCCCCCGTTTCGCCGCCCACCGCGTCGACGATGGCCGCGTTCTCGGGGACGGCCAAACAGCTCGCGCGCTCCTCGCAGACGATTCGCGCGCTGAGGAACTGGCCGGGGTGAAAGGCCGCGACGGACGGAACCGAGATCCGGACGGGGATGGTATCGGTCTTGTCGTCGACCTGCGAACCGACGTAGACGACGACGCCGGTTTCGGAGGCGCCGCCGTCAAAATGGGCCGGCTGGCCGATCTTCAAAAGCGCCGCTTCGCGGCTGGGAACGTTCACCGCGGCGACGAGGCGGCCGAGGTCGATGATCTTGGCCAGCACAGTGTTGAGCTCCACGGCTTCGCCGGGCTCGGCGTTGATCTTGACCACGGTTCCGGCGAGCGGAGCCTCGATCCGGAGGAGGGCCAAGTCGGTCTCGGCGGCTAAGAGCTCGCTCCGGGCGGCGGCGAGCTGCTGCTCGGCTTCCAGGTACGTTTTTTTGGACGTCCCCTCGACCGCCAGCAGTTTTTTCTGCCGGTCGAAATACTCCTCGGCGAAGGACAAAGCTTTCTTCGCTTTTTCGCGGGCGACCTCGGCGACGCGGCTGTCCAAGCGGAAGAGGACCGTTCCCTTGGCCACGCGCTGGCCTTCGACGCAGTCGATATGGGCGACGATGCCGGCCACCGGCGAGGCCACTTCGGAATCGGCCGGGACGCGGCCTATGCCCGCCGGCTCAGGCTCCACGACGCCGTAAGCCGTCACGAAACGATGAAGCGTCGCCCGCGAGATCGTCCCGACGTGGACGGCCATGTCGGCAACCGTTTCCTCGCCCTCGCCGCCGGCCTTCGGGCCGACGATCTTCAAGAGAACGATGACGGCCGCCGCGGCCGCCACCAGCGTGATCACCGTGATCAAAGTCCGTCGGTTACTCATCTTTTCGCTCCTTCGAAGGCCCGGCATTCCTCTGCGGCACGGCCAGGACCCATTCCGTCTTGTCCAGCGGGCTTTGCATGGCGCTCTCCAGCCGGCCGACGGCCTCCTGGGCCTTGACCGAGGCGTCCAAGCGGGCCAACGCGCTCGAGGCGAGCTCGAGCTGAAGGCCGAGATATTCGAGTTTGGAGATCTCCCCCATCTGCCATCTTGCCTTGGCCGCGGTTTCCTGCTTTTGAAGGTTCGACATCATCGCTTCGGCCGCGGCGGCGTTCTGTAGCGCCGCGCGGCCCGCCGCGACCGCGGCATCGAGATCTCCGAGTACCTTGGCCTGAATGGCCAGAAAATTGGCGGCGCTCTCGGTCCGCTTGGCTTCCGCTTCGGCGATGGGGCCTTTGTTTCGGTTGAAAAGCGGCAAAATAAGCGACAAGCCCAGCGTCCATTTATGATCGGATTGATCGAGTTGCCAGTCCGGACCGAGGGCCAGGTCCGGATATTGTTTGGCGATCTCCAGCCGCAAAGCGGCCTGGTTGGCCGCGTATTCGGACAGCGCGCCCAGGATATCGGACCGGTTCAAGAGGGCTTTGCGGCGGACCTCGACGGCGGGGATTTCGGCCGGCCGCTGTTCGAAGTCCCCGAAAGAGATCTGGAGGCCGTCGAGGGCGGCGGCGGGAACGCCTAGCGCGCCGGCCAGGCGAACTCGAGCTTCAGCCTTCTGTTTTGACGCTTCCAAGGCCGCCAAACGGCTGCTGTCGAGGGCGATCCGGGCCTGGGTGACGTCATAGGCGGAGACTTCGCCCAGGCCCAGTTGGAGTTCGAGCAGGCGGACGTTTTCCGTCTGAACGTCCCTCTGCTTGACCAAAAGAGCTTCCATTTCCTGAGCCGCGTAAAGCTCGAGAAGGCCCTGCCGGACGCCGCTTCGTACGGCCCAGGCCGCGGACAGGAGGTTCCAGCGCGCGACATCGCTGAGATCGCGGGCTTGGGCGATCCGGATGCCGCGTTTACCGGCGGTCTCGATCGGGATTTCCAGGGCAGCCGCCGGGATCCACGGCGTGACCTCCGAGACGGGCGATGTGCTGTTATAGCCGATCGATGGATTGAAGGTGGGGTTGGGCCGTTCGCCCGCCGTGATCCGGCCCGCTTCGGCGACCCCCCATTGGGCCCGGACGACGTCCAGATCAGGATGAAAATAGAGCGCGGCCAGGGTCAAAGATTTGAGGTCCCACGCCGGCGGCGGCCATTCCTGGACCACCCGGTTCGTAACCAGATGGTTCTTCAACTCGGGAGCGTCCAGTCTTCGCCCTTCGAAGTTCTCGAGGACCCGATCGGCCGAAACCGGTTTGGGCTGATACCGGATACAGCTTCCAAGCGCCGCGCATAGAAGTCCAAAGCTCGCGATCTTCCAAATGCGGTGCGTCATATCTTTTTCCTTAGCGCTCATGCGAACGCCCAAAATACGGTAGCTCCATCAATCAGAGCGACCGAAGGAAGTCAGGAAAATCCCCTTCCCGCTCCCCCTTTACTAAGGGGGGGTGAGGGGGGGATTATGATCATCGAAATTCAGAAGAACTTTTATCCGCGCCCCCGCTTGTTTTTACTGCAACTTCAATGTCTTGCCGGCGGATCCTCCCTTGACGGAATCATATTTGACCGTCACCTCGCCCGAACCCTTGACGATGTACATGATCGTCCGGGCCGTTTTGCCGGCCAGCCCGTTCCGGAGCATGATCCGTTTCAGGTTCTTCTGGTCGATGAACTGGGTGATGGTCGGCTTCATCTTGTAGGTTTCCTCGTCGCCGATCCAGCTGGCCGAGATGACCTCGACATTTTTTCCGTCGAGGGTCAGCAGGTCGGGCCGGATGACGCCGTTCGGGGCGACCCGCTCCAGGATCGTCGGCGCCACCTTGGAGTTGGCGATGTCGACGAAGAGGCGATAGACGTCCCCGCCGATCTTCTCCGCCGTCGCGTCGCCCATCCTGATCATCGGCATCTCAGCGGCCTGGACCAAGGTGAAGGCCATGTTCCGGTGGCAGAGCTCCTCGTTCATGAACCGGGGCGGGACGCGGCTCGTGAATTTCCGCCATGTGCCGCCGATCTCGACCTCGCCGAACTGGGGATGGTTGAACTTCTTCCATTCCATGAACTGGGCGCCGAATTCGACCTTGTCGTTGAAGAAATAGCGCGACTTCTGGGGCACGATCGGGCTGTTCGGGTCCTTCTGCTGTTCTTTGAGCTCGGGGCTGGTGAAGTACTGCTCGCCGCTCCACAGCTCATTGGAGAAGGACAGAATACCCATGCCGTCGTTGGTCCAGTCGATGAACCCTCCATGCACGGTGTAGAGGCCGCTCCAGATGACGATGTAGCGATAGAACGGAAGGATCCGCTCGCCCGTCCGGCCAAGCTCGTCATAAGCCCGGATGTCGCTCGCGGGATAATCGCCCACCGCTTCCGCGCCGGGACCGCGCAGGATCATGCCGCCGTTGTTGTGATAGGACTGGGCGCCGGCGATGTTGGGATGGGCGAAGATGAAATCGACCTCGGCTTTGGCCTCGGGGAGCTGGGTCGGGTAATCCATGGCCCCGCTCTGGATGTAGTTCGGCTGCCAGTCGAAGGGATAGTTCCGGTTCCCGTCGTAGCCGCCCGCGTCGTCCTCGTCTACGCGGCCGTCGTGGTCGTTATCGATACCCTCCGAGCCGAGCATGATGTAGTCGCCCTTCTCGCCGAACGGAACGGCTTCCATGACCCGCGGATCGGTCGCGCTCAGCCGGTAGTTGCCCTTGCCGGGCAGGTATTTCCGCATCTGCTCGACGACGCCGTTGCCGTTGAGGTCGTCGGGCTTGTCCTCGTCGAACTGGTAATCGCTGTCGTCGTCCACCGGAACGTGGCCGGAGCGGGCGCTGCTGCTCGGGCTTTCGAAGAAGTACTGCCGCCCGTCGGGATTGATCGTCGGGATGATGTAGAAGACGCGCTCGTTGACGAGCCGGGTGACCTGATCGAGCCGGCCGTAGTTCTCCATCAGATACCAGACGGTATAGAGACAGATCTCGCCGCCCTGGATCTCGTTGCCGTGGACGTTGGCCTCGATCAGCATGGCCGCCTTGCTCAGATCCGGCCCCGTATCGGGATTGTTGATCGTCACGGCGATGATGTCGCGGCCTTCGAAGCTCTTGCCGATCACGTTGACCTTGACGAACTTCGGCCAGGCCTGCTCCATCCGCCGCATGTCGGCGTACATCTCGGCCGTGTCGTGCCAGCGGTTGAAATCAATCTTGACCTTGAACGGCGGGTCCGAAGCGAATTTCTGGGTCAAGCCGCCCTGGGGGATCAGGGCCAGCATAACGAATACGGCGAGGAGACCCTTGGTGAACATGAGCGTTCTTTTCATGGTGTTCTTTCTCCGGTTGTTCATCTCTCGTCTCCTCACTTCAGGACCACCGAACGTTTGTCCGAGCCCGCTTTTTGGGACACGACCAGGAGTTCGATCGTGTCTCCGGCCTTGGCCTTGATCAGCCAGTCGAACTTGACCCGGTCGCCGGAGCCGGCCAGTGTTTGGACGCTATTCGTTTTCGGACTGCCGGAGATGATCGACTCCGGAGCGACCTGGAGTTGGACTTTGGTCGCCTTGACCGCGCGGGCCGTGACGGCTTGACCGAGGGCGGTCGGCAGGAATCCGGCATTCTCAATCTCGGCCTTGACCCGGAACAATCCGCCGCCCTGGCTTACCGCTTCGAACTTGGCGATGCCGACCTTCGGGAAGAGCGACGTCAGGTACAGGGCAAACTCGGCTTGAGATTTGCCCAGCTCGGCGATCCTGGCCGGCGGAGGATTGATCGCCGCGTAGGGTTTGAATCCGCCGACCTCGACCTCTCCCAGATCCGGATGTTTGACCTTGGTCCAGGCGACGAATCCATCAATTTTCTCTTTGTCCATCCACTGAAGGAGCTGGCGGTCATAAGACTGAGCTTGTTCTCCGCCCGTCCCGGCGGCGGCGCTCGCCCCGGTCATGCCGGCGGCTCTCTGGCCTCCGCCGGCCCCGCGCTGGGCCATCATCATGGCCGCGCCTTGAGTCTGTCCGCCCGCCGCCGGCGGCGCACCCTGTCCGCCCGTCATCCCAGGCATGCCCATCCCTTGGCCGCGCTGGACTTCAGGCAGTCCCCAACCCGGCGTCGAAAAGGAAAGAACGCCGAACTGATAATATCCATATTGGAAGAAGGCGCCCTCGGGATTGACGACAAGCGGCTGCTGCCGGATACCCGTCAGCTCGATGTATTTAGCGCTGATCAACCTTAAATAATCGATATCGGCCGCGTTGACCGTGGTCGCCGCGGCCCGGGCCGGCTGCTGGGCGCGGGCGCTGGTCGGCTGCGCCGCCGCCTGTTGTCTGCCTCGCCCTCCGCCGCCCATTATGAACTGGCCGCCGCCGGCGGCCATGAGCTGGCTCAGCATTTCCTCGCTGATGACCATTTCGCCTCCGCCGCCGCCCCGGCCGCCGCCCCGGCCGCCGAATCCGCCGGCCGCGGCGAAAATGCCGACCCGGTTGGCCCCGGTCACGGTCGCGTTGGCGAACTCGACGAGGTCGATCTGCTTGGCCGAGGACAGCCGTCCGCTGGAATTCGGCGGCACGATCAGGTTGTCGCTCTCGCCGAAGGTCAGGATCGCTTCGATGTTACGGTGGGCCATCATCCATTCCAGGACGGCCCGCGTCTCGCTCTCACTGACCATGTAGCGGCCGGCTTCCGGCTTGAAATAAGGATACTCATGCATGAAGTTCCGGTTGATGTTGACGCCGCCCGGCCCGTCCTCGCCGATGAAGCCGTCCTTGTCCTGGTCGATCCCTTCGCGGTAGATCGCGAACTCGCCCCGTTCACCCTTCTTGGGGTCGGCCTTTCTCAACAAGCGGGGCTCCTCGGGATCGATAATATAGTCCCCGTTGGGGTCCTTGACCCGCATGACGGTGATGAGGCCGTCCTTGTTGAGGTCGACGGGCCCGTCCTCATCGATGCGCCCGTCGTTGTCGTCGTCGTAGGGCCGGGTGTTCGTCCGCCGCGCCCATTTCAACGGCGCCCACATGAACTCGGCCCCGTCGGGGTTGACTCTGGGCATAATATAGATGACATAATTATCGAGCCGCTGCTTGACGTTGGCGTTCGAGGCATAGTTCTTGACGAGATAGTCGGCGATAAAGACCGCCAGCTCGCTGCCGATCAGATGGTCGGCCTCGAAGTTGGCCGCGATCAGCAGACCCGGCCGTTCCGCGATCGGAACGCCGCCGGGAGCGGCGATCTGGAGGGCCCAAATGTCCCACTTCCCCAGCGTCTTGCCGATGGATTCCAGCTTGACCAGCGTCTTGTTGGCGCCGGCCAGGTTCTGGAGCATGGCCGACAGCTCCGCGTAGTTGTGATACTTCGAGAAATCCTGGGCCATGCCCGTCGCGCCGAAGCCGAAAAAGGCCAGGGCGGCGAACACGGCCGTGATCGCGCTTGCCATGATTTTGCGCCTCATCTTTCCTCCTCGCTCAGATCCGGAATCGGCCTTCGGCTCTTTTTCATCGCCGAAAATCGATCATTCAACAATTGTCACTTAAACAACGGATCAGGCAGGACCGTCAGCTTTTTGGTTTCGACGTCCTTCCCATCCACGTTCAGTGTGACCTTGTAAATCCCGGCGTCCGCCCGGGCGCCGCCCATGCCGCGCTGACCGCCGCCTCCGCCCGCGCCCCGCTGGCCGGCGGCCTGGCCGCCCGCCGGGGTCCGGGTCAGGTTCCAAGCCACCTTCTGGAGGCCTTTCTTCGCCGCGCCGGTGATCTCTTGCATGAGGTTGCCTTCGAGGTCTTTGACCGTCAGCTTGACCGACTTGGCCTCCCCTTTCAGGTAGTAATAGATCGTCGAGCCGGGCTGTGGATTGGTGACCCTGGCGAACTCGCCGGCCGTCTCGCCCCTCCGCTCGAACTGGTTCCAGCGGATAGTGTTCTCGGGATCGAAGAGGTATGCGTCTTTCTGGAAGATCTCGGGCTTGAACTCCTTGATCGGAGCGATGTCCGCGATGTAGAAGCCGCGGCCATAGCTGGCGATGACCAGGTCGCGGTCGCGCTTCTGGATGAACAGGTCGCGGACGATCACGTCGGGCGCCGCCGTGGAGAAGTCCGTCCAGGTCTTGCCTTGGTCCATCGTCACTTGTATGCCGTTGTCCCCAGCGATGTAGAGCACGTTCGGATTGTCCGGGTCCTCCTCGAGGTCGAAGAGCGGATTCATCAGACCGCCGGAGATGTCCGTCCAGGTCTTGCCCAGGTCGCGGGTGACGAAGACATAGGTTTTATCCTCGTTGTGCGTCCGATAGCCGCTGAAGGCCACATAGCACGTCTTTTCATCGTGCTGCGAGGGCACGACTCTTTTGACCCAGCGGTCATAGGGAATCAGGGCGCCCTTGAGGTTCGGCTTGGGCTTGCCGGCCGCGTCGTAGAATTGGGCCGTGATGTTGATCCAAGTCACTCCGCCGTCCGGTGACATCTGGATATTGCCGTCGTCCGTGCCCGCCCAATAGAGGCCGGGCTTCTTGGCCGACTCGGCGAAACTGTAGATCGTCGGGTACTGCAGGTTGGTTTTTTTGGAAAGGGCGATCCGCTCCTTGTTCGCCCTTGTCAGGTCCGGGCTGATGGTAACGAATGTCCCGCGGTCTCCCCTGCTTAGGGAACGGTGGACGAACTGGGAGCAGATATATACGATCCCCGGATTGTGGGGCGAAAGAACGATCGGCGCGTTCCACTGGTAACGTTGAGCCGGCACGCCGGCCGCAGCTTCTTCGGGCGTCGTCCGCTTGGTCATCGAGACCGTTTCCCCATTGGACAGGTTTTGCCGGCTCGAAGAGCCGAATTGGCTCTCATAGTAAACGTATTCGGGATTCCACCAGTCGCGGACGACATAAAAGCCGTCGCCCGTCGGCAGGTAGGTCCAATCGGCCGGGTAGACGCCGTAGCTGTTGCGGTTCTGCGAAGGCCCGAGCCAGGCGCCGTTGTCCTGGGTTCCGCCCATAACATTGTAGGGCTGGAGGTTATCCGCGAAGACGTCGTAGAATTGCTGGGCGCTGATCGTATACTTCACGCTCCAGTGTTTGCCGCCGTCCCATGTCTCACCGGTCGCGCCGTCGTTGCCGCTCAGGATATGGTTGCCGTTCAGCGGATCGACCCAGAGCCCGCGGTGGTCGACATGGAGCATGAAGTTGCCCCGGTCCCAGGGCGCGACCGTGAAGGTCTTGCCGCCGTCGCGCGAGACCGTGACGTTCGTATCGGCACAGTACATGACCTGGTCGTTGGACGGATCGAAAACGATCCGGCCGTAATAGCCGCCCTCGGTCTGGTTGACCTGAGCGCTCCCGCCCGACAGTTTGTATTCCGTCATTTTCTTCCAGGTGTCGCCCTGGTCATCGGTCCGGTAGATGACGCCCGACCGTTTCATCGCCGCCTGGTTGCGGAGCACTCCGCCGTACAGCATCTCCAGGACATGGCGGTTGACGATCTGGAAACTGCCCTTCGCCTCGTCCGAATCCGGCTTGGGCGCCTCGGCCTTGAGAAGTTTGTCGATCTCGTTGATATTGGCCAGGATGCCTTCGTTCTTCGCGTAAACCTTGCGGGCCGCGGCGTTGAGCTTGGCCACGTCCGTCCCGGTCTTGGTCAGGAAATCCTTGTCCCCGATGAATTCGTTCAGCTTTTTGACCAGGTCGGCGTCCGTCTCGGCGACAATCGGGGTGAACTTGGGCGCCAGCTTGGCCAGCTCGGGATTGATCTTGAACGTTTTGAACTTGGCCAGGGTGTATTCCTCGGTGAAGAGGCCGGCTCCGCCGCCCATACCGCCGCCCCCGCCGGGGCCGCCGGCGGCCCGGAAATTGGCTACACCGTCACGAAGAGGAAAGCCCAGGATGACCTCCTCATCGACCCGGGCGACGAGGATGTTCGGATTCTTCTCGAAAAGCGAGAGGCCTGTCCGGCCCAGGTCGATGTCCGTGGGCAGGCCGTTGGTCAGCTTCTTCCAGGTCTTGCCGCCGTCGGTCGTTTTGTAGATATGGTTGCCCGGCTGCCGGTCGATATATGTCCAAGCCCGGCGAAAAGTCTTATAGGCCGCGGCAATGATGACGTCGGAATTGCGCGGGTCGATGACGAAATCGGCTACGCCGCGGTCCTTGACCGGGAAGACATTCGTCCACGTCTTGCCTCCGTCCGTGCTCTTATAAAGACCGCGCTCGCAGTCCATCTCGTTGTCATAGAGCTTGCCCTCGGTCGCGACATAGACGATGTCCGGATTCTTGAAATCGACCGCGACCTTGGGTATGAAATAGCTCTTCTCCAATCCGATCTTGGTCCATGTCTTGCCGGCATCGGTGGACTTCCATACGCCGTTGCCGTGCGAGCTCGAGCGGGCGTGCATCGGCTCGCCCGTTCCCAGGTACAGGATGTTCTGGTTGGATGGAGCGATGGCCATATACCCCATGCTCATGTTGCCGTATTTGTCGAAGATGGGCTCGAAATGCGTTCCGCTGTCCTCGGTCTTCCACAATCCGCCGCTGGCCGTCAAGACATAATACGTCGTCGTCTGGGCGCGGGGCACGGCGAACTCCGTCATCCGGCCCGAGAACGTCACGGGCCCGATCCATCGCCAGGTGAACTGGTTGAAGTCGTCCGC
>JAPKZI010000054.1 GCA_026393865.1 Candidatus Aminicenantota bacterium
TAACGAAAGGCGAGGCGACGCTCGAAGAGGTCCTCCTGCAGCGCCGCCAGCTCGAAACAACCTACAACTACTTCTTCTCGGTCGGTCTCAGTTTCAGTTTCGGTTCGATCTACAGCAACGTGGTCAATCCGCGCTTCGGCTCGGGCAGCGGGACCTCGATCCAAATTATGATGTGAGAGCCTCGGGATCAAAGCCGCGCCCTCTCATCGGCTTTCAGATCCCATTCTTTTTTTGACTTCCTCGGCGGTTTGTATAAGATAACGTTCTGACGCGCGTTCGTCGCGATCAGAACGATCCGATGCAAGTCATTTCGGCCTTCCGGCAAGACATCCAAAAAGGAACGGAGAGGAGATCCCCGCGAAAGACGCGGATTTTCCCCGCAAGGAGGCAAAAAATGAAAACGATGAGACGTCTGCTTTTCGGCGCGCTGACGCTTTGGCTGGCCTTCGCCGGATATTCGGCGACAGGGTCGGGTCAAACGTATTCGGCGACAGGGTCGGGTCAAACGGCCGGTGGATACGACATTCTGATCAAGAACGGGCTCGTCTATGACGGCTCCCCGGCCCCGCCCGCTAAGATGGATATCGCCATCAGCGGAGACCGGATCGTCAAGGTCGCCAAATCGATCCCCGGGACGGCGGCCCGCGTCATCGAGGCCCAAGGCCTCATCGTCACGCCCGGCTTCATCGACCTTCACACCCATGTTGACGACGGCATGTACTTTCCCGAGAACCGGGCCTGTTTGAATTATCTGACACAGGGCGTCACCACGGTCGTCGTGGGCCAATGCGGTTCGAGCGCCTGGCCGATTTTCGAAAAAGCCGAGGACCTGATCGGCGCCTGGACGAAGGAAGGCATCGGCCCGAACGCGGCGGTCTTCGTCGGCCACGGGACCGTCAGGAACATCGTTCTGGGCATGGAGAACCGGGAGCCGACCCCGGAAGAGCTCGAAAGGATGAAAGCTCTGGTCAAAGAGGCCATGGACCAGGGGGCTTATGGATTATCGACGGGCCTGATCTATCTGCCGGGATCCTATGCTAAAACCCCCGAAATCATCGAATTGGCCAAGGTCGTCGCCCCTTACGGGGGCATTTATCACACCCATATCCGGAACGAGCGCAACAATCTTCTCAGCGCCGTCCGCGAAGCGATCGAGATCTCCGAGAAAGCCGGCCTGCCGGCCCATATCTCGCACTTCAAAGTCATGGGCAAGGCGAACTGGGGGCTGGTCAAGGAAGCCGGCACCATCATCGAGGAGGCTCGGAGCAGGGGACTGTCCATCACCGCCGACCAATATCCCTATCCGTTCACGAACGGGTATCCCTACTCCCCGCTGATCCCCCGGACGACCTGGAACGGCCGGGAGGCCGTGGACCGTCTGACTCCGGCCGACGTGACCAAGATCTTCGACCACCTCGGCGATACGGAGCTCATCGATCTTTACAAGAAAGTGACCCCGTTCTATCCTTTATCCCAGCGCCAGATCCAGTTCCTCAACGGCCTGCCGCGGAAGCGGCTGGTGGATTTCGCCGCGTCGTTCCTATTCGAGATCGCCGCGTTCCAAGGCCCGGAGAACATGCGCGAGCGGAGGCTGTTTCTGAAACGGCTGGCCGATCCGGAGGAGGGGCGGAAGATCCGGCAGGAGGTCCGGGCGGCCATCGACAACGCCCTCGGCCCGGAGAACACCATCGTCGGGATCTGCGTCGAGAAGAACCTCGAGGGAAAGTCGCTCAAAGAGGTCGCCGCGCTCAAGGGAAAATCCATCGAGGACGCGGCCATCGAGCTCGACCTGATGGGCGCCAAATGCATCCCGTTCCAGATGAGCGAGCCCGACATCGAATTTATCATGAAAAAAGACTGGGTCGGCACCGGAAGCGACGGCACGGCTCCCTCTTACGGCATCGGCCTGACCCACATCCGGTCTTATTCGACCTTCCTTCGGAAGATCAAGGCCTATGCCCTGGACAAGCCGGTCATAACCATGTCCCAGGCCATCCGCTCCCAGACCTCATTGCCGGCCCAGATCATGAAATGGGACGATCGCGGCTGGATCAAAGAAGGATTTAAAGCGGACGTCGTCGTCCTGGACCAGGCCGCGCTCAAGACGCCGACCTCCATTTCCAATCCCCACCAATACAGCCGGGGAGTGGAATATCTGTTCATTAACGGCCGGCTCACCCTCGATAAGGGGAATTGGAACGGAGCGTTGTCCGGCCAGGTGTTGAAGCTTAAGAAGTCATGAAACGCCGCGCGGCGGGATGACCGTGTCCAGGAGAGAAGTCCTGTTTTTCTTCCTGGCCTTCGCCGCCATCCTTGTCCTGGGCTTCGCCGTGAGGGGATTCTTCATCGACGACGCCTTCATCGGCTTCCGCTATATCGACAACGCGCTTCATGGACATGGATTCGTCTTCAATCCTCCCGACAGGATCGAGGGCGTGACGAACATCGGCTGGCTTCTGGTCCTCCTGCCGTTCGCCTGGATCGTTCCGGTCACCCTGGCGGCCAAGATCCTTTCGCTCATCCTGGTCCTGGCGGCGCTGTGGGTGCTCATCAGGTTCGCCTCCCGCGCCCTTCAAACGGACCGCGTCATCGTCCTCCTCCTTCCTCTGCTGATCGCGGCGAATCCGGATTTCACCTATTTTTCCCTGTCCGGGATGGAGACGCCGCTGGCCGGGTTCGGCCTGATCCTGATGCTTGTTCTGGCCGAACAGCGGCCTTCTTTTCCGGCCTTAGCCTTGATCGGCGCGTTCCTCTTCCTGGTGCGGCCCGAATGTATTTTGCTCTTCCCCCTGTTCCTGCTGTTTCACAATGGGAAGAGCGGAGCAAGATGGAAAAGGTCCGCTTGGTCGATCCTGGTTTTTGCCATCCTGATCACCCTCATGACGCTGGCCCGGAAATCCTATTTCGGGTTGTATCTGCCGAACACGTTTTTCGCCAAATCCACGTCCTGGAGCGTGATCGCCGAGAATGTCCTCCGTTTCATCAAAGGAACGAACACCAATATCTCCTTTCCCTTCCTCGGCTGGTTGGCCTTGCCCATCTGGGCCAACGGTCTGCGCCTCTCGCTGAAGAAGGACAGAAAGACCGGCTCTTTCCTGACCGCCGCTTTGGCGACCGGCCTTTTTTTCGCTCTTTACGCCAAGCCGGATTGGACCGGCATGGGGCGATATTTCGCTCCCTATGTTCCGCTGGCCATGTTCATCTTTCTAACCGGGTTCGCCGATCTCCTCCGAATGACGCTCGTTTTCCTGACGAAGTCGGGGCGGGTCGTCCCGGTCGCGGTCGGGCTCGTCGGCGCCGCGTTCATCGTCTACGGCTGCGTCGGGACCATCCTCTTTCTCCAGCCCGATCGGCTCGAAGATTACCCCGGATATGTCCTGACCAGCGAGTCGCTCATCGAACCGTCGTTATGGATGGGCGACCATCTGCCGGATCGGGCGGTCATCGCCTCGGGCCGGATCGGCGCCGTCGCCTATTATTCGAAGAAGAGGATCTTCGACTACAAGTTCGGATTGACCGAGCCGGCCGTCGCCGGACTGAGACGGACGGCCCGGGAGCCGTTCGAGGACCCGCGCGATCCGGCCCTGGCGAAGTCCTGGACGGAGGCCGATCCCGGCTATTTCCTCGAGGACCTCCGGCGGATCCGGACGATCTTTCGTCTAGGTTCGGAAAAGATCGAAGCTCTGACGATCCAGGGCCGGGACTACCGGCCGCTCAAGGCGTTCCCCATAGGCCTTGACGCCGTCTGGATTCTCTGCGAGCGGATTGACCTGACCCCCGGCGCGGCCCCGGAGAAGCCGCTTGATCATTCGGCTAAAAAGCGTTAGTTTTAGTTGGACTCATTCGGAAGGCTTCAAGGAGGTTCCATGAACTCAAGATTTTCCAGACGCGATTTTCTCAAAACCGGCGTGACCGTCGGCGCCGCCACCTTCTCGGGCCGGGGCCGGGACCTTCTGGCCGGCACGGGCCAGGGCACGACGGCGCCGGCAGGATCGCCGCGCGTCGTATCGTCCGGCAACGGCCTCCGCGCCGCCGAAAAAGCGATGGAGATCCTGAACAAGGGCGGCGATCCGCTCGAGGCCGTGGTTGCCGGCGTGAACATCGTCGAAGACGATCCCAACGACATGTCCGTCGGCTACGGCGGCCTGCCCAACGAGGACGGCGTCGTCGAGCTCGACGCCTCGGTCATGGACGGGCCGACACACACGTCCGGCGCCGTCGCCTCGATCCGGAACATCAAGAATCCGTCGAAGGTCGCCAAGCTCGTCATGGAGCGGACGACACACTGCCTCCTCGTCGGCAAGGGGGCTCTCAAGTTCGCCTTGGCCCACGGCTTCAAGAAAGAGAACCTCCTCACGGACAAGGCTCGCGAAGCCTGGCTGCGCTGGAAGGAGGCGCTCTCCGACAGGGACAATTGGCTTCCCGCCCAGATCAAGAAGCTGCCCGAGGACCTCCAACCGGTCATGATGACGCACGGTACGATCAACTGCATCGCCATCGACGCGCACGGCCGTCTCGCCGGCGTCACGACGACGAGCGGATTGTCCTGGAAGATCCCCGGCCGCATCGGCGATTCGCCGATCATCGGCGCCGGCCTGTACGTGGACAACGCCGTCGGCGCGGCGGGCTCGACCGGCCTGGGCGAGGCCAATATCCGAACCTGCGCCAGCTTCCAGGTCGTGAACTTCATGGGCCAGGGGATGTCGCCCGAGCAGGCCTGTCTCAAAGCCTTGGAGACGATCGCCGGGAAAGCGAAGCTCTGGCCGCAGGCTTTGAAGCTGGTCGACGCCGACGGCCGGCCCGGCTTCGGGTTGAATTTCTACGCCCTCAACAAAAAAGGGGAGTTCGGCGGCGCGACCATGTGGAGCGGAGCCAAATACGCGGTCCACGACGGCCGAAAGAATGAGCTGAGGGAATGCGCGTTTCTCTATAAAACAAAAAACTAGCGGACTTCTCCGGAACCGGGCTGAAAGACGGGGGAGGGGCCGACCTAATCTTCTTCCAGGATCAGGACCTTGAATCCGTCCTCGCAGAGCTTGAGGGCGATCTTTTGGGAGGTTTCCAGGGTCTTGGCCTTGATCCGGACGCGGTAATAGACCTGGCTGGGCGTTTCGTATTCGGCGATATAGACGTTCTTGAACTTTTTGCGCAGCCGGCTTTTGAGATCCCGGGCATGGTCCTCATAGATGAAGGAACCTACCTGGACGGAATAGACGGGGAGTTTTAAATCCCTGAGGGGTTGGTCCTTCATGAGATCGACCCGGACGGGGGCGGTGCCGGGGCCGACCATGTCGATCAGACAGGCCGCCGCGTAGGACAGGTCGATGATCCGGTCCCCGACGAACGGACCGCGGTCGTTGATCCGGACGACGGCCGAACGCCCGTTGTTCAAGTTCGTCACCATGCAGCGGGTCCCGAAGGGGAGGGTCTTGTGGGCGGCCGTCATGTCGTACATGTTGTAGATCTCTTTGTTGGACGTCCGTTTGCCGTGGAAATCCGATCCATACCAGGAGGCGATCCCGTTCTGGACATTTCCCCCGGGGAAATATCTCGTCCGGGCGCAGGATGTTAAAATCCCGACGCCGCACAGCACCAGGACCAGCGTCTTTTGGAGTGCGAAACGTCGATGCGTGTACATGGGACGCGCCTATCATGCCAGCTCCCCCGGCCGGAGGCAATCGCCGGACCGGGTGATTTCGAGCGGGAGATCTGACGATTTTTTCTCACCTCCGGCGATGAGCCGGGGGCCGTCCCGGGCGATATGGAGGGGGAGAGCCGGTGGCATCATCCCCTTGATTTTAGTACAATACCGGACTCCGATGAAACGATTAGCCAGGTTCATCTATTTTCTGCCGGCCGCGGCTCACTACGGATTCATTTTCTATCTCTCCTCCCAATCGAGCTTTCCCATCGAGGCTCCATTCAACGAGTTTGACAAACTGGCCCATTTCGGGCTCTTCAGCCTGTTGGGCTGCCTCCTCTCCTTCGGCGTCTTCAAAAGCACACGGCTTCCGCCTCGCAAAAAAGCCCTCCTCGTTTTAATGACCGGCGTCACCCTCGGCCTGCTCGACGAGGTCCATCAGATCTTCGTTCCGTTCCGGGAACCGGACGTCCTGGACGCGGCCGCGGACGTCGTCGGTATCGCCCTGGGGCTGTTCGCGTATTGGGTGCTCTGGCGAGCCCAGGCAAAAAACGCCCGGGCCAAGGCCGGGGATCGACGAAGCGGCTAGAAGTCTATCCGGAGATCTTTGATCTGCGACGGCTTATCGCCGTGGCCGCGCCTGCGTGGTGATTTTACCGTCATTCGGAGAGCGCATCGGTCAAGGCGCGGGAGGAGCTTTGGGTGATCGTCAGACCGTAGGACCGAGGATCCGGCAGAACTTCATCAATTTTTTCTTGAGAAAGGCAAAAGCCTTGCCGGGTTCGGAAAAGAACGTGAACAAGGCCGCCTCGTCCGGAGTGATCGTCCCGGCCTTGATCAGCGCTTCGAAATTCAGGACCTTCCTCCAGTACGCCTCGCCGTAGAGAATGATGAACACGGCCTCGCGGTCGATCTTTCCCGTCTGGACGAGGGTCAGCATCTCGAAGAGTTCGTCGAGCGTTCCATAGCCGCCGGGAAACGCGATCACCGCCTTGGCCCGGGAGATCAGCCAGAACTTGCGCATGAAAAAGTAATGGAAAACGAAAGCCAGTTCGGGCGAAATGTAGGCGTTCGGCCGCTGTTCCTGGGGAAGAGAGATGTTCATCCCGATCGTCTTGCCGCCCGCTCTGACCGCGCCGCGGTTGGCGGCCTCCATCATCCCGGGGCCGGCGCCCGTGCAGACGACGAAGTTCTTGCCCTGGGGCTTCAAAGGGATGGCCCACCGGGTGATCCGATAGGCCAATTCCTCCGCTTCCCAATAATATTTGTTCAGGAGGGATCGTCGATCGCGGCCGTCGGCCCGGGCCGAACCGAGAAAAAGGACGGTCGAGTTGACCTTCAGCCTCTCGAATCGCGACAGCGGCTCCAAGTATTCGCTCAGGATGCGGATCGTCCGGGCTTCGGGAGAGGTCAAAAATTCGGGGTTGTTAAACGCCTTCGTGGGAATGGTGATGTCGTCCATGTCGTCCTCGTTCCTGGATAGCCCATTCTAGCCCAAAGGCATTTTGACTTCAATGAATCCGCTATGGTATCTATAGGGGCTATCGATAAAGAAGGAGACGGGATGAGACATCCTTTGGCCCCCCTGACGCGGATGACCTATCCGGGACGGCTGATCGCCGTCGGCCGGGACGTGTCCGGTGCGTTCAATGTCGTGATCTATGCCATTACCGGGCGCTCGCCTTCGAGCCAGGCGCGGAGGCTCATCGCCGAGGGGAACGCCGTCTGGACGAAGCCCACCGATCCGGAGGTCCTGAACAAAGGAAATCCCGACCTGCTCGTATATCCCGCGCTCGTCCTCGGAGCCGGGATCGCGGTCAGCAACGGCAAGCAGACGGTCGACATCGATGCCGGCGGGCAGGGGAGTCCGGTCCATGTCCTTGACTCCGCGTTGAAGACCTGGAGCTTCGAACCGGACGCGCCCATCTTCACCCCCCGCATCAGCGGCTGCGTCCTGCCCACGAACCGGGCGGCCCTCAGCGTGATCCGGAGGGAGGCCGGCGGCGAGGCGCTGCGTTTTTTTTTCGAGCTGCCCTTCGTTCCCGGAAAGGGCCGGATGATCTCGACCTACCCGGGTGAGAACAAGGACCCGCTGCCCTCGTTTCAAGGCGAACCGCTCGATCTCCAGTTCCAAGAGACCTCGGCCGCGGCCATGGCCGAGGCGGTCTACGATTCTCTCGGGCCCCGGCCGGGAGAGAACGACGTCCGCGTGGCCGTGGCCTGCGTGTTCGCCAAAGTCACGGACATGAAGGACCATCATCTGCACATCATCAATCGTGATGAAAGGACGGGGAGATGAGCAAAGAAAAGCCCGAGGCATCAGCCCGGAAACAATACTTCACGAAGATCAAGGAGGATTTCCCGGAGCTCATGGACTTCGGCGGGAAGAAGTTCTTAAAGCGCCTGTCCATGCGCTACGGAGAGAACCCCGGCTATCCGGCCGCCTTCTATGTCGAGGAAAAGGCCTCCGGCCCGAACATGGCGACCTTGCAGGTCCTCCAGGAGGGAAGCAAAGGCCTGGGGTACATCAATGTCGGCGACATGGACCTCGGTCAGCGCCTGGCGAAAAAGCTGACCGAGATCCACCCCGGCAAACAGGTCTGCGTCCTCATCAAGCACGAGATGCCGAGCGGCGTCGCCCTCGGCGACACGCCCGAGGGGACCTTTGAGAAGGCCTGGAATTGCGACCCCCTGTCCAATTTCGGCAGCGTCGACGTCTTCAATTATACGGTCAACGTCGGGCTGGCCCGCCTGCTCGTCGAAAGCCCCAGGAACATCGAGGTCGTCTACGCCCCGGGCTTCCTGCCGGAAGGCCTCGAGATCCTGGCAACCCGGAAGCCGCTCCGCGTCGTGAAAATGGGAGCGCCGCTCGACGAGCCCGCCGAGGACAACGGCCTCGAGTTCAAGCGGGTCGCCGGAGGGCTGCTCGTCCAAAAGCGGTTCGATTCGAAGATCGTCTCGCCGGAGTCCATCGACGTCGTCTCCCGACGGAAACCGACGGCCGAAGAGGTCCAAGCCGCCATCTTTAATTGGACGATCGCCGGCTTCACCCGGTCCAATGCGGTCGTCATCGGCAAGGCGGACAAGGTCCACGGCATCGGGTCGGGTCAGCGGAGCCGGATCGACTCGGCCGAAGACGCCATCCGTCTGTCGCACCGCGGCTATGGACCGGAAGGATGCGTCCTCGCCTCGGACGCCTTCATGCCTTTTCCCGACGTCGTCGAGCTCGCCGCGCGGCACGGCATCACGGCGATCATCTATCCTCTCGGCTCGGTCAAGGACGATGAGGTCATCGCCAAGGCGGACGAACTGGGGTTGGCGATGATCGTCACCCGACGGCCGGGCGAAGTCGACTGCGAGCGCTGTTTTCTGCACCGATAGTCCCGGCCAAAGGACCCGGCGGCTTCCATGAGCCTCAAGGAATACAAGAAAAAACGGAACTTCGACAGGACGCCTGAGCCCGGGCCGTCTGCGCCCAAAAAAAGAGAGAAGACAGAGAGGGACTTGATCTATGTCATCCAGCGCCACCGGGCCAGCCATCTCCACTGGGACTTGAGGCTCGAGGAGAGCGGCGTCCTGAAAAGCTGGGCCATCCCCAAGGAGCCCCCGACCGAAGAGGGCCTCCGCCGGCTGGCCGTCCATGTCGAGGACCACACGCTCGAGTACGCCGACTTCGAAGGGACGATTCCCGAGCCCGAGTACGGGGCAGGAACGGTTGAGATCTGGGACCGCGGCACCTATGAACCTCTGGAAACCTCGGCCTCAAAACGTGTGTTTGAGATCCGCGGGCGGAAATTGAAGGGGCCCTATTGCCTGATCAAGCTCAAAGGCCGGGACCCCAAGGATAAGAATTGGCTGTTCTTCAAGATCAAAAAAGGCAAAACGGGCTAGCTGATCCGTCCGTTCTCAGCAAGGTCATACCATGTCGAAAAGATCACGGCTGAACCGGCGCGCATCACCCGGCGCCCTTATCCTGCTCGGGCTATGTCTGACCCGACTGCCGGCCGCTGCCTCACCGCAGGCGGTCCTTTCTTTCCAAAAGTACGCGGACATCGCCGAACGGATCCGGATCTCTGGACTGGAAAGCGAGACAGCCTTTCAAATGCTCCGAGAGCTGACCACGAAAGCCGGCCCCCGGCTCACGGGATCGGCCGCGGCCGCCCGGGCCGTCGAGATGACCCGGATGATGATGAAGGACATGGGATTCGAAACATGGCTCGAGCCGATCATGGTCCAGCATTGGGTCCGCGGCGTCGAGGAGGCGCGACTCGTCGACACCGATCCGCCCGGGACCTCGGCGCTGAAGATCACGGCCCTCGGCCGGAGCGTCCCGACCCCCGGTCCGGGATTAACCGCGCCGGTCATTGAAGTCCGATCCTTCGAAGAGCTTCAAAAGCTCGGGCTCCGGGTCAAAGACAAGATCGTCTTTTTCAACAAACGCATGAACCCGGCTCCCATGGACACGTTCAGCGCCTACGGTGAAGCCGCCCAGTTCCGCTCCCTCGGGGCCTCCGAGGCGGCCAGGGCCGGGGCGGCCGCGGTTCTTGTCCGCTCGGCGACCCTGAGGACGGACGATTTTCCCCATACGGGAATGGTCCAATACGATCCCCAGATCCCGAAAATTCCGGCGGCGGCCGTGGCCACGGCCGATGCCGACCGATTGAGCGACCGGTTGAGGAACGGCGCGGCCGTGAACGTTTTCCTCAGGCTCGGCTGCCGGGAACTCCCGCCCGTGCCATCGGCCAACGTCGTCGGCCAGATCCGGGGGACGGAGCGGCCGGAGGAGATCATCCTCGTCGGCGGTCATCTGGACAGCTGGGACCTGGGGACCGGAGCCCATGACGACGGCGCGGGATGCGTCCAGGCCATGGAGGCCGTCCGGTTGATCAAGGATCTCGGCCTGAGACCGAAGCGGACGATCCGGATCGTCCTTTTCATGAACGAAGAATTCGGATCTTCGGGCGGCCGAGACTACGCCGACGCCGCGCGCCGCAAAACCGAGAGACACCTGGCCGCCATGGAGTCCGATCGAGGCGGATTTTTGCCGCTCGGTTTCGGGATCGGCGGGAGCCGGGAGACATTCGACAAGTTGAAGGCTTGGGAGCCCCTTCTCCAGCCTTCGGGGATTTTATGGGTGCGTCCGGGCGGCGGGGGAGGAGATATCGGCCCTTTGGCCCGGACGGGAACGGTCCTCATGGGCTTTGTTCCCGATTCGCAGAAATATTTCGACGTCCATCATTCGGCGCTCGACGTCTTGGACAGCGTCCATCCGCGGGAGCTTGAGCTGGGCGCCGTGATCATGGCGATCATGGCCTATGGGCTCGCTCAGGAAGGAATTTAAGCGATGTATCTGGCGATCCTCTGGCATTTTCATCAACCCATCTACCGTCGGCCGCGGAGCCGGGCCTACGTCCTGCCCTGGGTCAACTACCACGCGACCAAGAACTACCATCAGATGGCCCGCTTGATCGAAGAGACGGGTTTTCCCTGCACCTTCAATTTCGTCCCCTGTCTCCTGGACCAGATCGAGGATTACGCGAAAGGCGCGGCCCTTGATCCCTTTCAGTTGGCCCTGGAGGTCCCGCCCGACCGCCTGGGGCCCATCGAGATCGAGCGCCTCAGAAAATTCGCGCCCGATGAAACGCGCCCGACGGCCCTCCAGCAAAAAGCGCTCACCTCGTTCTTTTCCCCCATCGACGCGATCGCCGCCGATAAGTTCGAGCTTCTCGACCGGCAGAGGAGGATCCAGCAAGACCTGATCCCGTCCTGGGTTCGGCTGAGCCGTGAGGGCAAGACCGAGCTGACGGTCACCCCGTATTACCACCCGCTCCTGCCGATGATCTTCGATTCGGACGCGGCCGGGCCCGAGAAACCCGAAGCCTCCTTCCGTCAGGCCGGAGACGGCAAAAAACAGATCCAGCAAGGCCGTCAACGCTTCAAGGACGTCTTTGGGGATCTTCCCCGCGGCCTTTGGCCTTCCGAAGGGGGGATGAGCCGGGAGGTCGCTGCGGCCATCGCCGAGGCCGGCTTCGCCTTCGCCGTGACTGACGAGAACATCCTCTGGAAGAGCCTGGACGGACCCTATGACCTGAAGAAGCTCTATGCGCCCTACCGCGCGGAGGGTCTCAGCATCTTTTTCCGAGACCGGCTGCTGTCCGACCTCATCGGATTCGAATACCAGCGCTGGAACGAAGAGGAAGCGGTGACCGATTTCCTCCGCAGATTGGACGAGCGGCGGCCGTACTATGACGAGCGGTCGATCGTCGTCCTCGCTCTCGACGGCGAGAACGCCTGGGGAGGCTATCGCCGGAACGGCGTGCCGTTCCTCCGGGAATTTTTTGGGAGATTGATGGGCCGCGATGACGTGACGCCGATCTTCTTCGATGACTATCTCAAGCTCTTCCCCCCGTCCCGGGAGATCTCCCTCGTTCCGGGGACCTGGATCGGAAATTTTTCGAAATGGTCGGGATCGCCGGCCAAGAACAAGGCCTGGGCCGTCCTCAGTCGGGCCAGGCAGGCCTGCGGTCCCAGCGAAGAGCTCTTGATCGCCGAAGGCTCGGATTGGTTCTGGTGGTTCGGCGACGAGCACACCGAGGAATTCGCCTTCCTTTTCGACAGCTACATCCGGGAAGCCTATCATCAGGCGGGGATCCATCATGAATGACCCTCTCGTTTTCCTGCTGGCGGTCCACAACCACCAGCCCGTCGGCAATTTCGTCTCCGTGTTCGAACGGGCGTTCGAGGACTGTTACCGGCCCTTTCTCCGGGAGCTGCGGAAGCATCCGGACATCAAGTTCGCGGCCCATTATTCCGGCCCGCTCCTGGAATACATGAGGGACAAGGAAGGGGAGTGCTGGGAGGGGCTTAAAGAAATGGTCGCCCGAGGGCAGGTCGAGCTCCTGGGCGGGGGCTTTTACGAACCGATCCTGTCAGTCATCCCCGAAGAGGACCGGTTGGGACAGCTGGGGCTGATGTCCCGCTTTCTCGAAGCGAATTTCGAAACGCGGCCGCGCGGCATCTGGCTGACGGAAAGAGTCTGGGAGCCGTCCTTGCCGCGGACCCTGGCCCAAGCCGGCATCGAATACACCCTCCTCGATGAAGAGCACTTCCACTACGCCGGCGTTCGCGACATTCATTCCTATTACATCACGGAGGACCAGGGCTATCCCCTGAAACTCTTTCCCATCGACAAGAAACTGCGCTATCTCATCCCCTTCCACGCCGCGGCCGATATCGAAACCTATCTCCGCGAGATCGAAGCGAAGAACGGCCTGGCCATCCTGGGCGACGACGGGGAGAAGTTCGGCCTGTGGCCGGGGACGAAGGCCTGGGTCTATGGCGAAGGCTGGCTGGTCCGGTTCCTGGATTTTCTCAAAGAAAAGAACATCCGGACATGCACCTACGCGGAAATCCTGGAGACCCGGCCGCCCGCGGGCCGGGTCTACTTGCCTCCCGCTTCCTATGAGGAAATGATGGAGTGGGTCCTCGAACCCCGGGCCGCCGCGGTCTTTAAAGAGCTCAAGACCGCCAATCCGCCGGAAGCTCGGCGCTATCTCCGGGGCGGGTTCTTCCGCGAATTCTTCCTTAAATATCCCGAATCCAATCTGTTGAACAAGCGGATGATCCTGGTTTCGCGCCAGGTGAACCGAACGTCGGATGAGGAAGCCAAACGAGAGCTTTATAAAGGCCAATGCAACGACGCCACCTGGCACGGCGTTTTCGGGGGGATCTACTTTCCCCATCTGCGCGAAGCGGCCTACGAGCATCTGCTTAAGGCCGAACGAATGATCCCGGCCGAGAGCGGCTGGCGGAATCTGGATTATGACCAGGACGGCCGCGATGAAATGCTCTTTAGGAATTCGACCTTCGGGCTGATCGTCAAACCCGCTTTCGGGGGAAGCCTCGTCGAGATCGATCATTATCCATCCTTCCGGAACCTGTCGGACGTCCTGTCGCGCCGCCAAGAGTCCTATCACACGCCTCAACGGCCGGGCCCGGAACAAGGCAAAAGCATCCACGAGCTGGTCAGGGAGCTGCCGCCGGGGTCCGAACGGCTGTTCCGCTATGACCGGAGCCCGCGCTTTTGCGCTCTGGACCATTTCCTTCCCCCGGATCAAGGCGTGGGACAACGCTCCCGGGAAGGAAGGCAGGGACGGCGGGATTTTCCCGCCGGACCGTTGGAAGAAAACCCCATCCAAGGATTTCCTTCCAAGAGTCCCCCCCCGGACCTGTCGGCCGAAAAATTCGAAAACGGCGACTACGAGGAATGGAGCGATTTCGCCGACCGCCCCTATGCTCACGAGACCCAAGGAACGATCCTCCGCATGGGGAGGGAAGGCCGGGTTGGGATCGGTCCGGAGAGCCTTCTTGTCCGCGTTCAAAAGGAGATCGAAGTTGAAGATCGGGACCTCATCCTCCGCTATCGGATCAAAAATCTCGGCGATCGTCCGGCCCGCTTGTGTTTCGCCAGCGAATGGAATTTCTATCAGAGACCGGAAGAGATTGCTCTCGATCCCGGCCGGATCCGGCTTTGCGGAGGCCGTCTCCGGTTCGAGATCTTTCCAAGACAGGACCTCTGGTCGTTCCCGCTCCGGACGCTCTCCCAATCCGAGAAGGGCTATGATATAATCCATCAAGGCTTCTGCCTGCTTCCCTCATGGAACTTCACGCTCGGAGGGAAGGAAGAGTTCGTGATCCGCATCCTCCTCGGCGACCTTGATGCGGCATCGCCTTCATAAGGAGATTATCAGCGCCGATGGCCCAGATCTTTGAAAAAACGCTCGTCATGATCCTCTGTGGAGGAAAAGGCGAACGCCTCTACCCTCTGACCCGGGACCGGGCCAAACCGTCCGTCCCGTTCCTAGGGACCTATCGGATCATCGATTTCAGCCTTTCCAACTGCCTGAATTCAGGCCTGCGCAAAATCGTTCTCCTGACCCAGTATAAATCGCTCTCACTCGAGCGTCATCTGCGCAACGGCTGGAACATCTTCCACCCCGAGAGCCGCGGCTACGTCATCTCTCTGCCCGCCCAGGGCCGGGTAGGGGACCGCTGGTACGAAGGCACGGCCGATGCCGTCTTCCAGAACATCTACACGATCCAGCAGGAGAATCCCGAGGTGGTCCTGGTGCTATCGGGCGATCATGTCTATAAGGCGGATTACCGGCAGATGCTCCGCTTCTTCAGCGACACGAAGGCCGACGTGGTCGTCCTGGCCAAGCCCGTTCCCCGCGCCGAAGGGCGGCGGTTCGGCGTCATGCGGATCGAGACGGACCGTCGGATCACGGAATTCCTGGAAAAGCCGAAAAACCCGCCGGCCCTCCCTTCCGACGAGAACCTGACCCTCGCCTCGATGGGCATTTATATTTTCAAGACGTCCAATCTGATCCGGGCCTTGATGCAGGACGCCAAGAGCCCGAAGAGCAGTCATGATTTCGGCAAGGACATCCTCCCGCGACTCATCCAGGACCATCAGGTCTACGCCTACCCTTACCAGGGTTACTGGGAGGACATCGGCACGATCGATGCGTACTGGAAATCCAATATGGCTTTCCTGGCGTCCGCCCCGCCCTTCGATATCCATGACCAGGCCTGGCCGCTGCGGACCTATCAGGGGCAGTTCCCGCCGGCGTTCATCGACCGCAGCATGGTCCACAGCTCGATCATCGGAGCGGGCTGCCGTGTTCACCGGGCCGAGATCCGCTCCTCGATCCTCTCGCCCGCCGTCCAGATCGGCGAGGGCGCCCTCATCCAGGATTCGATCGTTTTCTCCAGAGCCCGGATCGGCCGGGGAGCCCGCCTGAAAAAGGCGATCGTCGATAAGAATTCGATCATTCCGGACGGGTTCATCGTCGGCGAGGACTCCGCCGCCGACGCCCGCTGGTTCAAGACCTACGGTGACGGGATCCGGCTCGTCCCCAAGAATTGGAGACTGGTTTGATCGAGCGCTTTTCGTTCCTGGCTCCGAACTTCCAGAGCCAAGAACCTCGAGAGCTGGCCCTTCTTTCGATTATCTCCCAAAGCTTCTTCCAGCCCTTTTCGATCGAGGACAATCTCCTGGTCATTCTGACCGCGCTGACCTCGGGTTCGGGCGTCGGATTCAACCGGGCCATGCTCTTCAGGACGGACGGCGACAAGCTGCGGGGCGAGGCTTGGCTGGGCCCGCGGTCGGCCGAGGAAGCCAAAACCATTTGGGAGGTTCTCTCCACGCCCGGCATCGGCTACGTCGAGATCATCGAGCACAACCGCTGGTTGTTGACGCGGCAGCCTGAATCCCTCAGCCAGATCGTGAAGCCCCTCGTTTATTCCTTGTCGCAGGACAATCTGACCATCCCCGCGACGTCCGCCGCGCGTAAGGAGATGCTGCTCGTCCAAAACGCCCGGCAGGAACCCCTCATCGATCCGAAGTTCCTCGAGGCGATCGGTGTCGAGGAGTTCCTTTGTGTCCCCCTTTACGCCCAGGACGAGATCATGGGTCTCATCATTCTCGACAACGCCTATACTAAACGGCACATCGAATCCAAGGACATCAAGCTGGCCAGTCTGTGCGGTCTGATGGCCGGAAACTACATGTACACGACCTTGCTCCACAATAAAATGATCGAAATGGAACGCCTGGCGGCGTTGGGCGAAATGGCGGTGTTCATCACCCATCAGCTGCGCAACCCGCTGACGGCGATCGGAGGATTCACCGACCAGCTCCTCACGAATCGGATCGGAGAGGCCAAAAAACGCCGCAACCTGGAGATCATCCGGAAGGAGATCCGGCGTCTCGAGGACGTGGTGACGAAGCTGGCTCTCTTTCTAAAGGTGGATGTCCGGAAGACGGTTCCTTTCGATCTGAAGTCCACACTGCTCGGCGTCATTCAGAATCCAGACCTCACCATGAAGAGCGGCGGCATCGAGGTCCACCTGGACATCGAAGAGCGCCTGCCGAAGGTTCTGGGCGACCCGACCTATGTGGGGGAAGCCTTCCGCAATCTTATCGCCAATGCTATGGAAGCGACGGCCCCGGGCGGCCGCGTCACGGTCCAGGGCGGCCGCGAGGACCAGAATTGGGTCGTCGTATGCGTTCAGGACACGGGGAAGGGCATGCCCCCCGCGGTCCGGGACAAGCTCTTTTCGCCCTTTTTCTCGACCAAGGACAAGGGGATGGGGCTGGGGCTGCTCTTCGTCAAACGGGTCATGGAAGCGAGCGGGGGGAGGATCGAAGTGGACAGCGAGGTCGGCCGCGGCACGTCGTTCCGGCTCTTTTTCAGAAGCGGCCAAGAAAGGAGCGCCGAGGCATGAAAAGGATCCTGATCGTCGAGGACGAGGACGCCCTTTGTCTCTTGTATAAAGAGGAACTGGCCCAGGAAGGCTATGAGGTGACGACCGCCGGCAACGCCGAGGAGGCGTTGGCGGCCCTTAAGCGGGAGCCGTTCGACCTGATCGTCACGGATATCCGGATGCCCGGCCGCGACGGCGTGGAGCTCATCACCGAGATCATGGGCCTGCGGAAGGACATCCCGATCATCATCAACACGGCCTATCAGAGCTACAAGCAGGATTTCATGACCTGGGCCGCGGATGCCTATGTGGTCAAATCGTCTTCTCTCGTCGAGCTCAAGGCCAAGATCAGGGACCTCTTGAACAGATGAAATCCCAGCTGAGGAAGGACCATATCAGCGGACGCTGGGTCATCATCGCCTCCGAGCGGAGCAAGCGGCCCGACGA
>JAPKZI010000099.1 GCA_026393865.1 Candidatus Aminicenantota bacterium
TCATAGACCGAATAGACGGGGAGGAGGTTGAAGGTCTGGAAGATGAATCCGATGTGATGGTTCCGCAGCGCGGCGGCTTTTTTGTGCGACAAGTTTTCCACTTTTAAGCCGAGGACCTCGGCGCTTCCCGACGTGGGGATATCGAGCGAACCGAGGATATTGAGAAGGGTCGTCTTCCCCGAGCCGCTGGGTCCGACCAACCCTGAGAATTCGCCTTTTTTAAAAGTCAGACTGACGCCGGCCAGGGCGGTGATGGACTCGCCGCCCATGGGGTAGATCTTCACCAGGTCGACGGTCTTGATTAGGATCGAATCGTCCATGGTCACCTCGCCCTTCAATAATTGAATACGGCCATGATCTGAAGGCCCTTTCCGGCGAAGAGGGCTTGGCCCTGCTGGCTGGCGTAAATTTGGTAACGGTCCGGATTCCAGAACCCGATGGCGAAAAAGCTCCATTTGTCGTAGGTCCTCTGCCACGTGATCAAGCGGTACCAGTCGCCGCTCTTCCAGTTGTGGAAGACGATGGCCCTAATCCGGTCCAACAGCCCGAGCGGGTAATCAGCCGAGACGGCCGTGAACCGGAGCGATTCGCCTCCGCCGAGAGCTTTGTCCGAGGAAGAGGAGATCAGATGCTCGGCGATGACGTGGAGGCCGTTTCCAAGGCCGAAGGTGTAGTCCGCTCCGAGATTGAGAAATTGCTGATACCTGAACGGATACAGTCGGAAATCCTGATGGACCAGGACGCCTTCGAACCAGACGCCGGCCCCGATGTCCCATTTGCCGTCGAGGGCGAAGCGGTTCTCGGGGACGCGTTCCGCTTCTTCCGCGGGAAGAGGGAGCAGGGAGCGGGATGGGTCCATGAGCCGGTGATGGAAGGAGAAGGCCGCCTCGCCGGAGAGGAGCGGGACTTGAAAGCGCCCCCCGAATTCCGGGGTCCGGCTCTTCGTCGGAACGAATTCCCAGCCTTTGGCGTCCGTGTTGCCGAGAAGCCCCCAGATCCAGATATTGGCGTTCCCGACGAACGTGTACCTGGCCAACGCTCCGTAGACGCCGTCGGTGAGCTGGAGAGGGTCGTTGGGATCGATGCGGTCGAACCACATGAGAGGCCGGAGAAGGAGGGCCGAGCCGAAATTGATCTTTTGCAGGCCGAGGCGCGCTTCGAAGCGCGGGGTCGAGAATCGCGCCCAGAGGCGATAAGGTTTGATCCGGCCGTCCGTGGAAAAGGTTTGAGATCCCCGCAGGGCGGCTGACCGCGCGTTTCGATCGTTTGACAGACTCCCGCGCCGGCACCGGCCAATAGAGCGGCCCAGACGACGATCAGTCTCAAGCCGCAGGTCATCATCGGCCTTCCCTCCATTTAATAAATCAGGGTCAGTTCCTTCTGCGGAATGGCGTCTCCTTTTCTTTCCCTTTATTTATATTCCCGTTTTTATTAAATTGGAAGGGGAGGACTGCCGTGAAAAAAATCGGTCTGACCGTCCTTTTAGGATGGATTGTCGTTTCTTGCGCCGCGGCATTGGAGCAGAGTCCCGGCCGGACTTCAGAGGGAATCCAGGTCGTCCTAAGCGGCGATTTCCCCGACCCGACCATCGTCCGCGTCGGGGGCGATTACTACATGACCCATTCCTGCGGCACGTCCCTGCCCGGGTTGCTGATCTGGCATTCGACCGATCTCGGCAAATGGGAGCGGATCGGCTATGCCCTTCACAAGGCGGTCGGCGACGTTTGGGCTCCCGATATCGTCCATTTCCTGAACAAGTTCTATATCTATTTTCCGGCGGCCCGGACAAACTGGGTCGTCACGGCCGATCGGCCCGAAGGACCGTGGAGCGAGCCGGTCGATCTCAAACTGCCGGGGATCGACCCGGGCCATATCGCGGCTCCCGACGGCAAGAGGTATTTGTACGTGGATGGCGGCCGGGTCGTCCCGCTTTCTTCCGACGGTTTGTCAGTCGTCAAGGCGCTGAAGTCCGTCTATGCCGGCTGGAAATACCCGGAGGACTGGGTCGTCGAGGGGTTCTATTCCGAATCGCCGAAGCTGGTCTTCAAGGACGGCTATTATTATCTGACCACGGCTCAGGGCGGGACGGCCGGTCCCTCGACCAGCCACATGGTCGTCTCCGCCCGGTCGAAAAATCCGCTCGGACCCTGGAAGAACAGTCCGTTCAATCCCATCCTCCACACCTGGAGCCGGGCCGAGAAATACTGGTCGAAGGGCCACGGCACGATCTTCTCGGACACGGCCGGCCGCTGGCATATCGTCTATCACGCTTATGAGAACGGATACGCGCCCCTAGGACGGTACACCTTGATCGAGCCGATCGAATGGACCAAGGACGGCTGGTTTAAGACCGTCCGCGAGACGAAAACCGAGGGCGTCATCCGGAGGTTTAGGAACATCACCATTGAGAACGACGACTTCTCGGGCGCAAAGCTGAAGCCGCAATGGCATTTCGTCGGCCCGGAGTCGTTCTCGAATTACACCGTAACGGGCGGCGGGCTGAAGCTGACGGCGGTGCCGGACAACTACCACGCTCTGCTCTGTACGATCGGAGACCACTCCTACGAGGCCTCGGTCCGGCTGGCGGCCGAGGGCGACGTCGAGACCGGACTTGTCGCCTATTACAGCAACAAGATGTTCGCCGGCGTCGGCCTGAAGGGCGGGACGGTCTCGGGCTATGCCAAAGGCGTTTGGCCGTTCGGCCCCAGGATCAAAGCTCCCGCCGCCAAATATCTCAAGATCCGCATGGTCGACTTCGACCTCCAGTTCTTTTACAGCGAGAATGGAAAAACATGGAAGCCCTGCCCGAATTCCCTGGACGTTTCCGGCTATCACCAGAACATGCTGGGTGGCTTTTCCAGCTTGAAGGTCGGGATCGTCGTCAAAGGCAAAGGCTCGGTGATGGTCGACGATTTCGCTTATAAAGCCCTGAATTGATTTTTCAGGCAGGGGACACAAGACCGTGTCCCCAAATCTTTAATCCGCGATTTTGATCCGGGCCAAGAATTGCGAGCCGTCGCCGCTTGTCTTTTCCAGCGAGGCGTAAAGGAAATATTTATAGAGATAAAGGATCGAAGGATCGAGCAACTTGTATTCCCCCGGATCGATCTTGGTCGTCGCCAATGACGCTCCGTCAATCGAATAGACCTGAAAGGCGATATCCCGCGTCTTCTTGGCCAGGTTATTGATAAATAACAAGATGTGATCTTCCGGATCGACCGTCAGGCCGAAAT
>JAPKZI010000158.1 GCA_026393865.1 Candidatus Aminicenantota bacterium
GAAATAAGTCAAAATGGTGACGGTCGCCAGCGAGGCCAGGGTCGGCAGGATCTTCTGTCTGACGAGGTTGTTAGCCAGAAGGCCGGGGATGATCCAGCCGATGACCCTGAGGTCGAGCGGGGCCGCGAACAGACGCGGCCAGAGAAGCAGCCAAAGCTGGCCGAACAGGGCGCCGAGAAGAAGCAGGAGGACGAAACGGCGCCGGCCGAACAGGAGAAAATAGCGTCCAAAGAATTTGTAGCAGCCGAAGCTGAGAAAGGCGGCCAAGATGGTCGCGACCACCCGCAACGGCTGATCCAGATAAAGGGCCATCAGGGCGGGGACGATTATGCCGCCGGGCAGGATCCCGATGATCTCCGCGTAGAGGAGGGCGACGACGATGCCGATCAGGATGGTGGCGGTCACAATGGCGCTCCGATCCGGCCCCAGTAATCCACCAGTTCGCTTCCCAATCCGCCCATATTCCCCATGCCGACAATGCCTCGGCTTTCGCCCTCCGCGGCGAAGATCCTGTCCATGATCTTGTCGGGGCGGCGCGACGGCCAGGCGGAGATCTTCGTCTTCGACGACGGCCCGGACAGCTTCTTCCTGGCCAGCGCTCGGGCATGGTCGCCGATGAAGACCATCTCATCGAAGGCGTCGAAAAATCCCGCCTGAAGAGCGTCGAGCCACTGCCGGGTCCGGTCTCCCCTGTCCTCGCGAAGGTTGAGCAGTGCGATCATCTTTCGCGGGACCCGAGGGAAGCGTTCTTGAATGAGGGCTAAGACCTTTCCGGTGGATTCCGGTTCATTGGCCGCGAAGGCGCTGGCCAGATACCAATCGCCTTTTAAAGGCTCCGGCCGGGCCATCCAAATCTTCAGTCCGCCGAAGTCGGCCCGGGCCTTGGCCTTGCCCCGGAGGGCCGTTTCCCTGGGGATGTTGAGGATTTCGGTCAGAGCCAGCGCCAAACAGATGTTTTCGGGGAAATCATGGCCGGCTTGGGCATCGGAAAGCCGAGGGACTTTCACGATCCGCGTCCCTCGTTCGTCAGCGGTCCTTTGAAATACCGGATAGAATTCCTCCTCCGGGAGCAACACCGTTCCTTGGAAGGGAATGGCCGCGGACAGCGAAACGGCGATCTCGTCCTTCGTCCTACCCATCTCGTCGCGATGGTCCAGACGGACGTTGGTGATGGCCAGGAGACGCGGTTGCAGCAACTTGCGGGATTCGACGCCCATGGTCTCGGGCCGGATGCTCATCATCTCGACGACGAGGGCGTCCGCGTGCAATTCATGAGCGAGCCTTACGACTCTTTTTTGCTCCAGGATCGCCGGTTTTCCGGCCCGCTCGATCTCTTTTTCCCGGCCGTCCGGAAAGATGAGAACCGGCTTCGACCCCGTCGTCTTGGCCAGGACCCGGTATCCGGCTTCGCGAAGCGCGGCGGCGATGAGCCGCGTCACCGTCGATTTTCCCCGCGTCCCCGTGACACAAATACGGAGAGGGATCGTTTTCAGCGTCCTCTGGAGAGTCCTTCGCTCAGTAAAAAGATAAATGAGGAGAACGGCCAGGCCAAGCGCGGGAACAAGGAGCATCTTCATCGGTTCGGAATTTCATTATATCGAAAACGAGATAAATGGAAAGATGGAGGGGTCTTGACAACTATGTCCTAATGAACAAAACTTTGTCGGAGGAGAAATCGCCCGATGATGAAAAAAGCGTTCAAAGCTCTGCCCGTATTTATTATCATATGCGCGGCGGCCGTGATCGCCGTCGCCGGCGTCCAACAAGCGGCTCCGCAGACGCCTCCGCCGCAAGCCTCTCCGGCTAAGCCTGCGGCGGGAACTCCCCAACAGAAACCGGCGGCCGCACTCCGCGGCCGGAGCGTCACTCTCGGTGACCTGACGGCTTTCGACGTCAAGGACAATGTCTTCAACCTCGCCGCGGGACCCGACCAGGTCCGCGTCATGTTCTATCGCGACGACCTCTTCCGCGTCTGGCTCGGGCCGGACGGAACGTTCGCCGACTACCCCGTCAACGCCGAGGACGCGTCAATTGTCGTATACAAAGGCGCCCCCATCGCCGTCGCTTGGCGCGACGCCGGCGAATACTACAAGCTGGAAAGCAAGGAATGCGTCCTCCGCGTTTATAAAAGACCCCTGCGCTTCGCCCTGTTCAACAAGGACAACACCGCCATCATCTGGCAGGAGAGCCGGGCGCTGAGCTATGGGCCGTCGACGGTCCAGACTCTGCGGCGCGGCGAGAGCGAGAATTTCTTCGGCGGCGGCATGCAGAACGGCTACTTCTCCCATCGCGACGCGTCGGTCAACATC
>JAPKZI010000105.1 GCA_026393865.1 Candidatus Aminicenantota bacterium
TTCTCGCCCTGGGACCGGCCCGACAAATACCATTTCGAGTCGGCCCTGACCCATGCCCCGAACGTGACCGCGCCGTTCCTCATCATGCACGGGACGGCCGATCCGACGGTCGGCTTCATCAACGGGCTCGCTTTTTACAACGCCCTGCGCTACCACGGCAAGAAAGCCGTGCTGCTGGCCTATCCGAACGAGGGCCACGGGCTGCGCGGGTTGGCGAACCGGAGGGACCTGACGGTCCGCTTCTTCGAGTTCTTCGATCACTACCTGAAGGGCGCGCCGGCGCCGAAGTGGCTGACCGAGGGCGTGCCTTACCTGAAGAAGGGGGCGGGCATCTCGAAATAGGCGGGATCCACGGCCGGAATCCGATCCGGGGCCGTCAAATCGAGGGCGATCTCGACCGTCTCGTTCACAGGACGTACAGGATCACGAAATAGACCGCCATCACGACAAATCCGATCGGCAGCCCGATCTTGGCCCAATCCTTCATGCCGATCTTGAGGCGGCCGGCGGCCACGATATTGGGGATGTTGCCCGGGATGAGCATTCCTCCGGCGATGGATAAGCCCATGATGATCCCGATGATCTGAGAGAGCGAGAGCGCCGGCCCGATCTCGACGGCCGTGAGCGTGGCGTTGTCGAGGACGGCCGAAATCGAATTGAACCAGTAGAGGGCTTCGCCGGGGATCTTCTGGAAATACCAGACGATCAGGGGTTTGAAGCCTTCGCCGAGCAGGACGAGGGCCGCCACGAAGAAATAGACCTTGACCGCCCTGAGGCCGACGGCCAGGACCGTTTCCCTGGAATGGGCCACATGGCCTTCTCTATGGGCTTTCAGTCTCGGGCCGAGCCAGAACGCCCCGAAGAGGGCGATAGCGATGACTCCAGGGACCATGTAGATCCCGAAATGCTTAAACGGAAAACCGAATCCGGCGTTATAGGGCGGACCGTCCAGCTTGGCCACGAGAAGAGTGGACAGGGGTTCGCCGAGCGGCGTCAGGACCGCTCCGAGCCCCACCGCGAAACAGGACACCACGATCAGTTCGATTTTGACCTTCTTCGCCACGGGGAGAGCGGCCGCGATCTCGGCCAGGAGGACGGCGGTCAGGATGACCGAAATGACGCTCGAGAGAAGCCCGAAGAAAACGATGAGCAGGAAGATGAAGAGCCGGTGCCCCAGCTTGTGCTCGAGGTGGAGGACCGCGTTGCAGAAAGGCTCATTGAAGTAATGGATCAGGAAACCGACGACGAGGACAACCTGGAAGATGCCGACCGGGATTTTGCCGATCATCACCGGCGCCTTGAGCGCCTCGACAATCAGTTCCCCGCTCCAGAGGCCGGAGATGGTCACCGCGGCGATCCCCATGATTAGGAAGAACGGTTCGAGATTCTCCTCGATCTTTTTAACCAGGAACGGAAGGACGAGGACGATGAGGGCGATCCCGATCAAGCCCAGAACGATGGACAGGACGGGTTCGGGAGAGATTGGAGGCATGGCGTTCATTTCCGGAAGCCAGAGGATACCATATTTTGGAAGCGGGATGCGAGAGGAATCCCCTCTTCCTTCTTAAAAAGGGGGGTCAGGAATAATCCCCCTGAATCCCCCTTTAGAAAAGGGGGAGAGCTACTAAAATTCCTGGTGTTCCGTCCGGCGGATGATCTCGTTTTGGAGCTCCGTACCGCAGTCCACGAAGTAGTCGCTGTAGCCGGCGACCCGCACGATCAGGTCCCTGTTTTTGTCCGGATGCTTCTGAGCCTCGCGCAAGGTCTCGGCCGTGACCACGTTG
>JAPKZI010000102.1 GCA_026393865.1 Candidatus Aminicenantota bacterium
CAATAGTCGAAGACAAACGATTCGAATAATGCCTGGGGCGAGGTGTCCGTCGTCTTGAGCTTGAGGTCCAGCTGCTCCAGCCGAGTCACGAAACGGACGATCTCCTTTTGGGAAAGCCTGTCGACCAGACTGAAGAATTCCCTATGCCTGGTCCAATAAAAGCGCCCCATTCTCTCCGGGATCTGCGGTTTGAGCTCTCGGAAGATGTCCTTCCGGTCCATCTTTTCGCGCAGCCAGACCTTGGCCGCTAGAAGGTCGCGGCAGAAGTTGACCAGGTTGTAGAGGACATGCTCGGGCCGGTCCCCTTCCTGGAACCTTTTGTTCAGGACCATCAGCGCCTGCTCGAGATCGGACCGCTCAAGGCAGGCCGTCAGCTCCCACTCCAGGTAGTTCTTGACCCAGTCCGCGAGCTGATTGACGTCGGCGACATCGATCGTCTTTTTTTCGCCCACGTACGTGGCGAGCTTCTCCAGTTCGCTATCCAGCTGCTGCAGATTGTTCCCGGTCATTTCGACCAAGCGGTCGATCGCCTCGGAGCTCGCCCGTTTGCCGAGGGCGGCCAGCTTTTCATTCACCCAGGTGAAGAGGCTCTCGTTCTTGAGGACCTTCAGCTCCTCCATGCGCACCGCGGTTTTCGGCAGCGAGGAAAACAATCGATAGAGGGAGGACGTCTTCCGGATCTTCCCCGTGAAAAGGACGATTAAAACCGTTTTTTGCGTCGGAGCCCCGAAGTACTCCTTGATGATTTGCTGCTCGGTTGCGGACAGATCCAATTTGCTTTTTTGTTCGATCGCGACAACGAGCAGGCGCCAGGGTGAGAAAAAGAAAGCGATCGTCCGGGCCACATCAAGGATGTCCCGCCAACCGGTCTCCTCGAGGTCGAACCTCTCCAGGCTGATCCCCTGCACTTCGGGAGAGACCAGGGCCCGTTGGAGATCACGGATGAATTGTTCGGCTTGAAACAGCTCCTCGCCGTAAAAGAAATAGGCGGGCAGGAGATCGGCCTCCCGGATCTCCCGGCCGAGGAGCGCGCTGCGCACCCTCAGAACCCCTCGAGGATCGCCAGGACCAGGTTCCGGGCGAACTTGGGGGCGATCTTCTTAATCGCTTCATTCTCCACGGACTCGAAGTCCTTGCCCTGAGGGACTTCGTAATCCTCGTTGAACGTGTACGAGGGATTGGAATAATAGACCTTCTGGGTCTTGGAATCGACAAGGGTGATGCTGGTCACCACATAGACGGTGTAGTGGTCGGCCGAGCCCTGGCTCGAAAATCCCGCGGGAACGGCGCTGAATCCGGTGATCGTTCCGGTCAGGACGGCGTCGGCCGTCTTCACGTCCGACGTGATCTCGACCCTTCCGCGGGCGACGAACTCGTCGAAGACCGCCTGGGTGAGCTTTTTATCGAGCTCGAACTTCGTCGTCTGGTTGATGAACAGCGGGACGCCGATCTTTTTGACGGTCGGAGGCAGGACGTCGCTGAGATTCCCCGTGCCGCGCAGGCGGTAGCCGCAAGCCGCGAAGAAGACGATCGTAAGGGCCAGAAAAATCAAAACGGGGACACGGACCGGCCATTTCCCATTTATTTTTTTACGCATATTCAATTTTGTCAAAACTGGCAGATGCCCGGTACATGTCCCCATTTAATTATAGCACGATGTTGACGATCTTGTTCCGGATACAGACGACCTTGCGGACCGGCCGGTCGCCGACGAGCGCCCGGATGCGGGGAAGACCGAGGGCTTGCGCCTTCATCTCGTCCTCGGCAACACCAAGGTCGGCCTCGAACTTGTCCCGGATCTTGCCGTTGATCTCAACGACAATGGTCGCCTTCTCCTCCCGGGCCAGCCGCGGGTCGAAGGCGGGCCAGGGGGCATGGAA
>JAPKZI010000191.1 GCA_026393865.1 Candidatus Aminicenantota bacterium
GGGAACGTCAAGATCGAATATTCCACGGACGGCGGGACGGGATATACGGAGATCCTCGCCTCGACGGCTAACGCTGGGACCTATGCCTGGACGGTTCCGAACGCGCCGTCCGAGAATTGCCTGGTCCGGGTCAGCCAGGTCTCCGGAGGGACGCCGGTCGATGCGAGCAACGCGGTTTTCTCGATCGTCACCCAGCCGACCATCAACGTCACTGCGCCCAACGGCGGTGAAAGCTGGGAGGTCGGCTCGGCGAAAAACATCACTTGGTCGTCCACGGCGGGCATCGCCAACGTCAAGATCGAATATTCGACGGATAACGGCTCGAGCTATACGACGGTTATCGCCTCGACCGCCAACACGGGAAGCTACGGCTGGACGGTTCCCAACGCGGCTTCGACGACCTGTCTGGTGCGGATCAGCGAGGCTGTCGGCGGAACGCCGACAGACACGAGCGACGCGAACTATTCCATCGTCGTTCCGCCGGCGATCAACGTCACGGCGCCGAACGGCGGGGAAAACTGGCTTGTCGGTTCGGTCCACAACGTCACCTGGACGACGGCGGGGACGGTCGTGAACGTGAAGATCGAATATTCGACCGACGGCGGAACGACGTACACGCTGGCGACCTCGTCGATCACTAACGCGGGCGCTTATAGTTGGACGGTTCCGGACGCGGTCTCGACGACGTGCCGGGTCCGGGTCAGCGAAGCCGATCAGGGCACGCCTTCCGACGCGAGCGACGCGGCCTTCATCATCAGCGCGGCTCCGCCGACGATCACGCTCGGCCGGACGCGGTTGGACTACGGGGCCGTCGCCGGAGGCGTCGTCACGAAGCCCCAGACGGTTATCCTCGGCAATTCGGGCGGAGGGACGCTGAATTGGACGGCGACGCCGGACCAGTCGTGGCCAATAATCCCCGGACGATCAGCGTTTACCTGACCGTCAAAAACGCCGGGACGAGCTCGCTGCCGTTTGGCGAGTTCTCCACGCCGGTCGACGGGACGACGGGGATCACGGGAGCGATCCCGGTGACGGGCTGGGTGATCGACGACGTCGAGGTCACTCGAGTCGAGGTCAAAAGAGATCCCCACTCGAGCGACCCGACGGGGGCGATCGGGCCGGACGGCCTGGTGTTTATCGGATATGGGATCTTCGTCGAGGGCGCGCGGCCGGATATCGAGACGAGCTATCCGGGATTCCCGTTGAACTACCGTGCGGGATGGGGCTATATGCTGCTGACGAACTTCCTGCCGAGCGGCGGGAACGGGACGTACAGGCTGCACGCGTTCGCTTACGATAAGGAAGGGAATCCAACGCTGCTCGGGAGCAAGTCGATCACATGCGACAACGCCCATGCGACGAAACCGTTCGGGACGATCGATACGCCGGAGCAGGGCGGGGATTCGGCCGGGAATCCGTATCTGAATTTCGGCTGGGTCCTGACTCCGATGACAAAGACCGTGCCCAAGGACGGTTCGACGATCGACGTATTTGTGGACAGCGTGAAAGTCGGGAATTTGGCGACGGCGCCGAACATGTATGATCAATACCGGGTAGACGTGGCGACGGCTTTCCCAGGATTGAACAACTCCGGTGGGCCTGTCGGGGCCTTTTTCCTGAACACGACGGCCTACCCGAACGGCGTCCACACGATCCACTGGATCGCGACGGACGACGCGGGCGCCGCGGACGGGATCGGCAGCCGGTATTTCAATATCGTGAATACGGGAACGCCGATACAAAATGGGGACATGTACTTTGGGGACATGTACCTTAGGGACACGTCCTCAAGAAGGATTGGGGACACGCGATCTTTGGGGGCTCCCGATCTTTCCGCGAAAAGTCAGCGCGAGGAGCGAAGCGACGTGGCGATCTCCAAAATAGAAGACATTCTCAACCTGCCTATGACATTCGAACCGCTGCGGGTGAAGCAGGGTTTCGACCTAAAGGCCGATCCTGTCAGCGTGGCCCCCGACAATTTCGGCGTTTACCGTGTCGAGATCCCCGAGGTGAACCGGCTGGAAATTGGGGTCGCGTCTACAATCGGCCGGGAAAAAGTGAAAAATGGAGACGCGACCCCAATCTTGTCGGGCTATATGATCGTGGGCGAGGAACTGCGGCCACTGCCGATCGGCTCGACGCTCGACGCGTGCACCGGCACGTTCTCCTGGATGCCCGGGCCGGGGTTTGTGGGAGAGTACAAGATGGTCTTCGTGGCGAAGGACGGATTCGGCGCTATGCGGAGGATTCCGCTGAACGTGAAGATCGTTCCGAAGAGGTAGGATTTCAAGCCCCGTCATTGCGAGCCTCTTGGCGTGGCAATCCGACTCGAAGAGTCGTCCCGAGTCTTTCGAGGGATCTCATACTGCTGATCCGAGGTCGGATGAGATCCTTCGCTGCGCTTAGGACGACACGTTGTGTCGGATTGCCACGTCATCACGCTCTCGCGCGATGGCTCGCAATGACACGCTTAAAAAGATGCGATTGCCACGGCCGGCGAAGCCGGCCTCGCATGTATGAAAGCGCTGCAGATGTCAAGGCCTTAGAAAGGTGATTCTATCATAATGTCGTCTTCCTCCTCGAAGGACTCTGGTTCGCCTTTAGGGGGCTCGATCCGTTTCGCCGGATGCATGTATTCGCCGTTAGTTCGGCATGAGCATCTTCCCCAGAGAGTCGCGCAATCAATGAACGAGTCTCGAAGACTCATGCGAGGGCCGCGCTTACTCCTGGGACGACGAAATCGATCTCTGCGGTTCCTTGTAAGCCTCATTCTTTTTCAAGACCCAAAACACCGCTCCGGCCAAATGCCGGGCGACAGCCACGACGGCTTTGGCATGCCCTTTTCGCTCCCTCAGCCTCAAGTAAAGCTGGACCAGATGAGAGCCCGACCATGGGCGTTGGTTCATCATGATGACGTTGGCCGCCTCGATCACGGCCCACTTCAAGTATCGGTTCACGTCCGACCGAACCTTCCCAAAGGAGGTCTTCCCTCCGCTCGACCGGATCCGGGGAACCGTCCCGGCATAGCTGGCCAGATGCTCGGGGCTCGGGAATCTCGAGATGTCCCCGATCTCCAAGGCGATGACCACGGCCAGGATCGGCCCCACCCCCGGAATCGTCATCAACAGCCTCATCGCCGGCGTCGTCTTGACCACCTCCCGGATCTCCTTTTCGGCCTCCTTGAGATGGGCCTCGACCTCGTCCAGAAGCTCCAGCTGGGTCTCGACCGACTGGCGGGTGTAGGGTGGCAGTTCCTCCAGCCGTTTCTTCAGCAGCTCCCGACCCTTCACCCCAAACACATCACTGACTTCGTCAATCTCGATCGCGTACTTGGCCAAGGTCGCATGAATCCGGTTCTTGAGCATCGTCCGGACCGAGACCAGGCTCATCCTCATCCGCGGCAGCTCCCGCTCGTCGCGAAGTTCTCTGGGCGGAATCCAGACCGACGGCAGCGTCCCGTTCCGAAGCAGCGTCGCCAACCCCGTGGCATCGAGCTTGTCGGTCTTGTTGATCTGGCCCATCATCAGCTTCGCTTTCCCCGCATTCGCCAACCGCGGCTCATGCCCCGCCTTCTCCATCTCTTCGATCATCCAGTACCAGTTCCCTACGCTCTCGATGGCGATCGGCGAGCCCGGCGGCAGACTTCGCAAAAACTCCCGATACATCGCCCGCGTGTGTTCGACGCGGACCGGACGTCCCGTCTGACCCCGTTCGTTCATCGAAGCGAACATCGAATACCGCTTGTGCGCATCGCACCCAATATATATGTTCATCCTGCAGTACCTCCTTCTTCCTTTTATAATCCTTTTCTTCTAAGGACTGCAGCGCTTTCATATAATCAATGAGCCCGGATTTTTTTTGGACCCTGGCTATCGCGTTCAAGAGTTGCCCTTTCGTCTGCGGGTCGGCGCCGGCATCAAAGAGTTGTCGATAGCGTTCCAAAGCGCCCCGGTAATTTTTCTGCTCGAACTCCAACCGCT
>JAPKZI010000085.1 GCA_026393865.1 Candidatus Aminicenantota bacterium
AGCTTTCGCCGCGGTCATCGGCCCGCTCATCGAAGTCCCGGTCATGATCGGCCTGGTCAATGTGGCCCTCTATTTCCAGCGGCGGTACTTCCAGGAAAGAACCAGGCCTTAGGACCGTCAAAAGGGATGCGGGCGGATGGGATAAACAGGTGGGCGAGGGCGGTCGGGTGAGAGAACTCGAAGAAATCCGGCGCGACCGGACACCGGCCCCAGAAAAAATCCGCGTACATCAAGTTCGCCTCGGAAAAAACGGCGCCTTGATTCTTCCCCCCCGGCTTCTCGGAAAGCTGGGCGCGGCCGGAAGAGATCGGCTCGAGATCGTCGAAAACCGGGGTTTCGTCGAGGTCCGGCCGAGTCTTCACACCCTGGCCCGGGTCTATATTGAGCCGACCTCGCGCTGCAACCTGTCCTGTCAAACCTGCATCCGCAACACCTGGGACGAGTCCCTGGGCGACATGGAAAGGGAGACCTTCGACCGTCTCGCCGGCCAGCTCAAGGCGTTCAAGCGCCTCGAATCGGTAATGTTCGGCGGATTCGGGGAACCGACGGCCCACCCGGACATCCTGGCCATGATCGGGAAGGTCAAGGCTCTCGGCGTCCGCGCCGAAATGACGACCAACGGCACCCTGCTCGATGAACCCCGCGCGGCGGCGCAAGATCGATGTCGGGATCGCCTTCGTCGTCATGAAAAGAAACATCGACGATCTCAAAGCCATGGACGAGCTAGCGCGCAAGATCGGCGCCGACAGGATCCTGGTCAGCAACGTCCTCCCCTACAGCCCGGACATGGAAAAAGAGATGCTCTGCCAGCTGACGCTCACGACCGACACCTTCACCTTCGCCCCAGGCAAGGTCGAGATGAGCCTCCCGCGCCTCGATGTCAGCCCCATCACCCGCGAGGCCCTCTATCGCCTGCTCCAAGGATATGAAAATCTGACCCTCATGGGTAATAAGATCTACGCTCCGTCCCAACAGTGCCGCTTCATCCAGGACCGGACGACGTTCGTCCGCTGGGACGGACAGGTCAGCCCCTGCATGGGCTTGCTGCACACCTATAAAACCTACCTCTACGGCAACGAACGGAAGGTTCATAGCTACGCGCTCGGCGACATCCGCCGCAGCACGCTCCGGAAGATCTGGACTTCGAAGGAATATAGGGCCTTTCGCGAGCGCTTGCGCGCCTTCGAATTTTCACCCTGCCATATCTGCGGCGGCTGCACCCTCGTCGAGGAGAACAAAGAGGACTGCTTCGGGAACACGTTCCCGGCCTGCGGCGCCTGCCTTTGGGCCCAGGGCGTCATCCAATGTCCATAATCGAACGGATGGTATCCTTACGTCGACGGCGGCCGGGGCGGCGGCAGGGGCCCCAGGGTTTGTGTGGGGATCCGCTTCCGCCGTACTCAGCCGCGTATTTACATCGCGGGTGAGTGCCCCGGGCTTTGCCCGAGGGCCCACTTCCACCGCAAAGGCTCGTCCCTTAACGAAAGGAGAATCGGATGGAATTCTTGGAAACGACTGTCGACAAATTCACGTTCCGGATGCCGACGGACCGACTCTTCAGCCCGGAGGGAATCTGGTTTAAGCCGGAGGCCGGGGAAAATTCGAACCGTTGGCGCATCGGTCTCACGGACTTTCTCCAACAGCACAGCGGGGACCTGACCTTCGCCATGTTGCGTCCCGCGGGAACCCGTCTTGTCATCGGCGACGAGATCGGGGTGATCGAGACGATCAAGGTCAACGTGAGCTTAACGTCCCCGGCGGCCGGAACCATCGTCACGATTAACCCGGATCTAGAAATGACGCCCGAAGTCATCAATCAGGATCCTTACGGAAAAGGATGGCTGGCGGTAATCGAGGTCGCCTCACACGATGATCTCGCCGCCCGACTCATGAAACCCGCCGTTTATTTCGAACACATGAAAAGCCTCGCCGAAGCGGAGGTCCAGTCCCGATGAACGGCTCCAATAAAAAAGTGGTGATCGTGCCCTGCAGCGGAATCGGGAAATCCTTCGGGACGGTGGCCCGGGAGGCCGGATA
>JAPKZI010000192.1 GCA_026393865.1 Candidatus Aminicenantota bacterium
TCCAGGCAATTCTCCCGATCGCCCGCCATCACGTGAGCGGTCATGGCAATGATGGGCAGATGGCCGCCTGTCGTTTGTTCTCGTCTTCGGATTTCGGCCGTGGCCTGGAAACCGTCCATTTTCGGCATTTGAACATCCATAAGGATCGCGTCGAAGGGCCCCCTTTCAAGCGCGGCCAACACCTCTTCTCCGTTGGCCGCGACGGTCACGCGGTGCCCTCGGTTCTCGAGAATTCTGACGGCCAGCTTCTGATTGATGACATTGTCCTCGGCGAGCAGGACTGAATATCGATCGCGCGTCTGCGTGATCGAATGCCTCGTGATTAAGGGCGTCTCCGTCCCTCTTTCAGACGACGTCCCGAGGGCGAGCATAATGGCCTCGAGAAGGAGGGACTGCTTGACAGGCTTCGTCAAATAGGCCGTCAGACCGAGCCGGCGGCACAGGGCGGAGTCGCCGCGTAATCCGACCGAGCTCAACATCATGATGATGAGATCTCCGAATTCCGGCTGGGATTTGATCCTGGCGGCCAGCTCGAATCCGTCCATGACCGGCATATTGGCGTCGGTGATGATCAGCCGGATGGGACTGCCCGCATCGAGCCTTTGGTGCAGCAGCATAAGCGCCCGGGAGGCGCTCTCCGCCAATATCGGCTTCAAACCCCAATGGGTCAGCATGTCTTGAAGGATCCGGCGGTTGGTCGCATTGTCGTCCACGACAAGCACCGGAACATCTTTCAAGTCCTCGAACCGGACAGGAGCCGTCTCCTCCTCGGCCAGCGTTTGAAGCCCAAGCGAAGTCGTGAAGTGAAAAATGCTGCCGTGATCCGGTTGGCTTTCGGCCCAGATCCGGCCGCCCATGAGCTCGACGAGCTGCTTCGAGATGGCGAGGCCGAGACCCGTTCCCCCATATAACCTGGTCATGGAGCTGTCGGCCTGGGTGAACGGTTCGAAAATCAATCCGAGCTTATCGGACGGTATGCCGATTCCCGTGTCCCGCACTTGGAAATGGAGCTTGATGGCGTCGGTCGTTCGTTCCTCGGCGTCGAGCGACACGACGATCTCTCCTTGGTTCGTGAACTTGAGGGCGTTGCTCAGGAGGTTGGTCAGGACCTGGCGGAGCCGGCCGGGATCGCCGAGAACGCGGTCAGGGACGTCGGCCCTAATATGATAAGCCAGTTCCAGTCCCTTATTCTCCGCGAGGAGCGCCATGCTCGAGACCATGGCATGGACCGTATCTCGCAAATGGAACGGGATGCTTTCCAGATCGACTTTTTTGGCTTCGATCTTGGAGAAATCGAGGATGTCGTTTATGATGTTCATCAGGACGTCGGCCGATGTCTTGACCGCTTCCATGTATTCCCGCTGATCGTGGGTCAGGTCGGTTTCCAGGGCCAGCTCGGTCATGCCGAAGATGCCGTTCATCGGCGTCCGGATCTCATGGCTCATGTTGGCCAGAAATTCGCTTTTAGCCCGATTGGCCTCTTTGGCGGCCTCCTCGGCTTTTTTCAATCGCGTGATGTCGGTATAAACCGCCATAGCACCGGCGGATTCCTCCCCGATGTAGATCGGCGAGCTGGCTAAAATAACGTTGATCAGAGTGCCGTCTTTTCTATATCGGATCGCTTCGGACAGCTCGCGGCGCTTACCTCCGAGCGTTTTCCGAGTCAGCTCGACGGAGTTTTCTTTGAATTCGGGCAGCGTGATGACGTCGTCGACGTTTTTCCCCAGGACTTCTTGGCGCGTCCAGCCGAACGTTTTTTCCGCGCCCGTGCTCCATTCGATGATGGCGCCGTCGGCGCCGATCGCGACGATCGCGTTGGAGGAATTGAAGAGGATGCTTTCCAGATACTGCTGACGCCGCTCCAGCTCTTCCTCGGCTTTCTTCCGGACCGCGATCTGCCGTTGGAGTTCCTCGGTCCGCTCCTGAACTCGCTTTTCCAGGAGGGCCGTCCTGTTCCGGATGTTCCGGGTTCGATTTTGGACCACGGAATAGGCGAAGGCCATGATCGCCAGACCGGCTAATCCAAGGAACCACCAGGTTTTCCAGAACGGCGGAATAACCCGGATCTTCAAGGCAACGCCTTCTTCATTCCAAAGCCCGTCGTTGTTCGAAGCCTTCACCCGGAATGTATATCGGCCCGGGGCTAGGTTCGAATAGCTTACGAATCGCCGGTCTTTGACGAAATTCCACTCTTTTTCGAGCCCCTCCAGAATGTAAGCACACTGGTTTTTTTCAGGGGCGGCGAAGTGGAGCGCGGCGAATTCGAAGGAGATGAGATGGTGCCTGAATGACAGGTTCAGGATGTCGGTCTCCGTGATGGATTTGTCCAGAACGACGCGGCCGTCGATCTTCTGACCGACGCCGACGGGCTTGTTGTAGATCTGAAAATCGGTGATCACGACGGCCGGAACAATGGAATTGTCGCTGATCCGTCCGGGGAAAAAATGGTTCAGTCCGTTCGTTCCGCCGAAGAACATCTCTCCGTTCCCGGCTTTATAATAGGCGCCGCCGTTGAACTCATTGCTCTGAAGACCGTCCGCGACGTCGAAGGCTTTGACGGTCTTCGTCGAAGGACGGAAACGGGCCAGGCCGCGATTCGTCGAGATCCAGATATCGTCCGATTCGTCGATGAGGATTCCGTAAATCGAGTTGTTCGGAAGTCCGTCCTTGTCCGTGAAGCAGTCGAATGTCCCCGTTTTCGGATCGTAGCGGTTGAGCCCTTCTTCCGTTCCGATCCACAGATTTCCGGCCGAGTCCTCGTTCAGGGACATCACAAAGTCGTTGCAGAGGCCGTTCGGATCGGCCGCATCATGCCGGAAGACGGTGAAGGAATCCGTGTTTTTTTCATAACGGTTGAGGCCGCCGCCGAACGTTCCGATCCAGATGCGGCCCGAGCGGTCCTCGAAAATAACTCGGACCCTGGCCTGACTCAGGCTTCCCGGGACGGACGGGGCAGGCTGATAGCGGACGAAGGAGCCTTTTTCGGGGACAAATCGGTTCAGGCCCTCGCCGTCCGTGCCGACCCAAAGCGTCCCGCGGCTGTCGAAAAACAGGCATCGGACCAGATCATTGCCCAGGCTTCCCGGATTCCGGGGATCATGGCTATAATGCAAGAACGTCTTCGTCCGGGGATTATATTTGTTCAGGCCGCCTCCCATTGTCCCGATCCAAACGGCGCCGGAAGGATCGGTCCGAACTGAATAGACGAAGTTGCTGCTCAGGCCGGCCGGATTGGCCGGGTTGTACCTGATGTGGTCGACGACGCGGCGCTTCTTGTCGACAAAGTCAAGCCCCTTGTCTTCGGTTCCGATCCAAAGATTTCCCGCGGCGTCTTCGGCGATTCCCCGGATATAGCTGGAGCCCAGGCTGTTCGGATCGTCGGGCCGATGCACGTACAGCCCGAATTTCGTCCGGTCGCGAACATACTGATCGATCCCCCGGCCCCGCGTTCCGATCCAGAGAACGCC
>JAPKZI010000218.1 GCA_026393865.1 Candidatus Aminicenantota bacterium
GCCATCATCTGGCAGGAGAGCCGGGCGCTGAGCTATGGGCCGTCGACGGTCCAGACTCTGCGGCGCGGCGAGAGCGAGAATTTCTTCGGCGGCGGCATGCAGAACGGCTACTTCTCCCATCGCGACGCGTCGGTCAACATCCGGCTCAACACCCGCGGTTGGGGCGACGGGACGACCCCCAATCCGGCCCCCTTTTACATGAGCACGGCCGGCTACGGCGCGTTCCGCAACACGATGGCCCCGGGCAAATACGATTTTCTGCCCCAGATGAGCCTGTCGCACGACGAACCGCGGTTCGACTGCTATTATTTCTACGGTCCCAGCCTGAAAAAGATCCTCGAGGGATATACGCTGGTTACCGGCCGGCCGTTCTTTCCGCCCCGCTGGGGCCTCGAGTTCGGCGACGCCGACTGCTACAACAAAAAGGGCAAGACGCCCGATGTCATCCAGAAGGTGGCCGACGTCTACCGGGCCAACGACATGCCGGGCGGCTGGATCCTGCCCAACGACGGCTACGGCTGCGGCTACATCGATTTGGATTACACGGTCCAGGAGCTCCATAAGCGCGGCTTCTATACCGGGCTCTGGACGGAAAAGGGGCTGGAGCGGATCGCCGCCGAGGTCAGCAAGTTCGGGACGCGCGTCATGAAGCTCGACGTGGCCTGGGTCGGACGCGGGTATCAATTCGCCATGAACGGCATGCGGGATGCCTACGAGGGCATCGAAAAGAACAGCGACGCGCGCGGCTTCGTCTGGACGACCTGCGCCTGGGCCGGCGCCCAGCGCTATTCGACCATCTGGTCGGGCGACCAGTCGGGCAACTGGGAATACATCCGCTTCCATATTCCGACCGTGATCGGGGCGGGCCTGTCTGGATTCAACGCGGCGACGGGCGATGTGGACGGCATCTTCGGCGGCGGAGCCCAGACCCAGGTCCGGGACCTGCAGTGGAAATGCTTCACTCCCATCCTGATGATCATCAGCGGCTGGTCCAAGCAGACCAACCTCATGAAACAGCCCTGGATCTTCGGCGAGCCGTACACGACATACAACCGGAAATATCTGAAGCTCAAGATGCGCCTGACGCCGTACATTTATACCTATTGCCGGGAGGCGTACGACACGGGCGTTCCGACGGTGCGAGCCATGGTCCTCGAGTATCCCGACGACCCGCTGACCTGGTCGAAGCGGACCCAATACCAGTTCATGAGCGGCGAATCGCTCTTGGTCGCGCCGGTCTACGAGGACTCGCCCGTCCGCAACGACATCTATCTTCCCGCGGGGAAATGGATCGACTACTGGGACGGGCGGGAGTACAACGGGCCGTCAATCATCAACGGCTATGAAACGACCTTGGACAAGCTGCCGGTATTCGTCAAGGCGGGCGCGATCATTCCGATGTATCCCGAAATGCTTCACGACCGGGACAAGCCCAAGGACCCGGTGACGTTCGACGTCTATCCCTTCGGCAAATCGAGCTTCACCCTCTATGAGGACGACGGCCTGACCCGGGAATACCAGAACGGCGTCTTCGCCAAGACGCTCGTCGAGGTCGAGGCGCCCAAGTCCTTCGACCCGCCTCAAGCGGCGGGGGCGGGAAGCGCGCCGGCCGCAGCACCGAAAGCCCAGCCGGCCCCGGCCAAAAAAGGCGCCGCTCCGGCCGAGAATCCCGACACTCAGATCTCCATAAAGGTCAACCCGGCCAAGGGAAAATACAGAGACATGCCGGCGAGCCGGTCATACATCGTGGACGTTCATATTCCGGCCAGGCCGGCGGGCGTGAGATTAAACGACAAGGCCCTGCCGACGTTCGAGAAGCGCGAGGAATTCCAGGCCGCGGCCGAGGGCTGGTTCTTCGACGCCCGGGACCGGCGCGGCGTCCTCCACGTCAAGACCAAAGCGCTGACCCTAAACGCGGGATTCACGGTCAAGGTCGGCCTCTGAGGCCTTATTTTTTTTATTGATAAATCGCCAAAATCCGTTGTCTATCCTCGTTCTCTTTATCTCCCTTATAATAAATCTCGATCAACTCGATTATGTCCACGTCTTCGAAATACGCATAGATCAGTCGCAAACCTGAATCCGCCCCCCGGCCCTTCAGCGTCTTACAGGCGAATTTCTTGACCTTATAAATCTTAGGCTCTTGAAAAGGGAGGCCGGGAATCCGAAAGGTTCCCCTATTATCGATCTCGAGTTTATGTAAAAGGACGATTTGATGCCTGATCAGGTTCTCTAAATCCTCATCAAGCGTTCGAAACCTTTTCAGAAGCTTTTTTAAATTCTTTTCAAATTCCGGCCGACGCGATATTTCATTAAATTGGCTCGTCATAGTTCCTCTGGGTGTAAGGAGGAGTGCGATAGAATACGGCTTCATACGGGATGATCTTGCCCTCGTCGGTCGTCAGCCAAGGGACATCCTGATGGGAATAGTCGCTGATTTGACGGGCATTCATCTCCGACAAACGAGCGAGGACGTTGTCGATCGTCGCCTTTTCTCTGGCGCTCAGACAACTCAGATCCGGACCGCGCTTTGGCAAGTATTTGGTTTGGGGGTAGCTGAAGTATTTATCCGGCACTTTTATGATTTCTTCGTCCGCGATCATCCTTTCGGTAATCTTGCGGAATTCCATCGGAGTCGGGCCATGTATATTTTTCTTATAGGTGGCACCTATCAACTGCTCTTCGTATCTTTCGTAGTAATCGAAATCGATAAAATAAAGCAGTTTATATATGACGGTTTCACCGATATTGGGCTTTGCCCCTACCTTATTCAATACGTAAAGAAATACTTCTTTGAATTTCTTGAAATTCTTTTGGGGGATATCCAGGCGAATTTCGGGTTCTGCCTTTCGATATTCCGCGCGCGTTTCCTTTATGATGAAAAGCGGCTCCTTTTTCTCCTCGAAAAGCGAATCCATTGAAATGCCGAAAATATCGGCCACTTTTTTGCTCTCCTCAGCGGTCAGCTTTCTCGCTCCATTCTCTATGAGCGATAAAGTCGGGCGAGAAACGCCCAACTGCTTTGCCAACGTTTCCTGGCTCATCTCAGATTTTTCGCGCATTTCTTTGATACGCCGTCCCAGGTTGGTCATTGGTTTGACTCCTTTTCTCCATTATGCATATGTTATGTTATATGTCAATAGATTGTTATATTATATAACATTCCTAAAAGTGGCTCGCATTTTTATTGTCGTTGACACCCCCGCTAAGCAGTCGATATACTCTTTTCATAATCAGTGGAATTCGGGGACATGACCCGAATCTCCGGATTCGGGATCGTGTCCCCAGAATTCCACGCAAAGTCAGAATGACGACGAGTTCATGCGGCACCTCGCCCAGGCCGTTCGAAACAGCTTAGGAGACCGGGCGAGCACCTGCATCGACCCCAAAACCCAGATTGTTCAGGGAAAGACCGTCTGCCTGGTGAGCTGCCAGCGCAGCCCGGAACCCGTATTCCTGAAATGGAAGGGAGCCGAGGAGAGCCCGGACGGCGATTTCTATGTTCGAAGCGGCCCGGGAAGCATAAAACTCAATCCATCGAGCGCCGCCGAATACATCCGGACACGCTTTCCTGGGACGTCAAAAAGTCCCAAAGGGCTAAAATAGAGCACTTTGATATACACTTCATCGCCAGGTCCCAGCCCAAAGCAAACCTTTTCGCTCTCATTTTCGTATTAGATAGTAAGGAAGGAGGTACGATCTTGAAAAAAAACATTCTTGTCGTCTTGGTCTTAGGCTTATTCGTTCTCTCGGCGGCGTTCTCCCAGACTCCGCCGGAGAAAAAATCGGCGCCCCCCTCAAAAGGCCCCTTGCCCATGGACCAGCTCGCTGAGGCGATGGCCCTGCGGCTGAACACCAGCCTTCAGGTGAAGACCGTCGTCGGCGAACCGAAGAAGGTCGGGAATATGACGATTATCCCGATCCTGATGATCGATGTCGGCTTCGGAGGCGGAGGAGGCGGTGCCCCGCAAAACCTGGAGATGGGCGGCAAGGGCTTCTATATGAGCGGAGAGGTCCGGCCAGTGGGCTTCGTCGTGGTCACCAAGGCGGGGACGAAGTTCATCAGCGTCGGCAAAATTCCCCGGAATTAAGGAGCGGAGCATGATTACGAAAAAACATCTTGCGGTCTTACTCGGGGCTATTTTCGCCTTGGCTTCGTTTGTGAATGCCCAGCCCACAACTCCGCTCGAACAGCCCCTGGCGAATTTCGACAAACTCGTTTCGCACTTGAAATCCGGGGCCGTGATCGGCGAGCCCATCACGGTCGGAACGACGACGATTATCCCGTTCGCCAAGCTCACCTTCGGCCTGGGCGGCGGCGGGGCCATGATGGCTTATGGCGGCGGCATGAGCGGCAAAGCCATTCCCCAAGGCGTCTTGATCATCGAAGGCGAAAACGTCAGAGTCGAGCTCTTCCCGGAAGAAGAGAAAAAGCCTTCGTTCATCCTGGAGATGCTTCCGGTCTTCCTGAAGCTGCTGCCCGATATCATGGGGTCCAAGCCGCCCGCGGCTGCGCCCAAAGCCGGGGCAACGCCGGCCGGGCTTCCCGCCAACGCTTCGCTCGAGCAGGTGAAGAAACTGTTCGACGAGAAGAAATACCCTGAGGCCCTGGAGATGGCTGATGGTCTCCTCGCAAAGAACCCCAACAACGCCGATCTTCACGCTTGGAAAGGCCATATCATGGGGAACCTAGCCCAGGGGAATCCCGCCAATATGATCAAATACGGGATGGGAGCGAGTCAGGAATACGAAACGGCCCTGAAGCTGGATCCCCAAAACGCGGACGGCCATTTCGGACGAGGAATGGTTCGGCTTCAAGCTCCCCCCGGCTTTGGAGGAGACCTGGACGGCGCCATCAAGGACTTCGAAGCGGCGGGTGCGAAAAGGCCGTTCGCCGAAGCCCAATATTATCTGGGCGAGGTCTATCGGAAAAAAGGTATGACCGACAAAGCCAAGGCCGCCTATCAGAAAGCTCTCGAACTCAAGCCCGGCTATCCCGAAGCGGCCAAAGCCCTGGCGGAGATTAAATAGAGCGGCGTCTGAACCGATTGTCAAGGGACGAGCCTTCGGCTCGCCACTCGCCCGTGGCTTGTATCCACGGGCGAGTACGGCGGAAATGGACCCCCGGGCAATGCCCGGGGCCCCGGCCGCCGTAGGTCGTAATTCGGGGGACACTAACCATATCTCTTGAATTAAAGTTAGTGTCCCCCGAATTAAAGGTGAAGGATCTCGTTCAGCCTTGATTAAGCTTGGATGAGATCCCTCGAAAGACTCGGGACGACTCTTCGAGTCGGATCGCCACGTCCGGATCCTCCGTCCTCGCGATGACAGGCACTATCGGCAATTTCGGGTCCATCATTTTTCTTGACTGTCCGCGGAATTTTCTATATAAAAGATAACTTATTGATTTCAATGATAGTGCGAGTTGTCGGCGAATCGGCCCCATGAGGCAGACGTCCTTATACCATCCCCACCAACTCTTCACGGAGGTCCCATGAACATCTTCGGACTCGCCAGCCGTCACGGCCTCAACGGTTTCGAGCAGATCGCCATCCTCGGCGTTCTGCTGACCGCCTTCATCAGCCTCTTATACGCCTGGCTGTTGCGCAAGACCGTCATGAAAAAAGACAAGGGCACGGCCAAGATGCAGGAAGTCTGGAATGCCATCCGCATCGGCGCCGACAGCTACCTGAACCGGCAGCTCAAGACCATTCTCCCCGTTATCGGAGCCTTGACCGTGGTCCTGTTCCTAAGCGTTTACATCGTCCCCGCCAGCCGGGAGGCCGTCGCAGAGTTCGGGGCCAGCGCGCCGATCGTCATCGCTATCGGCCGAACCATCGCCTTCATCATGGGCGCTTCCTTCTCCCTCATCGTCGGCCAGCTCGGGATGCGCATGGCCATCCAGGCCAACGTCCGCTCGGCGTCCGCGGCCCGCCGGAGCTTCAACGAGGCCCTCTCTATCGCCTACTACGCCGGCACGGTCACCGGCATGCTGACCGACGGATTGGGTCTCTTCGGCGGCACCATCATCTTCATCATCTTCGGCAAAGCCGCCCCCGACGCCCTGCTCGGTTTCGGCTTCGGCGGCACGTTGCTCGCCCTCTTCATGCGGGTGGGCGGCGGCATTTACACCAAGGCCGCCGACGTCGGAGCGGACCTGGTCGGGAAGGTCGAGAAGGACATTCCCGAGGACGATCCGCGGAACGCGGCCGTCATCGCCGACCTCGTCGGCGACAACGTCGGCGATTGCGCCGGCATGGCCGCCGACATTTTCGAGAGCTACGAGGTGACCATCGTCTCGGGGCTGATGCTGGGGCTGGCCCTCATGGCCATCGACCCGTCGCACAGCCTCAAATGGATCGTCTACCCCTTGATCATCCGGGCCATCGGCGTCATCAGCTCGATCCTGGGGACGTTCACCGTCCCCATCTGGGTGAAGTTCCCGATCAAGTTCCTCCGGGCCCACGACGCCGAGGAGGCCATGTTCCGGTCGTACGAAGTTTCGAGCGTGAACACGATCGCGTTCTCGTTCTTATTGGCCATCCTCTACGCCCACGACTGGCGCATGGCCATGCTGACCTCCATCGGCGTGGGCCTGGCGGTCGCCTTCAACCCGCTGACCTCGTATTTCACCTCGACCAAAAAAACGCCGGTCAAAGAGATCGTCGATTCGACCCGGACCGGACCGGCGACGACCATCCTCTCCGGTATGTCGGTCGGGATGGAATCGAGCGTCTGGGCCCTGGTAGCTGTCGTCATCAGCTTCATCGGCGCCCTCGCCCTCTACGGCGGAGAGGCCAACGCCACCTATGTCCTCTACGCCGTGGCCATGATCGGCATCGGCATGCTGAGTCATACGGGTAATAATGTGGCCATGGATTCCTACGGCCCCATCTCCGACAACGCCAACGGCATCGGGGAGATGGCCTGGCATGATCTACACGACGAGGAGACCAAAAAGGCCCGCCAGATCATGGCCGACCTGGACGCCGTCGGCAACACGACCAAGGCCATCACAAAAGGAGTCGCCATCGCCTCCGCGGTCATCGCCGCCGTCAGCCTGTTCGCCACGTTCATCACCGACGTCGGCCGAGTCCAGGAGCAGCTCGGCATGGCCAAGCTCGGGGCGATCCGCATCTCCGATACGAAGGTCTTCATCGGCTTCCTGCTCGGCGGCGCTCTGCCCTGGCTGTTCAGCTCCCTCTCGATCAAGGCCGTCAGCCGCGCGGCCAGCCTTATCGTCGAGGAGGTCCGCCGCCAGTTCCGCATCCCCGGGATGATGGAAGGGACGGTCAAGCCCGATTACGCCCGCGCCGTCGGAATCTCCACCGCGGCCGCCCAAAAGGAGCTCGTCCCCCTGGCCGTCATCTCCGTCCTGATGCCGATCGCCGTAGGGATGATCCTGCAGGTCGAAGCTTTGGGCGGCTTCCTGGCCGGGATCATCCTCAGCGGCCAGCTCCTGGCCGTCTATATGGCCAACGCCGGCGGGGCCTGGGACAACGCCAAGAAAACCATCGAGGACGAGCCCCGCAATATCGCCGCGAACACCGGCAAGGGCTCAGAGCGCCATAAGGCCGCCGTCGTCGGCGACACCGTCGGCGATCCGCTCAAGGATACGGCCGGTCCGGCCCTCAATCCGATGATCAAGGTGGCCAACCTCGTCAGCTTGATCGGCGCGCCGATCCTCGTTAAATACAGCAAGATGAGCATCGGGATCGTCATACTGGTCGTGGTCCTCCTCGTCTGCGTGGGCTGGGCCATCCGCAAGAGCAAACGGCCGGTCTCCCAAAAAACGCTGTTGGGAGAAAAGGTGGCGCCGGACATCAAATAGGAAAAGCCCTCTCCGGTGTAGACGCGCGATTTTTTCTCCGGAAGAGCGGACCAGCGCTCGATTTCTGTTATAATCAACGCAGCTCTCAAGAGAGGAATGTGGCGGTGAGTAAAGCCAAAGTCGCGGTCATCCGAACGAAACCCTCCACGGTCCTTGACGACATCGTCCGGCTCTTCGAACTGGCCGGCGGCCCGGCAGCGCTTGACAAGAACCTGACGACCATCATCAAGGACAACATCAGCTGGCATTACCCGTTTCCCTCGGCCAACACGACGCCCTGGCAGCTCGAAGGGACGATCCTGGCCCTGAAGAAATTCGGGTATGACAAGATCTCTTGCGTCCAGAACAAGACCGAGGTC
>JAPKZI010000124.1 GCA_026393865.1 Candidatus Aminicenantota bacterium
ATGGCCGTCCAGTTCAGCCATTCCCATTCGTACATCTTGAAATAGACCAGAACGTAATTCCCGACGAGGGCCAGGGTGATCAGGACGCCCCAAACGATGAAGAGGGCGCCCGATTCGGCCGTGGCCTTCTTCGTCTTCTCCAGCATGGCCTTGATGATCCGGATATCCTCTCGCGCCTGTTGTTCCGTCATGTTGCCTCCGATTAATTCAAAGTACTTTGCATTTCAAAGTAATAATACGGCGCGAATCCCCCTTTGTCAAGTCTTTTAGAATAAATTCTTTAATAAATTTCACCGGAATTGCGGCCGAAAAAAGCGAGACCATTTGTGGTATAATTTGTTTAATGATCGCCAAGGAATTGGGCCGTTTTTTTTGGGATGTCGATCCGGGGTCCCTCGATCCCGGCCGCCACAAAACATATATCATCGAACGCCTTCTCGAGCTTGGCGACGAGACGGCCGTCCGCTGGCTGTTTGGAACCTATCACAAAAAGGACATCATCGCGGTCCTTCGCGCCAGCCGGTCATTATCCTCTAAAAGCCGGAATTTCTGGCGGATCCGCCTGGACGAACCTGACCATGATTGATCGCGTGCTTGGTCCCGAGACGCGGGCCGCTCTTGCCCGGTTGTCGCCATGGATCGTAGATCGGGGATTCTATTTGGCTGGGGGGACTGGGTGTGCCTTGCATCTCGGCCATCGGATATCCCATGACCTCGATTTTTTCACTCCCTCGGAGTTCGACCCATCCAGACTATGGACTGAGCTCCGAAAAAAAGGCGATTGCGTTTCCGACTATACAGATGCGGGAACTTGGGTGGGAAATTTCGAAGGAACCAAAGCCGGATTTTTTCATTATCCGTATCCGCTCATAGGGAATACCGTTCTGTTCGCTGGGGTGCCTGTCGCCTCTGTCGATGACATCGGCTGCATGAAGATCGAGGCGATCGCAGGACGCGGACGGAAACGCGATTTCGTCGATCTTTATTTCATTTTGAAGAAAATGGGATTCGATTTAGCGACCTTATGGGGCTTTTTCCATAAAAAGTACGCCCGCCAGAGCCGGAATTCGGTTCATATCCTGAAGAGCCTCGTCTATTTCGTCGACGCTGACGCGGATCCCGATCCCCTGATGCTGGTCGAGTATTCCTGGCTTGAGATCGAACGTAAGCTGACGGAACTGATTAAAACGATCGTCATCTGATTAAATCGCCGTCCGGCGGCGGCCGAACATTATCAAGGCCGCGACCATGAAGAGGACATACAGGCCGGCCAGAACGCTCGGCAGCAGAACTGCCCGGCCGTTCGACAGGAAGAGGCTCCCCTCGCCCGGCGCAGGCAGCGGCACGGGATCCCAGGGCAGGCCATACCGATCGGCCAGCCCTCTGACGAAGAGCAAATGGACGACGGGGATTTTCCGCGACGCCATTTCCTGGATAACCCCCCTCTTTCCCGGCGGAGGGATGGCCTCGACTTCGGTTAATCCCGGCTTCAGTCCCAGCACGCTCGAGTCCGTCCCCATATTGGCCCAGCTCCCCCCGACGTTGATGAACGCTTTGATGCCGGAGGGCGCGGCGTTCTCTTCGTAAAGGCGTATCCGCGATCGGACATTCGCGGCAAGGTCGGTCTCCTGAAGAAAAAAGATCCCCGTCCGCCGGATCTTTTCCGCCAGCAGGATCCGGCCTTCCTCAGACATGTCCGAGCCGTTGTCGATCTCCCCGCCTACCGCCAAAGCGACGGGTCGGACGTCGAGAATTCGTTTCCGGCGCAGGCAGTCCAGGATCTCGAGCAGGGTGAAATTCGGGTTCGTCGCGCCCCAGTTCGAAGCCCCCAGCGAGCCGATCATGACCGGTTTCGCCTCCAGGGCAACGACCGCACAGAGCGAGGCGATCACCAAGGCGGGGAACGAGCTCGAGGCGCCGATGGCCACGGCATCTCCGCGCCGGACGCCGGCCTCCTTCAGCAATTTCGCGATGAGGCCGGCGAAATTGGGATTCGTGGTCGTCCGCTTGGCGTCCAGGTGGCCGAGCGAGGTCGTGATCGGGGATTCCTCCCGCCCGATCAGGCCCGTCCGATTGAGGTCCTCCCGCGCGTCAATGGGAATCTTTTTTTCGAGCGCGCAGGCGGGCAGGGCTCCGATGGCCTGATTCATGGTTTCCGCGGCGGCGACCATGTCCCGGTCTTTGGGCGAGCCGGTATCAAAAGGCAGAAGCTTGGTGAGGCCAAAAAAGACGAGGCTGATCAAGGCCAGGATGAGGACTTTCTTTTCGCTTGGCATTTATAAGATCATGACGAGCTTCGCGATGAAATAAGTCAAAATGGTGACGGTCGCCAGCGAGGCCAGGGTCGGCAGGATCTTCTGTCTGACGAGGTTGTTAGCCAGAAGGCCGGGGATGATCCAGCCGATGACCCTGAGGTCGAGCGGGGCCGCG
>JAPKZI010000144.1 GCA_026393865.1 Candidatus Aminicenantota bacterium
GACCGCCCCGTCCACGATGTGGGTGTCGAATCCCATGGAGAGGGAGGCGGCCTTTCGGGTCAGCCAAGCCGCGCCGTTGACGATCCCGTCGACGACGTGCTCGTCGAACCAGGTGAACAGCCGGCCGAGCCGCAGGACGCCCCCGACGATGACCCCGTTGTAGAATTCGTCGACGAAATATTTATGGGCGACCACATGGTAGAGGGCTTTGAATCGGGCCGCGAACCGCTCCGCCGGCCGGCCTTCGTTCTTGAGATACACAACGTAAGCGCCGAAGATCCCGGCCAGGGCGACCGCGGTCGAGACGAGCATCAGCAGGATCTCCGTCCCGGCGGCGAGATGAGCTTCGTGCTCGCCCGTGCTCGAGGCGAGGAACGTGGCGAACCACCGCCCGCCGCCCAGGACATGGGGGAGCCCGATATAGCCTCCGACGATCGATAGGCCGGCCAGGACCATAAGCGGGATGATCATGACGTTGGGCGACTCGTGGAGGTGGTGTTTCGCTTCGGGATCGACGCGCTCGGACCCATAAAAGGTCAGGAAGATCAGACGGAACATATAAAATGCGGTCATCCCGGCGCCGAGAAGGCCGAGAGCCCAGACGCCGTAACTGCCCGAGGCGAAGGCCGCGGCCAGGATCTCGTCCTTGGAGAAGAACCCGGAGAGGCCGGGGACCCCGGCGATGGCCAGAGCGCCGATCATGAACACGGCGTGGGTCTTGGGAATGGACTTCCGCAGGCCGCCCATCTTCCGCATGTCCTGCTCGCCCGAAAGGGCGTGGATGACGCTCCCCGCGGCAAGGAAGAGCAAGCTCTTGAAGAAGGCGTGCGTCATCAGATGAAAGACGCCCGCCGAAAAAGCCCCGACGCCGAGGCCGATGAACATGTATCCGATCTGGGAGATGGTCGAATAGGCCAGGACGCGCTTGATGTCGTTCTGGACGAAGCCCATCGAGGCGGCGTAAACCGCCGTGAGCGCCCCTACGACCGCGACGACGGTCAACGCCGTCCCGGAGAAGGAGAATAGCGAGTGGAGGCGGGCCACCATATAGACGCCGGCGGTCACCATCGTCGCCGCGTGGATGAGAGCCGAGACCGGGGTCGGGCCTTCCATGGCATCCGGCAGCCAGGTGTAAAGAGGGATCTGGGCCGATTTGCCCGTCGCTCCCAGGAATAAGAGCAGTGCGGCCGCCGTGGCCAGTCCCTTGCTCATCGACCCGCTTTCGACCGCGGCCGTGATCCCGGCCGTGTCGAGCGTGCCCAGGACCGAGATCAACAGGGCCGCGCCCAGCAGGAAACCGAAATCCCCCACCCGGTTGGTGATGAAAGCTTTTTTCCCCGCATTGGCCGCCGAATCCTTCGTGAACCAGAACCCGATAAGGAGGTAGGAGCACAGTCCCACCCCTTCCCAGCCGATGAACATCACGGCCAGGTTGGCCCCTAAAACGAGGATGAGCATGGCGAAGGTGAACAGGTTCAAGTAGGCGAAGTACCGGGCGTAGCTCTTGTCGTGGGACATATAGCCGATGGAATAAATATGGATGAGCAGGCCGACGCCCGTGACGACCAGGGTCATCACGGCGGCCAGCGAATCGTAGCGGAAGGCAAGGTCGAAGGAGACCGAAGCCGCCCGCCCGCCGAGGAGCCGGACGACACTTCCCGGGATCCAGGAATAGAACGTCTTGACGATGACCGGCTCCGCCGAGCGAAGGAGGCCGACGAGACTGCCGACCGAGGCCAGGAAGCTCAGTCCGACCGCGCCGACGGCGATCGTATGGACGACTCGTTTCGAGAAAAAGCGGATCCCCAGCAGGCCGTTGAGGAGCACGCCGATGAGCGGGAAGAGCGGGATCAGCACGAACATCGGGTCATCCTTTGAGCTCGTTGAATTCGTCCATGTCGTAAGTCTTCTTCTGCCGGAAATAGGACAGGACCAGGCCGAAGCCGACGGCCGCTTCCGAGACGGCCATGATGATGATGAAGATGGCGAAGATCGAGCCGCGCGGCGAGCGCATGTGGTAGCTCAGCCCGGCCAGGAGGACGTTGACCCCGTTGAGCAGCAGTTCGAGCGACATGAGCATGATGACCAGGTTCTTACGGAAAAGGACGCCGAACAGGCCGATGAAGAAGATGAGCAGACCGAGACCGAAGACGGCGTTAATCGGGATCATGGAGCAACTTCTTTCGGGCGACGATGATGGCCCCGATGAGGACCGCCAGGAGCAGGATCGAGGCGATCTCGAAGGGGATGAGATAGGTCGAAAAGAGCATTTCGGCGAACGAGGTGAAGGACAACCCCGCCTCCGGGCCGGCGGGCGGCGTCGGCCGGTTGGTGAAGAGGACGTTGATGATCTGGAGAAACAAAAGGGCCGGCAGGGAGAAGATGAACATCCGGGGGAAGAGCTTCCGCCGCTCGGGCTTGATCTCGTTCAGGTTGACGATGATGATGACGAAGATATAGAGCACGACGATCCCTCCGCCGTAGACCAGGATCTGAATCGCGCCCAAGTACTCGGCCTGGAGGCTGAAAAAGACGCCGGCGACGGAGAGGACGGTGAAGGCCAGGTACATGACGCTGTGCATTGCGTTCTTCCGGGTGACGACGAATAGGGACGACAAAACCGCCAGGGCGGCGAAGAAATAGAAGATCAGTCCGGCGATCATGTCTTCGATCCTCCCTGGAAGAATTTTTGGAGGTCCTTGCCCTTCAGATACATGTCCTCCAGATGAAAGTGGAGCCGGCTCTTGTCCGCCGTGGCCATCCGGAATTCCTCGGAGAAGCGGATCGATTTGGGCGTCGTCGGGCAGGCCTCGACGCAGAGCCCGCAGAACGTGCAGCGGTCGAGCTTCCAGTCATATTTCACGGGCCGCATCGTCCGCGTCCCGGGATCGCGGACTCCTTCGATGTCGAAACAGTTCGTCCCGCACGCCCGCCGGCAGGCCTTGCAGGCGATGCAAAGCGGTTTGCCGTTCTCGTCCTTATAGAGGCGGAGGATCCCTTTGAACCTTTCCGGCGAAGGCTGGACCTCCTCCGGGTATTGGATGGTGATCTTCCGGCCGAAATAGAAGCGCATGGTCACGGCCAGACCACGGAGGATATCGACGAGGAAGAACGTCTTGAGGAACCGGCTGACCTTGTTCATAGGATGTACCTGATAAGAGCCACGACGAGGAAGTTGAGGAGGGCCAGCGGGATGAGCCACTTCCAGGCCAGCCGGATCAGCTCGTCGAATCTGTAGCGGGGCAGAGTGGCCCGGATCCAGACGTATAGATAAAGGAAGAACATGATCTTGACGAGATACCAGACGAAGCCGGGAATCACCTTGAGGAAGGCGAAGGCCGGCACGTTCGGGAACGGCGCCAGCCAGCCGCCGAAGAACATGATGACCACAAGCGAGGAGACGAGGACCATATGGGCGTATTCGGCGATGTAAAAGAAGGCGAACTTCATTCCGGAGTATTCGGTATGGTAGCCGGCGACGAGCTCCGATTCCGCCTCCGGGAGGTCGAACGGGGCCCGGTTGGTCTCGGCGATAGCCGAGATCCAGAAGACGACAAAGGAAACCGGCAGCATGAAGCCGAACCAGATCTTCGCCTGGCTCTGGTGGTTCACGATCTCGACGAGGTCGATGGACCGGGCGAAAAAGACCACGCTCAGGACGGTCAGCCCGATCGGGATCTCGTAGCTCAGGATCTGGACGACGGACCGCAGGGCGCCCATGAGCGGATACTTGGAATTGGAGGCCCATCCGCCGAAGATGACCCCGAAGACCGAGATGGACGAGAGGCCCAGGACGAGAAGGAGCCCGACGGGGCTTTGGGCGATCCAGAGCGTCAGTTGGTAGGTTCCGATCCGGATCGGTTCGCCGAGAGGCACGAAGCAAAAGGCCAGGAGCGAGGAGAACATGACCAAGACGGGCGCCACTTTAAACAGCAGCGGGTCCGCCTGGTCCTGCATGATGTCTTCCTTCAAGAACAGCTTGAAGGCGTCGGCGAACGGCTGGAGGATGCCCTGAAAGCCGACGCGGTTCGGCCCCAGGCGCTTCTGCATCAGGGCCACGACGCGCCTCTCCAGCCAGATCATGACGATCGTCATCAGCATGGGATAGAGGATGACGGCGACGATCTTGCCGACCGGGATGAGGACGTCGAAGACGAAGCCGGTGTTCGTCATTTGTCGATCTCACCCAGGACGATGTCGAGCGACCCGAGGATGCCGACGATGTCCGAAAACAGGTTCCCCCGGCACATCAGCGGCAGCGACTGGAGATTGATGAAGGAGGGGGATTTCATTTTGACCCGCTCCGGCTTGTCCGTCCCGTTGGACCGGACATAAAAGCCGAGCTCGCCCTTGGGCGCCTCGATTGAGTGGAAGACCTCGCCGGCCGGGATCTTAAGGACCCGGGGCACCTTGGCCATAATCTCGCCGGCGGGCAGTTTGTCCAGGGCCTGGCGGATGATCCGCGTGCTCTGCCGGATCTCTTCCAGCCTGACCAAATAGCGGTCATAAACATCGCCCCCACGGAGGACGGGGACCTCGAAATCGAAATCCTGATACGACGAATATGGGATGTCCTTGCGGATGTCCCAGGCGACGCCCGAGGCCCGCAAGGCCGGACCGGTCAAGCCATATTCGATCGCCTCGGCCGCGGAAATGAGCCCGATGCCCTCGGTCCGGTGCCGCCAGATGCGGTTCTTGGTGAGGAGGGTCTCGATGTCCTTGATTTTTTTAGGGAGATCGTCCAGGCTTTTGCGGATCAGGGCGATTAGGGCCTCATCCAGATCATAAGGCACGCCGCCGATGCGCAGGCCGTGGACGGTCAGCCGCCCCCCGGCGTAGATTTCGAGGATATCGAGGAAGTCCTCGCGGTCCTCGAAGCCGAAAAGGAGAACGGAGATCGCCCCGATGTCGTTGGCCATGAACCCGAGCCAAGCCAGGTGCGAGGCCAGCCTCTGGATCTCGGCCAGGATGACGCGGATGTATTGGGCCCGCTTGGGGATCTCGAGCCCCATCAATTTTTCGACGGCCAGGACAAAAGCCAGGTTGTTGGATACGGCCGCGATGTAATCCAGCCGGTCGGTCATGGGGACCACCTGGGCATAGGTGAGGCTTTCCCACAGCTTTTCCATCCCCCGGTGCAAGTAACCGACGACGGGCTCGATCTTGAGCACCAACTCGTTGTCGACGGAAACCTTCAGGCGTAGAACCCCGTGCGTTGAGGGGTGCTGAGGCCCCATGTTCAGTTCTATATCTTTAAAAGACACGCTTCGTTGCCTTCTAACGGAAAGTCTTTTCGGAGCGGATGGCCGACAAACTCGTCGGGCATGTAGATCCGCCGCAGGTCTTGATGGCCGGCGAAGGGGATGCCGAACATGTCGAAGATCTCGCGTTCGGCCCACTCGGCCGCCCGGTAGAGCGGGACGATCGAATCCACGGCTTCCCCTTCGTCCAGGTCGACGACGACCCGGACGCGCTGGAAACCCGGAAACCGGTAGAGCTGGTAGAGGACGGAAAACCGCTTCCTCCCCTCCCCGAGCGGGGCGGGATGGTCAAGCCCAATCATATCGTTCAGGGCGTTGAAGCCTTGGTCCGTTTTTAATAAGCCTAAGATCGCTAGGAGGTCCTCTTTGCGGACCCTGAAAGAAAGCTCCTTGTGGGCATACGAAGTCTCCAGGATCGCGGCCCCGAACCTCTCCACCAGGGCTTCGCGGACTTTTTCGAGGTCCGGCCGGTCAATCTCAACGTCGGGCATCGGGATTGAAAATCTCCTTGGTGGGATGGGACTTGGCGATTCGTTCCTGGAGGAGAAGGAGGCCGTTCAGCAGCCCCTGGGGGGTCGGCGGACAGCCGGCGATATGAATATCCACCGGCAGGATCCGGTCGACGCCCTGGAGGACGGCGTAGGTCGGAAAGGGGCCGCCCGAGACGGCGCAGTTGCCCATGGCCACGACCCATTTCGGATCGGCCATCTGTTCCCAAAGGCGCCGGATGATGGGAGCCATTTTGTTCGTGACCGTCCCGGCGACGATGAAGAGGTCGGCCTGCCGCGGCGAAGCCCGGAAGAGCTCCATCCCGAAGCGGGCGATGTCGTAGCGGGCCGCGGCCGTGGCGATCATCTCGATGGCGCAGCAGGCCAGCCCCGAGCCGAACGGCCAGAGCGAGTTCTTCTGCGACCAGGTGATCAGCTGGTCGAGCTTGGCCAGGACGAAAGGCGGCCGTTCGATCCGGTCACTCAAGGCTCCTCCCGAAATCCAGGGCTTTCGACTTCCAGGCGTAGACGTACCCCAGGCCGAGGATGGCCAGGAAGATGACGACCTCGATGAGCCCGAACAGCTTCAGCTTGTCGTGGATGACCGCCCAGGGGAAAAGGAAGAACGTCTCGACCTCGAAGACGATGAAGACGAGGGTCAGCAGGTAGAAGCGGATGGAGTAGGATTCCCGGGCCGTGGGGGTCGCCGGGTCGACGCCGCATTCATAGGGCGTCCGCTTGGCCCCGGACTCGTTCTTCCGGTAGCGGATGAACGAGATGAAGGCCAGGAGGAAAACGGAGAACGCGATGGAGATGATCAGGAACAAAAAAAAGTACCAATAGTTGTTCATGGCCGGGCCGTCTTTCCCTTTCCGCGCCTCGCAGAAATTCTAAACGATTAATCCGATATTATAACTAATATTTAGGTCGGTTTTCAATCGTTTTTTGCGGATTTTCGAGCCCCTTTTGCCCCCATTTGGAATAGGGGAGAAGAAAAGTCGATCACCTGGTCATGGAGCGGCGTCATTTGCCTGAGCGCCGGGCTTTAAACTATAATTACCGATTCGATGGAAAGGGGAAATGAAAAATGGCCGCGACAAATGAATCCAAGTTCAAAGGCTTTTCGAAGGAAACGGTCGTTTTCTTCAACGGCCTGAAAAAGAACAACACCCGGGAATGGTTCGAAGGCCAGCGGCCGGTCTATGAAGCTCAGGTCATGGAGCCGGCCAAAGCCTTCGTCGAGGCGATGGGTGCACGGCTGAAAGAACTCCTCCCCCGCCTCAATGCCATCCCCAAGATCAACAAATCCATCTTCCGGCTGAATCGGGATACGCGGTTCAGCATGGACCCCACGCCGTACAAAACCAACCTAGGGATTTATTTCTGGGAAGGCGGCCGCTCGAGGATGGAAGGGACGGGATTCTATTTCCACCTCGAGCCGCCCCATCTCATGCTCGGCATAGGGACGTATCTGTTTTCCGATCAGCAGATCATACGCTATCGCCGGGCGGTCGTCGATCCCAAGCTCGGCAAAGAACTGGCGAAGATCGTCGCCGCCGTTTCCAAGCTAGATGGCTGGGAGATCGGGGGAAAACATTACAAACGGATTCCGGCGGGATTCGATCCGGCCCATCCCAACGCCGCCCTCCTTCTGCATAATGGATTGTACGCCGGGATGGAGACGGCCATTCCGAAAGAATTCTTCTCCGTCCGCCTGATCGATTACTGCATGGAACGACACGCCCCTCTCGTCCCTCTGCACAAATGGCTGGTGAAAGCCGCGAGCTGAAATCAATTTTGATTCAATCCAGCCTATAGGAATAGTGTCCGCGGCGGACGGCCGCACCCCGCCTTAAACATCGCCGGGATCCGGCACCGGCAGCCCTTCGGCCTCGGAGATCCTTTTAAGACTGGCGAGGCTGCGCGGATCCGCATAATTATAGAACTCGGCGAACGGCCGGAGGAGGAGGTCCACAACCTCGGCCGTCTGGGGATCGAACGCCTCGGTCAGGCAATGCCGGACCTCGGCCAGGTCGACACGGCTCAGCTTGAGGGTCATGAACTCCGCGACAAGTCCTTTGTGGACGCGGAGCGGGCCGAGGCCGTGCGAGAGGATATAATCCTTGGCCTTGTTGATCCGCCTCTCGCCGAGATCGTCCAGGATGTTCAGGTATTTCTGATGAAGCACCCATTCGTTGATCAGCAGGGCCGCTTCACGGGGGTTGAAGCTCTCCCAGAAAGCGACGCGGGCTCCCGGTTTGACCAGACTGCCGATGACGAACGCGCCGGCCTGATAGCCGGAAAGGCCTTTTTGGAGACAGAGATCCAGGGCGGATCGCAAGAGCATGACTTGGCGCTCGGGCGTCAGCAGTTCGTAGGCCGCCAGGTTGATCAGGTGGGTGCCGAGCGTGACGTCGAGGAGGCGCCGGACAAGCCTCTCCCGGTTGATGTCGAAGCATTTATTGACGAAAGCCGCTCTCTGGGGATCCGTGCTGAGCCGGCCGAAACGGACCGAGTGGCCCAGGTCTTGAAGACTGTCGAATTCGGACGCGGCCACACTCTCCAGGATCCGTCGATATTCCCGATAATAGGCCGCCAGCCCTTCGAACCTCTTCCGCTCCGCCGGGGTCAGATCGACCTTCTCCCCGGCCATGAAGCGGAGCAGGCGGGCCGGCGCGTAGACCGCCTTGCCGACGTAAAGGATCTTGTACCGGCTCGAGATCGTGATCCAATCCCCTTCGCCCAGGGTCAAGCCGTCGCGATTGATCAGGAGGCGCTGGTCGTGATCGATCCGGACGCCGTCGCCTTCCAGGTTCAAAAGGGCCGGAATCCCCAGGTTCTGGGCGGCCGTCACCACGTGGATGGCGGCCGGGCTCAGGCTGCAGATCCCGCTGACCTTCTGCATCTCGACGGTGTCCGTCGGGTTGAAGCGGTCCTTGGTCAGGATGACATGTTCGCCGCTGCGTTCTTCGCGGGCCCGCCGGGCCCGGGCGGCGGAAAAATAGAGCCGCCCCGTGACCGCGGAGCGCGGCAGCACCGACAGCCCCCGGCAGAACAGCGTGAGATCGTGGAGCGATTTCGGGTCGATGGCGTCGGTTTCGATCTGGCGGACATGGTAGGGCTTAATCAGCTCCCGGACCCTGTCGGCGCCGATCTTGCCGGCCCGATGCATGTCCATGACGGACGTGACCATGCCCGTGCCGGAGAGCTCGGCCGGATTGACCTGAAGGACGGTGAACGTGCCGTGGACGCCGGTGAATTCGACCATCACCGGCCCGCGGAAGATCCCCTCGAGCTGGGCCAGCCGGTCCCAGAAATGGTAGATGGCCGGGAAATTGCGGCGGGCCTCCTCGCGGCTGAGAAAATGCCGCTCCTCGGGCTTCAGCCGGCCTGTCATCAGGTCCTCGCCGAAAACGGCCCGGGCGAACTGGAGGAACACGCCGGTCCCCAGGCGCGGATGACGGCTGTAGAGGACCCCGGCATAGGATGACCGGTCGATGACGCTGCAGACCATCCTCTGGAAGATCACGGCGGGGTAATGCGTTTCGCGGACCATGAAATTCCGGAGGGCGTCCATATGGCCGTCGTAATATTCATACGTCTTTTCCAGGAAGAAGAGGATCTGGGCGTAAGCGCTGGAGAGCAGGCCCGGATCACGCTTCTCGAGGAGGGCCTCGATCCGCGAGACGAGCTCGAGATTCTGGGCCATGGTCAGGTCGGGCCGGATCTCTTTTTCGAACGGCCGGAACGCGTCGGGATCCAGAGTTTCGAGGATGGTTTTCCGATTGCTCAAGCGGATCTTGACCGCGCCCGATTTTCCATAGCGGCGCGGAAGCCCCGGGAACATGGCCGGCGTCAGTCCGACGTTCAGATACGTCGGCATGAAACCGGGGATATATTCCGGCAGGGCCGAGCGCATGGCGATGAGGAGTGGATTATCGGGATCTTCGAGTTTCCGGCCGCTGAGGGTCTCAAGATTGCGGAGGACGGCCTGAACGTACGTTTCCCGGGCCGCCGGGGCGAGTTTATAGGCGCCGGCGGAGAGGAGGTTGAAATCCGCGGTGGTCAGGCCGTGGCGGGAGAGGTCCAACAGGATGGATCCTTTGTTGCTGAGCTGGGCCTCGTCGAATTCCCCGGAGGTCGTGTAAGGGATGACGAACTCGTTCTCGATCAGCGTCTTTCCCGAGAAGCGGGGCCAAATGCTGTGATGGATTTTCAGCGTCCTCCGCGTCGACTCCTGCCGCGCGGACAGGCCCCCCTGCCGGGATTTAAGGATCAGTTCCAGGTGTTCGATCGCCGTCGCCTGAGGGACGCGATCGAGATAGCGGACATCATAATCCCGAACGGCGACCGTGCCCGACGCTCCATCGGAGGTCCGGTAGTCGATCTCGGCCGGAAGATATCCAGGCTGTCGGCTGAAAACGGTTCCCGCGACTCGGTGGTCGAGGTTCGAGGCGATCAGCCGGGCGCTGGTGTATTCCGACCGGACCTGGGTGATCCTGACGACAGTCCGCGGCGGATCGGATTTCCGGCCAGGCCGCCGCTTTCCTTCGGCACGCATGGCTTCGGGCCGCCTCCTCCCCCCTTCACTTGACGGCGGGTTTCGGACCCGGCGGCAGGTTCGCCGTCAGGAATGAGGTCAGCAGATTATAGAGGTGCATCGTCGTCCCCCGGCCTTCCGAGATGCCGTGCGTCCGGTTCGGATAGGCCATCATCGTGAACGTCTTGCCGTTGGCCACGAGCTCGTTTACGAGGGCTTCGAAGTTCTGGTAATGGACGTTGTCGTCGCCCGTGCCGTGGACGATCAGGAGGTTTCCTTTGAGCTGATTGGCATAGGTGATCGGCGAGCCGTTCTTGTAGCCGTCCGCGTTGGTCCTGGGCAGGCCCATGTATCGCTCCTGGTAAATGGAATCGTAATAGCGCTGGTTGGCGACGAAGGCGACGGCCAGTCCGGTCTTGTAGATCTCGGGAAAGCGGAACATCATGTTGAGGGTCATCGATCCGCCCCCGCTCCAGCCCCAGATCCCGATCCGGTCCGCGTCCACGAAGGGCCACTTCTGGATCAAGGCTCTGGCCGCCGCGGCCTGGTCCTGGGAGGCCAGGATGCCGATCTGCCGGTAGATGATCTTGCGCCAGGCGCGGCCCCGCGGTTGGGGAGTGCCCCGATTGTCGACGCTGGCCACGATATAGCCTTTCTGGGCGAGCATAAGGTGCCACAGGGTGCCGTTTCCTCCCCACCGGTCGTTGACGGTCGTCGCGGCCGGCTCGCCATAGACCTGGAATAACAGCGGGTATTTTTTCTGCGGATCGAAATCCGGCGGCTTCAGGCACCAGCCGTCGAGCAAAACGCCGCCGCCGATATCGACGCGGAAGAATTCGACCGGCGCGCGCTTAAGGGCGCCGACCTTGGTTATAAGGTCCTTGTTCTCAACCAGCGGACGGACGGAGGAGTGCGCCGGCATCTTGACGAGGTCGATGACGGGAGGCGCGTCGAACGTCGAATACGTATGGATCGCCCAGAGCGCGGCCGGCGACATCTGGTAGCCGTGCGTTCCCGGCTTGTCCTTGGGGCTGAGACGCTCGGGCCTGCCTTTGCCGTCGAGCTTGGTCCTGTAGAGATAGCGCTGGACGGGATTGTCGAGCGAACCCATGAAATAGAGCCAGCCGCCCTTTTCGTCGAGGCCGGCGACATCCAAAACGTCGTAATCGCCGGGAGTGATGAGCCGGGCCTCGCCCCGGCGAGAAACGGAATAGACGTGCCGCCAACCGTCCCGCTCGCTCACCCAAGTGAACCGCCCGCCCTTCTCGATCCAGAAGAGATCGTCGACGACATCGACCCAGGCCTCGTCGCGATCCGTGAAGATCGTCCGGGCCTCGCCCGTCAGGACATCGCCGAGCATGACCTCGTTCGTGTTCTGGAGCCGGTTGAGATGCTGAAGGATGATCTCGTTCGAATTGTCCGCCCACTCCATCCGGGCGATATAATGGTTGCGCTCGTCGCCGGGGACGCGGATCCAGCGGACCGGACCGCCGAAGGCGTTGACGACGCCGACCCGGCAGGCGGAGTTGATGTCCCCCGGCTTCGGATAGGGAATGGGAACGAGCTTCGGGTAGAGCGAGTCCGTGGTGTTGATCAGATTGAAGATCCTGACGCGGGAGCTGTCGATCTGCCAGAAGGCGATAGACCGGCCGTCCGGGCTCCAGCGGAAGCCGTCGCGGAGGCCGAACTCCTCTTCATAGACCCAGTCGAACGTGCCGTTGATCATCGTGTCCGCGCCGTCGAAGGTGAGCCGGAGGATCCGGCCCGAGGCGATGTCCTCGGCATAAATATCATTCTTGAACACATAAGCAACGCGCGAGCCGTCGGGCGAGAACTTGGCGAACCTGAGCCCGGCCGGATCGAGCGCCGCGCCCAATTTCGAGAGTTTGCCCGAGGCCGGGTCGAGGACCCAGTAATCACCGCGTGTGTTCTGTCTCCAGACGCGCCGGGAGTTGGTGAAGACAAGGAGCCTCTTGCCGTCGGCCGACCATTCATAATTCTCGATGACCAGAGGCTTCGCCTCGGCCGGCGGCGGAGGGATGAGCCTGGCCGCGGAGACGAGGATATCGCGCTTGCCCGTTTCGGCCGCATAGATGACGATGTCGCGGACGCCCGCCGCCCCTTTTGATTCTTCGAGCGTCGTATAAGTCGCGCCGTCCTTCAGCCAGCGGGCCGGGCCGAACCGTTGGGCGGCGAACTCGCGGGAATTATAAATGCGGTCCAGATTGAGGATGGGGTCCGTTGCCTGATTTTGGCCGAGGGAAAAGAGCGGAAAGGCCAGAAATAATAAAACGGCGGCGGCCAGAGCGGCCGCGCTCCATCCCACGGTCCTGACGAATTCCCTGCGTTTCATCGCCCGTCCTCCTTGTCAGTAACATATGCAAACGCAGCTTTAAAGTAAAGCGGAGCGGTGCTAAAATGAGGCCCAAAGGATATCCGCCATGAACCGACATCAAAGAAGTCGAACGTATCAATTTCGGCGCCTCATCATCTCGGCCGGCATCGGGATCTGCCTCATCGCCTTGGGATTGGCCTTCGCCATCGAGACCGGAGAGATCAAGGGAAGGGTTAAGGACGAGAACGGGACGGGCCTTCCCGGGGTCCAGATCACCGCCGCCAGTCCATCGCTCCAGGGCACGCGGACGGTCCGGTCCTCGAAGGACGGCGACTTCCATGTCCCGCTCCTTCCGGTCGGAAAATATACGCTGACCTTCAAGCTCCAGGGCTTCAACAGCGTCAAGCAGGAGAACGTCGTCGTCCGCCTGGGGATGACGACCGGCCTGACCGTGATCATGCCCCTGGCCTCTCTCCAAAAGGAGATCGTAGTCACGGCCGAAACCCCGCTCATCGACAGGACCTCGACGGACACGTCCTATCACCTCAGCGCTTCGGACCTGGCCAAGGTCCCGGCCATGAACCGGACGGTCGTCGACGCCGTCAAATTCGCGCCCGGGGTCACCGGCGTCCGGATGAACACCCGCCGCGGCACGGCGACCGAAGGCCAGCCGAGCTTCCGGGGGGAGGGCGAAGAAGGCAACACCTGGATCGTCGACGGCCTGGCCATCAGCGGTGTGCGCCTCAAGGACTCCGGGGTGCGGCTGAACTACGATTCGCTCGACGAGATCCAGGTCATCTCCGACCCGTTCAGCCCGGAGTTCGGATCGGCCTTCGGCGGTATCATCAATATGGTCACTAAAAGCGGCTCGAACGAGTTCCGGGGCGAGGCAAGCCTCGTCTTCATGAACAAGAACCTCCAAGCCTCCCGGCAGTCCCAGCTGTCGATCCTGAGCGAGCCGGACTATTTTTCCAACGGCAACTGGTATCTCGACTTGGGCGGCCCCATCCTCAAGGATAAGCTCTGGTTCTTCCTGTCCGAGAACTATTACACGAACACCGAGCAGACCCGGGACGGCGCCCTGGACTATCTATCCATCCCGGGAGGGCAGAAGACGACCGGCCGCAACAACATTTTCACCAAGCTCACATACGCCATCAACGCCGGCCATAACCTCTCGCTGACCGTGATCTACGACAAATCGTCGCCCCAAAAAGGCGGCACGGGCCTCCCCGAGATGAACGAGGAGAACGCCACCAAAGACCTGATCGTCCGGATGAACTATAAGGGCATCCTGAACGCGACGACGTTCATCGAGGCCGGGCTGGGTCTTGTCCAGCGGAAATCGTTCAAACATCCCGTCTCCGGCGACCTGGGCCCGGCCCAGTATTTCATCAACGACCTGGCCCAGAACATCCACAGCTCATACGGCAACGTCTCGGACGACGAGAAGCGGCTGGACCTCAGTTTCAAGTTCACCAAATATCTCGAGACCGAGAAGTTCGGCCACCACGAGATCGGCCTCGGCCTGGAATACTACGACATGTCCTCCGATTTCAGTTCGGAGTTCAGCGGGCGGGAGGAGGACCCCTTTCCGGAGGACGGCTACACCAACGGAACGAAATATTTCTTCGACACCTGGAAGAACGGCGCGGGGACGCCGACCACGTTCCGCGAATACGGCGTCTTCAGCTTCAACAATTCGGCCCGGGGCATCGGGATCTACTTCAAGGATAAGGTCTCCTGGGACCGCCTCACCCTCATGGCCGGCATCCGCAGCCAGACCCAGCTTTGTCTCGACGGGCAGGGACAGAAAATCTGGTCCTGGAACCTCTCCGACTTTTTTTCCCCCCGGCTGTCCTTGATCGCCGACCTGACCAAGGACGGGGCGAACATCCTCAAGCTCGCCTGGGGCCGCTTTTCGGACCCGATCACGACCATGCC
>JAPKZI010000208.1 GCA_026393865.1 Candidatus Aminicenantota bacterium
TGGACGGATCAGGTGGACGGCGAACTGTATCGGCTTTTTGAAGTCCGGCCTCCGGTGACCCTTCAGATCGAAGAAAAAGTCGGCATTTTCGCGGGTGAAAATTCAAAGAAAATCAAAGTCAAGCTCAAGAGCCACTCTCAAAATGTCGCCGGGCAGGTCCGCCTCAAAGGTCCGGATGTTTGGAAAATCAGCCCGGCCAGTGTCCCATTTTCTTTAACCGGCAAGTATGAAGAGGGCGAGGTCACATTTGACGTCACCCCTCCGAAAAACGCGGCTGAGGCCGACCTGATTGCGGAAGCCGAGTTCGGCGGAGAAAAATCGAGCCGGGCGTTGGTCGAAATTTCTTACCCCCATATTCATCGGCAGGTTTATTTCCCCGCGAGCCGGCTCCGGGTCGTCAAGCTGGATGTTAAAACCCTGGGGAGAAAAGTCGGTTATATCATGGGCGCCGGGGACGAGGTCCCCGATGCCCTGCGCAACCTCGGGTATGAGGTGATCCAACTGAGCGATGGGATGCTCGAAAACACGGACCTGTCCCCATTCGACGCCATCGTCACCGGCGTCAGGGCCTACAATACGAGGGACCGTCTCAGGCTGATCAAGGACAGGCTTCTTCAATACGTTGAACGCGGAGGGAACCTCGTCGTCCAATATAATGTGGCCTCCGGCCAGCTGGCCGACCGGATCGGCCCTTTTCCTTTGACCATCGGACGGGACCGGGTGAACGTGGAAAACGCGCCGATCGCCTTTCTCGCCCCAGACCATCCGCTTTTGAATATCCCCAACAAGATCACTTCCAAGGATTTCGAAGGGTGGGTTCAGGAGCGAGGCTTGTATTTCGCTTCTCAGTGGGACGATCATTATGAGACGGTTCTCTCGTCCCACGATCCCGGGGAACCCGACAAAAAAGGCGCTCTCCTCTACGCTCGTCACGGCCGGGGAGTCTTCATCTACACCGCCCTGGCCTGGTTTCGGCAATTGCCGGAGGGCGTGCCGGGCGCGTATCGGCTTTTTGCCAACCTGATTTCGGCGGGGAAAACCACTGGAAAACGCACCGACCAAAAAAACTGAGAAGGACAAGGACCGGCCGCCTGTCTCCTCGTCGTGGAACCGATGGTATGCCGCCGTCCTGTTGAACCTGGCCCTTCAAATCCTCCTCTTTTATCTTTTCACGAAAGCGTTCCGGTGATGACGATCCCCATCAAAGACCTGCCGCGCCTTCCGCGCTTGGTTCACGACTATTTTTATGATTACGGCAAGGTCGATGAATTTTACAACGGCGACTTTCGGGATTTCGCCGCTTTCGAGCGTCAGACGGAAAGAGTCATTGCCCGTCCTTTGCCGCGGAAACTCCTGGCCGAGGTTTTGATCGAGCAAAACCAAAGCTACGGCTGCGGCTCCCGGACGCTCGGCCATATCCAAAAAATCGCCGAGGAGAAGGCTTGCGCCATCGTCACCGGACAGCAGGTCGGGCTCTTTTCGGGGCCGCTCTACACGATCTACAAGGCCCTGACCGCGATCAAACTCGCCGAAGACCTCAATCGTCGCGGTCTCGGTAGTTACGTGCCGGTCTTTTGGCTGGCTTCGGACGATCACGATCTGTCCGAGATCGACCATATCGTCCTCTTGGATAAGGATCGTCGGTTGGAAAACGTCCGTTGCCCGATGCCTTCCGGCGACGCCAAGATCCCGGCTTCGAACGTCATCCTGCCGCCGGATATTTTGGACTGTCTCCGGCGGCTCGTGGATGTCACCCGGGATTCCGAGTTCAAAGCGGGCATTATTGAACAACTGGCCGACGCCTACCGGTCCGGCCGATCGATGGTCGAAGCGTTCGCCCGCTGGATGACTCGGCTGTTCGCGTCCTCGGGACTGATCTTCATGGACGCCGGCCATCCGGGGCTCAAGGCCCTGGGAAGAGACGTTTTTTATCGGGAGATCGCCGAAGAGTCGCCTTCGACCGAGGCGGCCCTGGCGACGTCCGAAAAATTGCGGCAGGCCGGATACGACGAGCAAATCCACCTCCACGACCGGATCCTCAATATTTTTTATGCGGAACAAGGACGGCGGACCATCCAACGGAACGCGGCTGGTTTCGAGATCAAAGATCCGCCGCAAACGTTCCAGAAAGAAAAGCTTTTGGCCCTGGCGACGGACAAGCCGTTTTTATTCAGCCCGAATGTCCTGCTCCGCCCTCTTTATCAGGACGCCCTTCTTCCGACGGTCGCGTACATCGGCGGCCCGGGAGAAATCGCCTATTTCGCCCAGATGAAGGGAGTCTATGACAGGTTTGAGTTGCCGATGCCGGTGATCTATCCGCGGAAAAGCGTGACCATCGTCGAAAAAAAAATCGGTCATATCCTGAAGAAATACGATCTTCAAATTCCCGAGATCTGGTCGAAGGCGGATCACATCATCCCCGAGGCGGCCAAGGACGCCATTCCCGAATCCATGAACGCGGCTTTGCGCCTCGCCCTGTCTCATCTTGACCAGGACTTCGAATCCCTGGCGCGCGAGATCGCGGCCTTCGAACCGACCCTGAAAAATTCCGCCGGCCTCGCTCAGGGGAGAATGCGTCAGCAATGGAGCTTTCTCGAAAAGAAGATCCTGCAGGCGGCGAAGAAACGGAACGAGATCGCGGTTCAGCAGCTTCGCCAGGCCATCGACAATCTCTATCCGAACCGCAACCTGCAGGAGCGGGTATTCAACATCGTCCCGTATCTTATTAAATACGGCCCGGCCTTCATGGACAAGCTTGACCAGGCCGTCAAGATCGATGAATATGATCATCAGATCATGACGATGGGATAGGATCCCTTCGTTCAAGGAGACTGCCATGGACTTGGATGTTCTTGCGTTCGGGGCGCATGCCGACGACGTGGAAATAACCTGCGGCGCGACGATCATCAAATTGGCCGCGCTCGGCTATAAAACCGGCGTCATCAGTCTGACCCGGGGCGAAATGGCCACCCGGGGCACTCCCGAAATCCGGGCCGAGGAGTTCAAGCGGTCTGCTGAGATCATGGGCTTAGCCGTTCACAAGATGCTCGATATTCCCGACGGCCGGGTCGAGGTCACTTGGGAGAACAGGCTCAAGATCATCGCCGAAATACGCGCCTACAGACCGAAGATCATTTTCGCGCCCTATTGGGTCGAGCGTCACCCGGATCATGAAAAAACGTCTCATCTCGTGCGCGAATCAGCGTACCTGTCCGGATTGATAAAAATCGAGACGGGGCAGGATGTCTTTCGGCCTCGGAGGGTCGTTTTTTACCAGAGCCGGTTCGAGTTCACGCCCTCGTTCGTCATCGATACGTCAGGCTTCCACGACCGAAAAATGAGCGCGATCATGGCCTATCAATCCCAGTTCCATCGCCCGGATCGAGTCGGTTCCGGACCCGGATCCGAGGAAACGTCCATCAGCCGGCCTGAGTTCTTGAACAATATCGAGATCCGCGATAGGAGATACGGGCTTCAGATCGGAGCGAAATATGGGGAGCCTTTTCTCGTCCGGGAGGCCCTGAAAGTGGATGACCCGGTCGCGGTCTTCGGACCGGAATCCCAATGGACGATCCCGTGATCTTCGGCAGCCGGGCCCAGGCCCCGGAAAGGATCTTCGGATGAACATCGGCATCGTTTGCTATCCGACCCATGGCGGGAGCGGGGTCGTGGCCTCGGAATTGGCTATCGGTTTGGCTCACAAAGGGCATGAAGTTCATATTGTCAGCTATGCGCCGCCGTTCCGTTTGCGCGCGTTCCATCAGAACGTCTTTATTCACGAAGTCGACGTCGCCTCCTATCCCTTGTTCAAGTTCCCCTCCTACGAGCTGGGGCTGGCCGCTAAATTGGTCGAACTGGCGGAGAGTCACCATCTCGACGTCATCCACGCTCATTATGCCCTGCCTCACGCGGCCAGCGCCTATTTGGCCAAACAGATCTTCAATTCCCGCCGGCTCAAGACGGTCACCACCCTCCACGGCACGGATATCACCCTGGTCGGGGCCGACCCGTCGTTCCGCCGGGTCGTCAAATTCGCCATCGAGAAATCGGACGGTGTCACGGCGGTCTCCCATTATCTGAAGAACCGGACGATCGAGGAATTCGATATCCGGCGCGAGATCCGGGTCATCTATAATTTCGTCGACCCCGGCCGGCCGGCCGGGAATCGCGGCCTGTGCTCCAGAGAGGCGTTCGCTCCCAAGGGGGAGAAGATCCTGATGCATGCCTCGAATTTCCGCCCGGTCAAAAGGGTCGGTGACGTCGTCCGGATTTTCGCCCAAGTTCACGGCCGGATCCCGGCCAAGCTTTTGTTGGTGGGCGATGGGCCCGATCTGGCGTTCGTCCAACAGTTAGTAGGCGAAATGAATCTCGGCTCGGATGTCCATTTCCTCGGGGAGCAGGATCAGTTGGAGCCGTTGTTCTTCTGCGCCGACCTGTTCCTCCTGCCCAGCGAACAGGAGAGCTTCGGGTTGACGGCCTTGGAGGCCATGAATTGCGGCGTCCCCGTGATCAGCACGGATATCGGGGGATTGCCCGAGGTCATCGCCCAGGGAGAGACGGGATATCTGCTCCCCGTCGGCGATATCTCGGGCATGGCCGCGAAAGCCGTCGAACTCCTGAGCGATCCGGCCGCTCACGAGCTTTTCAAAACACGGGCCCGGCGGCGGGCCGAGCAATTCTTCGACGCCGCCCGGATCATCCCTCAATACGAGGCCTTCTATCAGGAAATCATGAACTCCTAGCCCATGGGTGCCTTCGACTGGATCGTCCTGAGTTCCTTTCTCCTGTTCGTGGCCGTCTACGGCGTTTGGAAAACCCGCGGCAAAAAAGACGTCCAGGGCTATTTTCTGGCGAACAAATCGACGCCGTGGTGGGCCATCACGATTTCGGTCATGGCCACCCAGGCCAGCGCCATCACCTTTCTGTCCACTCCGGGACAGGCCTATGTGGACGGCATGCGGTTCGTCCAGTTCTATTTCGGTTTGCCCATCGCCATGGTCGTCCTGTCCATCACCGCCGTGCCCATCTTCCATCGGCTCAAAGTCTACACGGCCTACGAATTCCTGGAACAGCGCTTTGACCTGAAAAACCGGGTTTTGGGGAGCCTTCTCTTCCTCATCCAACGGGGGCTCGCCGCCGGATTCACGATCTTGGCCCCGGCCCTGGTCATTTCCGTCATTCTCGGATGGGATTTCCGCCTGACGATCCTGATGACCGGAGGCCTGGTGATTCTCTACACGGCGTCCGGGGGGACGGAGGCGGTCAGTAAAACGCAGCTCCTCCAAATGATCATCATCGCGGTGGGGATGGGGACAGCGCTCTTTATGATTTTCCATCGTCTCCCGCCTGAGATCTCTTTGGACAAGGCCCTTCACGTGGCCGGAAAGCTCGGACGCTTGAACGTCGTCAATTTTGCCTTCGATTGGAAGGACCGCTATAATTTTTGGTCGGGACTCATCGGGGGAGCGTTCGTCGCCCTTGCTTATTTCGGGACGGACCAGTCCCAGGTCCAGCGCTATCTGTCCGGACGTTCGGTCGCCCAGATCCGGGCCGGGCTCCTGGCCAACGGCGTGCTGAAGGTCCCCATGCAGTTTTTTATTCTTTTCATCGGGGCCATGGTCTTCGTTTTTTATCAATTCGTCACGCCGCCGCTGTTCTTCAATCCGGTCGAGACGGCGGCCGTGAAAAGCAGTCCCTACGCGGAGGCCTACGCGAACCTGGAAGCGGACCAGGCCCGCTTGAGCGGGGAAAAGCGGGAATCCCTCAGGAAAATGCTGGCCGCGATCGATACCCGAAACAAGGCGGACGTGGACGCCGCTTCTCAAGAGCTCCAACGAGCGGGGGAAGCGGAAATCGGCCTCCGCCGCGACGCCATCCAGCTCATCAAGAAACGGAATCCCCTGGCCGAGACCAACGACACCAATTACATTTTTTTAAGTTTCGTGACCCGGTTTTTGCCGGTCGGACTCGTTGGGCTGATCTTGGCGGCGATCCTCTCGGCCTCGATGTCGGCCTCATCCGCTGAACTCAACGCCTTGGCCTCGGTCACGGTGCTCGATATCTACAAACGGATCGTCCGGAAAAACGCGCCGGACCGGCACTATCTCGTCGCTTCGAAAGTGGCCACGGTCTTTTGGGGCTTATACGCCATTGCTTTCGCCCAGTTCGCCAACCATCTCGGCTCTTTGATCGAGGCCGTGAACATTTTGGGGTCCCTTTTTTACGGCACGATTCTGGGGATTTTTCTTGTCGCCTTCTATTTCAAAAAGATCGGCGGCACGGCCACGTTCATCGCCGCGATCGTCGCCGAATTGTCAGTCTTGGCCTGTTATTTTTTCACCGAGATCCCCTATTTGTGGTTCAACGTCATCGGATGCTTGATCCTCATCGCCGTGGCGAATTCATTGAACCCCCTGTTCGCGGCGAAAAAACAAGCCGCGGCTTGAAAGCCGGGGTCGCGTCTCCAATCTACCGCTTTTTTGTGGTCAATTGTAGACGCGACCCCATCCGCTTTTGACAATAAATTTCTTTATGTTTTCCCGGGTCCGAATGTGATATGTTTTGTTATTACGTGGACGGACGGAAATCATTTTTTGAGATAGGAAGAGCATGCGCTTATCAACAACAAATCTTTTTGTCTTTTTCAGCGTCGTATTTGTCGCCCTCTGTGCAGCCGTAGGAACCTCGTGTTCGCACTCGAAGGCGCCCGCCGGGCCTGATTTCGACGTCGTCATTTCAAACGGGCGCATCGTCGACGGCACGGGGGCGCCGTGGTTCCGCGGCGATATCGGGATTCAGAGCGACCGAATCAAAGCGGTCGGCGATCTCAGTTCGGCATCGACGCGGACACACATCGACGCAGCGGGCCTTGTCGTTGCGCCGGGTTTCATTGATATGCTGGGCCAGTCCGAGTTCTGCCTGCTCGTGGACAACCGCGCCGCGAGCAAGATCACTCAGGGAGTGACGACGGAGGTCACGGGCGAAGGAACGTCCATTGCTCCGGTCAATGAGCAGATGATCGAAGAAGCGTCGCCGATGTACAAACACTTCGGCGTGACAGCTGACTGGAGGACATTGGCAGAGTATTTCAAACGCTTGGACGAACGGACCCACCCGGCGATTAACCTGGCCACATTCGTCGGAGCGGGCGGCGTGCGCCATTACGTGGTCGGCGAGGACGACCGGCCGGCCACGCTTCAAGAACTCGAACGGATGAAGAAGCTTGTGGCCGAGGCCATGGAGCAGGGCGCCCTCGGCTTGAGTTCGTCCTTGCAATACATGCCCGACCGTTTCGCGACCACCGACGAACTGATCGCCCTGGCCGGCGTTGCGGCGCGCTACGGCGGCATCTATCTCACCCATCAGCGCTCGGAAGGAAACCAGATCTTCGAGTCACTCAAAGAGGTCTTCACGATTGCGGAAAAGGCCCATATCCCGGCTGAGATCTGGCATCTCAAGGTCGCCTATAAATCGAATTGGGGCAAAATGGCGGAGGTGCTGGCTCGAATCGAAGACGCCCGGGCCAAAGGGCTTGACATCACGGCCAATCAGTACCCGTACATTCGGGCGTCGAACGGCCTCGATTCCTGCCTCCCGATTTGGGCTCGCGAGGGCGGTGCGGACAAGACCCTGGCCCGCCTGAAGGATCCTGCCCAGCGCGAACGCATCAAAAAGGAGATGGACGATCCGACCGTCATTGCTTGGGAGAATCAGTGGTACGGGGCCGGCGGGGGAGAGGGAATTTTGCTCGTCTCGATCCTCGATAAGGATTTCAAAAAGTATGAAGGGATGAATTTGACCGAGGTCGGCAAGCGGCTCGGCAAAGACCCCCGCGATGTCGTCATGGATATCGTCATTGCCGACAAGGGGCGGAGCTCTTGCGTCACGTCGATCATGACCGAAGAGGACGTCCGGACGGCCTTGAGAAATCCGTTCGTCTCCATCTGCACCGATTCAGAGGCGCGGGCCGAAGACGGGTTGTTGTCGGAATCGAAGTCTCACCCGCGCGCCTGGGGCGCGTTCCCGCGCATTCTCGGCAAATACGTCCGCGACGAGAAGCTGCTGAGGCTCGAAGAAGCGATCCGGAAGATGACCTCGCTTCCGGCGTCCCGGGTAGGGTTTCGTGACCGCGGGATTCTCAGGCCGGGGATGATGGCGGATGTGGTGGTCTTCGACCCGGCCGCGATCCGGGACGTCGCGACCTTCGAAGATCCGAGCCATTATTCGGTCGGCATGAAATACGTGTTTGTGAACGGACAGCCGGTCGTCGCGGAAGGCAAGATGACCTCAAACCGTCCCGGCCGCGCGCTGCGCGGGCCGGGATACCGTAAACAGATCTAATGAGAAGCTCCGGCAAGGAACTCCGGAGCTTTGCCGATGGCCGAGAAAATATAATAACCGGGGTCGCGTCTACAATCTACCGCTTTTTTGTGGTGAATTGTAGACGCGACCCCAATGGCGCCCAATGGCGCTTATTCGTCTCTCGCGTAGGTGACGCCGGCCGTCTTCAGCAAGTTGCGGAACTCCGCCTCGGAGAGATCGTCCCTGATCACGGGCATCACCTGCTTCCCGATGAACCGCTTCTCATTGATCTCGTCGATCAGGCTCGTAATCCGGATATAGGTCTTGGCCGGCGCTTTATCGAGAGCGACCGTTACCGTATCGTCCTTGATGACAATAGCCCGGACCTCGGGCAAGGCAGAGACTTTTTTCACGAACGCCTTGAGCATCCGCTGCCGCTTGTTCCGAAGGGCCCGGTAGATGAAAAAAAACGCGACCGCCGGCCCGATCATGTTCCCCCATTGGAGCTTCGTGAGTAAAAAAACGGCCGAAACGATGAGGGCGGCGACCAGGATGGCCACTCCCTTAGGACCATAAGGGAACGACGTTTTGAGCCACTCGATCCAGCCCAACAAACGTGTCCCGGCCGGCAGTCTGGTCCTCGTCCCGCTCTCGAGCTCCTGTTTTACCCCTTTGAGATCGTCGGCCAGGGCATGGGCGTTCGGATAGCGGTCCTCGCGCCGCTTGCGCAGGCAGCGGGTGATGATCCGGTGGAGCTGAGGGGGGATGTTTTTTTTGACCAGGGTCACCGGTTTGGGTTCTTCGAAGGCGATCGAATGCATGGTGTCCAGCGGGGTGTCGCCTTTGAACGGTCTTTCTCCCGCCACCATCTCGTAGAGGACGATGCCGAAAGAGAAAATGTCGCTGGCCGGGCTCAGCTCCTGTCCCCGGGCCTGCTCGGGGCTCATGTAGGTGATGGTCCCCATCACCGCTCCGGGCATGGTCTGGGTCCTGTCTTGGGTTCTCGTCCGGGTGAGGTCCGCGGGATCGGCCGCCGCCGTATCCATGTCCGTGTCCGCCTCGAGCAGTTTGGCCAGTCCGAAATCGAGGAGCTTGGCGTGGCCGTCCTTCGTGACCATGATGTTGTCCGATTTGATGTCCCGATGGATGATGCCGGAGTCATGGGCCTTGGCCAGTCCTTCGGCGACCTGGCAGGCGATCTCGACCGCCCCGATGAGGTCCAGCTCTCCGTCCCTGATCAGGCGGCCGATCGTCCGGCCGTCGATATACTCCATGACGATGAAGGTCGTCCCGTCGACCTCGTCGATGTCATAGACCTGGGCGATGGCGGGGTGGGTGAGGGCGGCGGCCGCGCGGGCCTCCCTCAGGAACCGGCTCTTCCTGTTCGGATCGGAGACAAGTTCCGGCTTGAGAAGTTTGATGGCCACCAGCCGCTGGAGCTTGGTGTCCCGGGCAAGGTAGACGATGCCCATGCCGCCGGTGCCGAGGGTGCTCTCGATCGTGTAATGCTTCAGATTCTGGACCATGGTCCGCTTCGCCCGCCAAGACAGGATGAATCATTTAATATCATAGGACCGGCGTAGGGTCAACCGACCGTTAACTCGGATGCGTCTTCATAGGGGGTCGCGTCTACAATCTGCCGATTTTTTGAGGCGAATTGTAGACGCGACCCCAACCGTATGGTAAATTAGCTCCGGGCGCCCGACCCGAAACATGACCGCCCGGAGGCATATTCGGCTCGGCGCTCCGCGGATCATCATGAACAGCAAAAAAAGGATCTTCGTTTCCCTTTCCATCTTTCTCCTTGTCTTAGCCGTCGGCGTGGCGGGCTTCAAGATCCTGGGCGGCCCGGGGACGTCGCTCCTCGACAGTGTCTACATGACGGTCATCACCATCTCGACCATCGGCTACGGTGAGGTCGTGGATATGGCCGCTCATCCGGCGGCCCGCGTCTTCACCATCGTCTATATCGTCGTCTGTCTGGGGACGATCGCCTACGCCGTCTCGTCCATCACCGCCTTCGTCGTGGAAGGGGAGCTCAAGAACATCCTCGGGAGAAGAAAAATGGAAAAGGAAATCGCCCGGCTTCAGGACCACTATATCGTCTGCGGCGCGGACGAGACCGCCCAGTCCATCATCAAGGAATTGGTCGCGACACAGAAGCAATTCGTGGTCGTCGATCCCACCAAGGAAAAGATCGATAAGCTGGCCGCCCTCGGGGCCATGATCCATATCCACGGGGATGCGGCCGACGACGCCGTCCTTCAGAAGGCCGGCATCGAGCGGGCTAAAGGGCTCATCGCCTGTCTCCCCACGGACGAGGGCAACCTCTTCGTGACCCTCAGCGCCAGAAGCCTGAACCCGGCCTTGAGGATCGTGGCCAAAGGGATCGACGTCAACTCGCATAAAAAGATGATCAAGGCCGGCGCCGACAGCGTCATCTCGCCGTCCCATATCGGCGGTATGCGCATGGTCTCGGAGATGATCCGTCCGGCGACGACGACGTTCCTAGACATGATGCTCCGGGAGCGGGAGCGCGTCCTGCGTTTCGACGAAGTGACCGTCGGGCCGGGGTCGGCCCTGGCCGGAAAGACCATCGAGGAATCGAAGCTCGAGGAAAAGAGCGGAGCCCTGTTGGTCGCCCTCCGCCGGGGCGGGGGCAAGGAGTTCGATTTCAACCCGGCCAAGACCGCTAAATTGGCCGAAAAGGACGTCCTCGTCTTCATCGCCAGCCCGGAGATGGTCAAGGGCCTGGAAAAGATCGCCGGCTGAGGGAAAGCCCCTGCGCCGATCCGTTTGACAAGAAAGCCCGCCTCGGCTAGAATAAGCGCCTCTCTGCGGCCCGTTAGCTCAATTGGTAGAGCAGCAGACTCTTAATCTGCGGGTTGTAGGTTCGAGTCCTACACGGGTCATTCTCAAATCCCCCCTGATAATACTCATGAATCAGGAAGTTACGCGAATCACTCTGGGCTTCTTCTTTCCGCCGCTTTCCGTACACTTCCACCCAATTTCTCCCTAAACACGTCATAAAAGTCGACTTGGAAAGGCTCGCCGATTTATACTACAATTCAATTGCCAAAATCATGAATGTTCCAATAGAGGAATATCTGTAGTTAATGAAGGAAAGAAAATTCAGATTTATCAGAGTCCCGCCGGCTTCTGAAATCAAGAATTTTTTTAAGCATTATCTCGGCGGTTTGTACAAGCGTGCAGATGAACATCATATTTTCCTTTTTGGAGGCGGGCTCGCATTTTCGCTTTTCCTTTGTATCGTTCCTTTCATTTTAATTATCTTTTCAATCCTTGGAAGTATTTTACAGGCCGGATCAGTCGAACTGCAGATCAGCATATTTATAGGCGCCGTAGTCCCGTATCAAGAATATGCGGATTACGCCAGGCAAATCATTTCTTCGCGCATAACGGAATTTATTGAATTCAAAACTCTTGCCGGATTGGTTGGCGGTTTTGGTTTGCTCTTTGCCGCCAGTGGATTGTTCAGCAGCATGAGAACAGTGCTGAATAACGTATTCGGAGCTAAGAAAAATAAAAGTGTCGTTGCCGGAAAACTCCGCGATTTCGGAATGATTCTTTTTGTCGTCGTTTTTGTCCTGTTGGCGACAGTCATTCTTCCCGCGATCGATATTCTGAAAAACATTCTTCCCGCGATCGATATTCTGAAAAACGTAATACACGAATGGGCCATCGCAAAATTCTTTCAGATCAGCGAATTCCAAAATTTATTCATTACAGTGGTTTCCTTCCTGATCATATTTATCGCTTTTTATTTGTTTTATAGATTCATTCCATATGCAAAGATCGGTAGAAAGGTTCCTGCCGTTAGCGCATTTTGGGCTGCTGTTTTTTGGGAGATGGCAAAGAGATTGTTCGGGTATTATCTCTATAACTTTGCATCACTGAACAAGATTTACGGCACTTACACTTTAATTGTTGTACTCGCTTTTTGGATTTACTACTCATCGGTCATATTTATAATTGGGGCGGAAAT
>JAPKZI010000052.1 GCA_026393865.1 Candidatus Aminicenantota bacterium
GAGCGGGCTGTTGGCGCTGTTGAAAACGAGGAGGACATCGAACGGCCTCCATACGGCATCGAGCAGCGCCAGCAGGGCGTTCGAAAGCGTTTCAACGAATTTAATGGGAATCGCGGGCAGATAACGGACGCGCATCCCGAGATAATGCCTCGGCCGCTCCTTGTAATAGGCCGACCGGCCGTAGACACAGACTTCGTGTCCCCGCGCGGCCAGTCTTTTTCCGATTTCCTCGGCGCAGGTTTCGAAACCACCATAACGGGCCGGGACGCCGCGAGTGCCGATCAAAGCGATTCTCATGCTGCCATTATTTGATCGGCCTCAGCCAGCGCTTGATCCGGGCCCCCATGTTGAAGGGTAGTTTCATGAGAAGCTCGCCCAAGTAGCGCTTGCCGAAGCTCCGCGGCGCCGACGGCTTTTGGCCCACGGCCGCGACGAAGGCGATATCCTCCGCGCTCGGCCGCGTCTTCTTCTTCGCTTCGCCGCCCAGCACCCGCGCGCAATGCTCGGTCAGAGGCTTCGTCGTGTTGTCCCACAAGAACCGCGTCTTCACCTCGCTGAGCTTCCCCCGGATCCGATCCCTTTCGGCCTTGTCGTCTGTCAGCCTCAGGATGGCCTTGGTCAAATCCTTCCGGTCCTGCGAGACGACCGTGATGCCCAGCCCCTCTTTTTCCACCAGGCCGGCGAAGAAATCGCCTTCGGTGCAGATGATGGGCAGTTGGTACTTGAGATAGTCGAGCAGCCGGATGCGGAAGGAATAATACGTTTCGAAATGGGTCATGTGGATCGAGATGCCGATGTCCGCCTCGCGGAAATACAGTCCCTTCCGCCGGTATTCGATCCAGTTCTCGTTGAAAAAGACGTGCTTATCGAGGAGCCCCATTTCGGTCGACAGCCGGACCGCCTCATTGGCCGCCTCGAACTCGGGCAGGAGGGGGTTGGGGTGCCGCTTGGCGATGAAAAAGAGCTTGAGCTTGGGATTCTCCTTGAGCGCGTCGCGGAAGGCCGTGAGCAGGGTCGGCGGGTCGTACCAGTTGGTGATGACGCCGCCCCAGAATAACAAAATATCGTCGTCCTTGATCGCGGGGATGCGGCCGCGGATCACCCGCTCCCCCGTCTCCTCGCCGCCGTCCGGGGTGATGCCGAAATGGACGACGCTGATGAGGTCGTCGAGCGAGGGGGTCATGTCCAGGATCTCCGGGTTGATCCGGAGGAGGCTCAGGAGCGAGCCGACGAAAAGGTCTTTCTGCCGCTCGCAGGCGCATAGGAAATGGTCGCCGGTAAGGACCTGGTCGTTAAAGACGCGCAGGTCGTTCAAATGGATAAAATCCCGGTCCTTCCGGTTGGTCAGTTTCCATTTGTGGACGAACAGGTTCTCCAGCGGAAACGGAACATAGAGATCGCAGATCAAATAGGCCGCGAGGTCCTTGAGGAAGGGGAATTTCGACAGGATGTAGCCCTGGACGATAACGATCCGGCTCTTCGCCCCGATCTCCTTGATGACCGCCGGATTCGCTTGGGAATAAAAGAACAGGTCGAAGGGCAAGTTCTTATAGAACGTGCTCTCGGCGCTCCGGGACGAATAGTCCGGGACGGCCAGAGCGACCTTGAAGCGGCGCGACAAACTCTTCGACAGCTCCCAGGCGCGGATGCCGGGCCCGGCCATCTTTTCGCCGGCCACGTCGTCGCTGATCAGAAAAATATCGTACATGTCAGTCCCCTTTGCGCGGCGGATCCGACCGGCCCGGCCGGCCGAAAAACAGGTTCAGGAGATAAATGAGCATGAGGACCTGGGCGATCTCGAAAGCGATGACGACGATGATGAGGAACGTCTTGCTCCCGAAGATCCCCGGATAATTTTTGACGATCCGGCCGAGCTCGCTGCCGACCGTCCGGCGTGAATAGACCCGGAAGACGAGGTCTCCTTTCGCCTGGGCCTGGTTGTAGATCATGTGCCCCCAGCGGTAGATGTCTTTGGTGTTCATCCAGAGGCAAATGGAGTCCTCGGGCGTGGATTTGGGCGAGCTGAGCGTGAACCGATAGCGCTTGCCGCGCGAGTTATCGACGGGTTCGAACCGGATCGGGTTGAACAGATTGTTCATGAGGCCGACGGGACTGACCTTGACCACCCTGGCCAGAATGGACACTTTCTCGGCCTCCCCCCGCAGCTCCCTGAGCTCGAAGATGAGGTCCTTCGTATTCGCCCGGCCATAGGTTCCGACCATGACGTCGATTCGGGCGATTCCATCCCGTTCGGCGATGAACGTCTGGCCCACGTCATACGGCCCCTGGATGCCCGGCGTGGGAATGGTGTTCGGCCAGGTGTCGATGTCGAGCGCGTCGTGTTTCTTGATGAAAATGAGATAGACCTGCATGAAAATGAAGAGAGCGACGACGATCATTTTCCAGTCGAACCTGAGCCTCGCCAGTCGCTTCATAACGGCTTCTCCGCGATCGCCACGAGCACGTCCCCGCGCAGGAATCTCTTCGCGCTCATATAGGCGCCTCGTTTTATCCGTTTGAAAAAACCCGGACGGGCGGAATCCGCGTCGCCGTTTCCCCCGCCGAGCCTGACGAGATCAGTATATTCGATCCAAAACGCCTTTTCCAAGAATTTCTTCGTCCGTTCTCTCTCCAGCCGCCTCTTCCACCACCGATACCGGCGGCTCGTTTTGTCATGCGTGTATTCGGCGTTGAAATTGAGCAGATTGCGGACGCCGACGACCCGGAACTTCGCCTTCTCCAGCGCCCGCCGGAGCGTTTTCTTCGTGTAATACTGAAGGTGTTCGGCGGGCGTGAGGACCGCCCAGCTTTTGCCGAGGACACGGCGGCTGAGGCTCCGCAGGTCCGGCGTGTTCAGGATCAGCCGGCCGCCCGGCTTCAGGATCCGGAAGATCTCGGCCATCGCCCGGTCCGGGTCCCCCAGGTGTTCGATCGTGTCGAGCAGGGTCACAACGTCGAACGTGTCCGGCGCGAACCCGACGTCCTCGAGCTTGGCCCGGCGGACCTTGACGCGGAGGACCCGGTTCGCGTAATCGGCCGCCGCCGTTGAGACCTCGACGCCTTCGACCTCCCAGCCGGCGCCTTCGGCAGCCTTCAGGAAAAAGCCCGCGCCGCTGCCCACGTCGAGAAGCCGGCGCCCCGGGGCGGCCGGCGGAGCGATGAGCTGAAGATAGAGATGATAATGGCCCCGGACGAGATCCAGGTCGTAGCTCGTCTCGTCGGCCCGGAAGACGGGCAGGTATTCCTTGAAAAAATATTCCGGGCTGTACCGCTTCATGACGTCCGCTTCGGTCAGGCGCGGATGGGCGTAGACCAACCCGCACGAGCGGCACTTGACGAGAGGGAGCCCGAACTTCACGGCGTAGGGGCGGGTGTTGCGCCGGCCGCAGAGACGGCAGGCGACGGACTCGAGCTCGGGGCGGTCCATGTCGCGGACGGTTTTGGTCAAAAGATCTTGCCGGTGACGCGGATGATCTCGTCGGCCTTCTCGAGCGTCTTCATCCAGGAGATGTTGTAATAGATCGGGTCGTCGAAATTGAGGAAGTCGAA
>JAPKZI010000003.1 GCA_026393865.1 Candidatus Aminicenantota bacterium
TTTCCTTGACCAGGACGGCCTTGTTCTCGCCGTCGAGCACGAGCGCTCCTTCCATGCAGGCGGTCGTGCACAAGCCGCAGCCGTTGCACAGGTCGCGGTCGATTTCTATGATTTTTCTTTTAGCCATATCGTTCTCTCCTTCATTCTTTTCATAGTTTACCACAGGAAAAGCGCCGGGACGCGGCCTAAATGCCGAGAAATCCCGTTCCGGCCTTTATGTCCATTAACATTGCATCGGCCCGACCGTTTTCATATGATAGGGCCGTGCGTTTTTTTCATCATTCCGGAGGGAATTCGTCCATGCCTAAAAAACATCTCGCAGCGCTCTTCGGCCTTTTGGCCATCGGATCTCTCGCTCTCTCGGCCCCCGCTTCAGCGGCCGGCCCGGAGTTCGCGCGGCACGCCCAGTACCTGGCCTATGCCCGGGCCTCGGCCGACTGGACCTGGCAGCACTATGATGAGCTGATCGACAGATGAGATAAAAAGCCGGAATACTCCCAGCGGGCCAAGAAGGTCCTCCTGACCTACGGCGATTTCCGCTCCCTCTTTCCCGACGCGGCCAGAAAGAAGCGATTCGACTATGAGGAAGGCGTCCCGCCCCTGCCCGATTTTTTCACCGTCATGCGCTACATCCGGGCTTACGAAATCCTCCATCGCTTGAAACAGCTCACGCCGGAAGAGAACGCCCAGGCCGAGTCGATCATCGCCCAAAGCATGGCCTACATGCTCAGGACCCAGGAATGGGGCGCCATGAACCGGGGACTGCTCCGGGCGGAGAACCTCGCCTGGGCCGTCCGGGCCCTCCCCGAATATAAGGACGTTAAAACTTGGGAGATGCAGCGACGCGCCCTGGGCGACGACAACTGGGGTCAGTGGGAGATCGAGGACGCCACCATCTATAACGGCGTCTGGCTCTATTCTCTTCTCGGCTACGCCGATGCACGGCAACGGATGGGCGAGCTGTTTAAAACACCCGAAATGTATTATTACGCCCAATACTACTTGAACCTCGTCTGCCCGGCCGGGATCGTCCCGGATTTCGGCGACGCCCACTGGGAGGCGAACTGGCCGCATTTTCTGGTCTTTTTCGAGGCCGCGGCCGAGGCTTATAAGAACCCCAACTTGAAATGGGCGGCGGCGGCGATCGTCCGCAAATACATCGACTTCAAGAATCCGACAAGCGTCGGGCTCGGATATATGCTCCTCGACTGCGTCCGCTGGGGATCGGACACGCTGGCGCCCGTCCAGCCGCAAACCGGCTCCATGGAGGTCATGGAGGACGTCCAGGGCAAAAAGATCGTCTTCCGAGACGGCTGGGACCCCGCCTCAACCTATCTCCTCCTCAACTACCGGGACGAGGGCGACGGCGGGCTCAACTTCCGGGACTATCTGCGCGACACGATCCCGGTCGAAGAGGAAAAAATGACCCATGGCCACGCCGACGAGAACGGGATCCCGCTTCTGATGTCGGGCGGGTCCGTCCTTCTTCACGACGGCGGCTATCGCGACTATATGCCGAGCGGTCCCTACGGCAACTACCGGCAGGATTATTTCCACAACCGGCTCTGCGTCCGGCCCGAGAAGATCTGGATGGGACAGAAGGCGGACGAGTGGAGGTACAGCGTCCGCGAGGCGGTTCCCGGCCAGGGCATCCTGGAATTTTTGCGCGACGCAGGCTCGTACCGAAAGGTCCGGACGCAAAAGGTCGATTTTCTGAGCCTCCCCGACATCGATTACAGCCGGAGCCGGCTCATCGACGACAACTGGGGATACACGTGGGACCGGGTGATCGCCTACGTCCGGGAAGCCGACCTGTTCGTCGTTTTCGACATTTTTAAATCCCTGAAAGAGGAGTTTTTCACCCTCTCGAACCTCTGGCACACGCGCAAGATCCTGGCCCGGGGAGAGCACTGGTACGATACGGTCTACGACGCGATCGCCGGCTACGGGGGGACGCCGGGCGCCCCCCTTCCCCAGGACAAGCGCCTGCTCCTCGTCTTTCCGGCCACCGCCTTCAAGATCGAGGGTGTCGAACCGCAGAAACGGCATTACCAGGACGAGCTGACGATTCATCAGACGACCGGCCAGCACTTTGAGCTCCGCGAAACCGTCGGCTTTGTGACGGTGCTCAAGCCCCACGCGGCCAAGGATGATCCCCGGGCCCTCGCCGCGGGGATCAAGCTCCTTCCCGCTGACGCGGCCCGGGCCGGCCAAGGGGTTCGGATCGAGGCCGCCGGAAAGACCTATTTCATCGGGGCGAAGAACGACCTGCGCCAGGACATGGCCCGCGACAACCAGCGGCCGAAATACACCTATGAGGCGGGAAAGGTCCGCTACGGCGACATCGAAACGAACGGCGATTTTCTCTTCGCCGCGCTCGACGGGTCCAAATTGAGCTATACGATCGTCAACCTGACCAAAGCCCTCTACAAGGACCGGCTTTTGATCGAGAACAAACCCTGGATGTCCGGATTGGCCTTCGACGGAACGCCGGATGCCCCCGAACGCGGCAAGCTCCGCTACTGGCGGGACGAGATCGTCCTCAAATAAGCGGATTTGACTTTTTCCTCGCGTTCTGCTCAACTTAGGGCGGGATATGAGGAAGTATTTCATTTTAGCGGCGTTCGTCCTGCTCGGCGGCCTGGCCCTGGCCCAGCAGCTGGCCGAGGAATCCTTCGTCATCAACGTCGAGGTTCCCGTCCGCGTCTTTAAAGGGAACCGCTTCATCGACGACCTGACCATTGCCGATTTCGAGATCACCGAGGACGGACGGCCGCAGAAGCTCGAAGCCGTCTATTACGTCAAGAAGCGCTCCGTCGAACGACGGGATGAGCTCAAGCGTTTCGTTCCCCAGACCAACCGCAACTTCTATCTCTTTTTCGAGATCTCCGAATACACCGCCAAGCTCGGCCAGGCCTTGGAAGGCTTTATCCATGACGTCATCATGCCCGGCGACATTCTGACCATCGTCACGCCCATGAAAACGTATCGGCTGAAAGCCCGGGCCTTTGAAATCCGCTCGAGGGACGAGATCTCCGAGCAGGTCAAATCGCTCCTCCGCCGGGATGCGGGCATCGGCAACTCCGAATACAACAATATCATCGCCGACCTGGAGGACTTGTCGCGGGCCATGATCGAGGCCATGTCGAAGCAATTGAACGCCCAGAATGACTTCGTGCTGGAGACGATCACGGTCATGGAGTACAAGGACACGAGCATCGACGAGCTGTTGACCCGATACACGCAAACGCTCAAACGCCTGGAGCAACTGCGGGCGATGGACGAACAACAGCTCCTCAATTTCGCCCAGGTCCTCAAGACCGACCCGGGCCAGAAGTACGTCTATCTCTTCTATGAACGGGAATTCATCCCCCGGATCGACCCCAAGATCCTGACCGTCTACTCGGAAATGTACCAGGACCGGCCCGACATCTTGCAGAGCTTCAGCGACGTCTTCGGTTTTTACAGACGGGAATCTTCTTTTAACGTCGCCCGCCTGAGGGAGGCCTACGCCGACGCCTCCATCGCCATTCACTTCCTGCTCATCGCCAAGCCCCCCAAGACTACTCCAGGCCTCCAATACAAGGAGCAGTCCGACGACATCTTCAGCACCTTCCAGGAAATGACCCAGGCCACGGGCGGGTTCAGCGAGGCTTCGCAGAATCCCGTCCAGCTTATGAAGGACGCCGTCGAAGCCTCGGAAAGCTATTACCTGCTTTATTACACGCCCCGCCCTTACCAAAAGGACGGGAAATTCCATGCGATTTCAGTGAAGGTCAAGGGGAAGGATTACCGGATCGCCCACCGCCAGGGCTATTACGCAAATTGACGACAATTATCTCGCTGCAGAAGAGTGACCCGCTCTCACTCATACGGATCGTTTTTGACCCGGAACATGAACTCCGGATCGATCGAGGGCTTGTCCCGCCGGTGCTTTTTCATCAGGGCGATCCGCTTTTCCAGCAGCTCGGCGAAGTTTCGGCCGTGAATGAACGGCGTCTCGCCGAAATCCGAGACGAACATCCATTCGACGGGCGCGTCCTTCCATAGGCGGATGAGCCGGCCGGAATTGTCGATTTCCCGGCCGATCATGTCATCGAGGAGCGCCCGGCAGCGGGCTTTGACCTTCCGGTCCCGGGTCTCCAGATATTCGTGGACGGCGTAGATCCAGACTGCGGTGTTCCTCAGCGTTTCATACAAGCCCCCTAAGGCTTGCGCCCGGCAAGCCTGATCGATGAAAACGGACGCGGCCGGCTCATCACCGGCCCGGACCGCCTCGGCTTTTTTTTTGAGGAAGAGGTCGATCGCGGCTCGAAGCGGCCTCATGGCCCCGGCATCGATCCGACGGTAGGCGCGCCGGGCATAATCCTTCGTGATGAGCTCGAACAGGACGTCCCTGGCCAGGTCCACCTTGTTCGGATTATGGATGGAGCTGACCATGACCTTTTCATAATAGGCCCGGTCCTCTTCCGGGATCTTCAGGATATCGGGGACGAGCGGCCGGACGAGCAGCCGGTTCCAAACAGACCCGAATCCGGAATAAAGGGACATGGGCACGAAGCGCCGGATGGACCGTTCGATCAGCCGCCAGCCTTTGACGAGGTCTCCGGCGAAGCGATCGCCCGCATATCGCCGGGCGATCTTCGAGACCGTCCTATCGACGTTTAAACCCGCATCCAGCTGGAATTCCCTGAAGACCTCCTGGTTGACGGCGTAAGGCACCTTGTCGGGCGGCTGGAGGCCGCCCATATGGGCCAGCGTCCGGATCCCCAGCTTCGCGCAGGCCCGGAGTTTCTCATATGTCAGCCAGGGAAAGGGGATCCCCAGGAGCGGCTCGTGATTCCCGTGGGAATTGAAGAAATGATAGAAATAGCCTCGGCCGCCGCGGGCCTCCAGTTCGGACACGGCTCTTTTTTCCCCCGGGCGCAGCCGGTTGTGATAAGCCGAGCCGAGCACCTGGATGTCCGGATATTCGGGATGAGGATAGTTGTTCTCCCAGCCTGACACGAGCAGGGAATTGACCTCGACGTCGATCCGGTCCTTGAGCTCGGGCCAGAGATACCGCCGCTCCCCGTAAAAGGATTCCAGCCGGGTGATCACCCGGAACCGGGGATTGACTTTCGCCGCGGCGTCGCGGAGAAGGCGATAGAACCCGGCGATGTTGGCCGCGGCCGAACGGGCGATTTCCTCGTCGTTCTTCCATTCGCGGATCATGTAGGCCCCGCCGTTCCGCCCCACGTAGAGGGATTTCGTGTGTTCGAAACCCGAGCCGCTGTCGTTCGACCAGACGGACATGAACTCGAGTTCGGGAACTTCGGCCATGAGGTTCGACATCATCTCGGCATAGTGGCGACGGGCGAGAGGATGGACGAGCGACAACGAATAACGCGGCTTGAAGCTCCGGAACGGATGGTCGACGCGGGCGCCCCGCAAGGTCGGATACCTTTGAAAGAGCGTTTCAGGAACCGATCGCGGCTCAAAGCACAGCAGTCCCGGAACGAGGCCGTATTTGAGGGCCAGGCGGGCGTTCTCTTTAAGGCGGGCAAGATTGGCTTCGAGATATTCCCGGGGATAGATCCCGCGATTGAGCCGGCTGTCCACGAACTGATCCAAGGCCGGACAATACGTGTAGAAATCCGGGTAGAATTCATCCGGGACTCCCTGCTCATGAGGAAAGGGCGTAGCCAGGGCGTTGACCTCGATATGGGTGAAGCCGAGCCGGGCGTATTCGCGGACGTAACGGTCGCGATCGAACTTCCGCATGATCCTGGCATATTGGGTCAAGGCTAAGTCGAAGGTCGATTTCTCGACCGAAAAGCTGATCTCCCTGAACCGGTGCCTGAGCTCGTTCGTGTCCCGATCCAAAAGATCCTCGACGAGATGAGTAAAGCCGGCGAAAAGAAAACAAGGCCGGGGGCTCGCGAGGAACGCCGGGCCGCCCGCCTCGAAATGGATATAGATCCAGTCCTTGTTCGCCGGGACCTTGAGCCCCGCCCGGGAGAAGCGTGAGAGCCAGGCCGCGTCGGCGACGGCGATATGGATCGCGCTTCTTTCGCGGGCCTCGGCCCGACCGCCGGACCGCCGGATCGCAGCGCCCGGTTTCAAGAAGAGAAGCAGCTCCCGTGCCGTCGTCTCCTCGACGGGATGGCCTTTTCCGGGGATGAAGACATGCCGGACTTCGCCCAGCCGATCTCTGACGGTCATGCGAACCTCCGCGTTCTTACTTTTTTTCCCACGGCGGGGGATTGTAGGTGGCCCGGGATTGGAAGGTCTGCGGGCCAAACGTCTGCGGCGGCCGGTCGGCCGTCTTCTGGAAAGCCTTGAGCTTCTCGTGCATCGATTTATCGTAAATGTACGGTCTGGCTGTCTCGTAATCGATCTTCCCCTCTTTGCAGAGCTTCAACAGGGATTGATCGAGCGTTTGCATCCCTTCCTCCGATGCCGTCTGAAGCGTCTGATACAGGGACTCCGTTTTCCCGGTCCGGATGTTGTTGCGGATGGCGAAGTTGGCGATCAAGATCTCCGTGGCCAAGCAGCGGCCGGGCAGATCGACGCGCGGCAGGAGGATCTGAGAGAGCACGCCCAGGAGATTGGAGGCGAGCTGGACCCGGATCTGGCTCTGCTGCTCCGCCGGAAAGACATCGACGATGCGGTCGATGGTCTGGGTCGCGTTGGTCGTGTGGAGGGTGCCGAAGACGAGGTGTCCGGTCTCGGCCGAGGTGATGGCAACCCCGATCGTCTCGAAATCGCGCATCTCTCCGATCAGGATGACGTCAGGATCCTGCCGCAGGGTGTATTTGAGCGCGTTCTTGAAGGACAGGGTATCGCCGGCCGGACCGACCTCGCGCTGGGTGATGTAGGATTTTTTGGAGTTGTGAAGATACTCGATCGGGTCTTCGATGGTGACGATATGGTCGCAGCGGGTAGCGTTGATCTCATCGATCAGGGCGGCGAGGGTGGTCGACTTGCCGCTTCCCGTCGGCCCGGTCACGAGGACCAGTCCCCTCTTGGCCGTCGTGAACAGCTTGACCGCGTCGGGGAGACCGAGATCGCCAAGCTTGGGGATCGTGGTGGCGAGGGCCCGGACGGCGGCCGAGACGGCGCCGCGCTGTCGATAGACGTTGATCCGGAACCGGCCGAGCCCGGAGACGCCGTGGCCGAAATCCAGTTCATTGCGGCGTTCCGGATCGTGTTCGAAGCTGGTCTTCTGCTCGTCGCTCAGGATGCTGTAGACGATCTCCTTGACGGCTTCCGGCAAGAGGCGGGGATAATCGTCGAGCGCCTTCAATTCGCCGTGGATCCGGACCGCGGGCTGGAGGCCGGCGATCAGGTGGAGATCGGAACCTTTCAGCTCGACGAGCTTTTTCAGGAGATCGAGCATGATCATCTTGGCCATGTGTCCTCTACCATTTTACCATCGCGCTTTCGATATCATATCCATTTTAAAAAGAAAGAACAAGAACGCGGTTGCCGCGCCAGGCCAGGAACTTGAGGAGATCGGCGTACGAGATCGTCAGGGTGGCCGTGTTCACGTTGGGATGGAAATTGATGAAGGTCTCATTTTGAAGCCCGGCATCCAGGATGACGATGACCTCTTTCCCCTCGTCATGGAGAAGGCCGAACACCGAAACCTCGCCCGCGCTGACTCCCAAAAACCGTTTCAGGCGTTCGTCGGAGGCAAAGCTGAGCCGGTCGCTTTGGATCTGTTTGGCGATGGCCTGGATGTCCACCTTTTTCAGGTGCTCGGCGATGATGAGGTAATGCCGGTTCCCCTTTTTGTTCCGGACAAAAAGGTTCTTACAATGCGATCCCTCGATTCCTTGCCAATGAACGACGGCCTGCTCGACGGTGAAGACGGGCGGATGGTCGTGCCGGACATAGCGAATTCCCAGATCCGCCAAGGCCTCATAGACCTTTTGCTCTCTCTCTTCGGGCATGACCGCCTCTTCCGGCATTCCTATTTTCTATCCGGCTTGAGCACCGAAGTCAAGACGAGAGACGATGCCGGCCAGGGTTCTGCGCGGTTTCAGATGAGGCCGATGATCCGTCCCTGGGCCGCCTGATAGGCGACCTTCAGCCAGCCGCGGCTGGCGATGAAGACCTGGGCCAGCAGAAATCCGATGACGATCGTCGCCGGGGAAGTCTGAGCGAAGGCCGAGTCGAGGACCTTGTAAATCAAGAACGACGCCCAGCCGACCAATCCCAGCAAATAATAGAGGGCAAGCGTCGTCCCCGGTTTTTTCAGGACGAACCGCACCGCCTCGAGGAGGGAGCGAAGGACCTCCCGGGAATCCCGGCCGGCGATCAGGATCCGGGCGTAATCCATGATCATTTTGATCAGGAAGATGAGAAACAGAGCGAAGAGGATCTTGATGATCGTGAGGACGAACGTCGTCTGTTCGTCGGCCGAATCGCGGTAATTGAAGTTGATGACGGAATTGATAAGGACAAAGATCAGCCCGGCCGCGAACCACAGACCGAGCGAATAAATTTCGAGCCGGAAGAACCGCCCATAGAACCTTCCGCCTCCGGCGAAGAAAGTCTCGGCGAAGCGCCACCCCCCGCCTTTCTGAATCAAGGTCTGCAGGATTCCGCCATAGAGGAAAACGGAGACGAACAGGTACAGGACGCTCAAGCCGAGCCCGATCACTAATAGCTCCGAGACCACCCCGCCGCCGCCCGCCGTCAGAAATTCGACGACGACGTTCATGTCGGCTTTTTGGGCCATCTCCTTGACCAGGGCGCTCGTCCCGACCGCCCCGCCGAACGCTCTGAAGAAGACGAGGAAAATGAGCCCGGCGACCATAAAATTGAACGCCCAGAGGAGGACGACCATTTTCGGCCGGGCCGTGGATTCCCGGATCCCTTTCGCGGCGCATTGGACGACGTTCATCTCCCTCCCCCTTCTTAGAACGAAATCAGCGAAAGAAAGCCCTGGACCCAAGCCATGAATCCGAGCGCGGCCTTGACGACCGCCGGCCTCTTCAATTCGAGGACCCGGGAATTGTTCGCGTAATTCGCGTCGAGCACCATTTTGTGTTCCGGATCGATCTCGGCCGAGACGACCTTGGCCGTTTTCTGGTATACGAACCGTGTCCAGCGGTCCTTGCCGTCCCAGCTCTCACGGACCTTCTCGCCGTCGTCGAAGACGATCAGGATCTCCTGGGGAAAGATCCATTCGCCATAGCGCGCGACGGTGATCTCGTTGCGATAAGCCTTGAGCACACCCTCCGGCCGACTGCCGGCATCCGGCTCCTTCGGGGGCGGTTCGATCGTCCGGACGTCGAAAAGACCTTCCCCCGCGGCGATCTCTTCGGCCTTCAGGCCGCTTACGGCGTAATCGAGCCTGTCCGGGCTGTGAAGGACCTGGCTGAAGAACCAGCCGAGGTCTTTCCCGCTAACCTCTTCCGCGACACGAATGAAATCCTGGGATATCGGATGGCGGAACTTCCATTGTTCGAAATACGTTTTCATCAGGCGGGACATCACCTCCTCCCCGAGCCATTTCTCCAGGGTCAGGAGCATCAATCCGGCCTTGGCGTAAACGTTCAAGGCATAGCTTCCTCCGCTGATGTACTCCCAAGATTTTTTCAGGATGGGATCGAATCGTCCCGAACCGATCACGGACATTCTGTTATAGGCCACGCTTCCGATCTTGAGGCCGGCGAAGTCGATCATCGACCTGTCCTCGCCGTAATATTTGGACATGGCCTTGATCTCGGAGTAGGTGTTGATGCCCTCGTCGAGCCAGGCTTCTTCGAACTCGTTCGATCCGACCATCCCGTACCAGTAGCCGTGGCCGAACTCATGGATCGTGACCATTTCGGGGAAGCGGACGCCCCGGGGCATCCAGACAGAGGTCCCGGCCGTGAACAGCGTCGGATATTCCATCCCGCCCGCGCCCATGGCGCCGGGGGCGGGGTCCACGAGCGTGATCGTCTCATAAGGATACGGGCCATAGCTTTGGCTATAGAATTCGAGCCCGTTGCGCAGCGCTTGGGCATAGCGGTCCTTTTGCTTGACGTGGGAGCGGTGAACGAGCAGGATCATCTCGGTCTTGACGCTAGGCTCATCAAGAACGTACGTTTCCCGGAACTCGACGAAGTCCGGGCAGGCCGTCCAGGCGAAATCGTGGACGTCCTCCTGATCATGAATATAGGTTTTCGTGCCGTCGGCGTTTTTCGTTTCCCCGGTCCGCTTGCCCGTGGCGCCGACGACGAACTTCTCGGGCGCGGTGATCTCGACGTGATAGGTTCCGTAGTCGGCGAAGAACTCGGAGCTGGCATGATACTGGTGACAGTTCCAAGCGCCGCTCTGGAAAACTCCGATCTTGGGGAACCACTGCCCGACCATGAAGAAGTCTCCGGAGAATCCGGACCGGGCGAAGACTTTCGGCAGTTTCGAGGTGAACTCGATCTCCACGACGATCTTTTCCCCGGGCGGCAGGGGGGCCGGCAGATCGACCTTCATCACGGTCTGGTCGTCGGCGTTCCCGTCGTCAGGTTGGAGGAAAGCCAAGGACGGGGTCAGGTCGTCGCCGTCCTGTATCCGGATCCGTTCGACGGTTATGAAGCCCCAATTGTCCTGGCCTGCCTTGAATCCGCGACTGGAGCCCCTGCTCTCCTTCATGAAGGTCGTCCGGCTGTTTTTGAAGGCATTCAGATAAAGATGGAAGAGGAGCTCGGAGACGGGAAGATCGGAATCGTTGAGCCAGGTCAGGACCTCGCTTCCCGCGACCTTTTTCTCGTCCGGGTTCAGGCGGGCTTTGAGATTATAGCTGGCGATCGGCCGGCTCAGGGCCGCGAACAGAGCGGATGCCATGAACAAAAAAATCGCGGCGAAAACGGGGACGCTTCGTCTCATGGACGTTCTCCTGCTAAACATCGGGCCTACGCCGTCCAAAAAGCCCGGCCGCGGACGGTCTTGAGGATCCGTTTTCCATATATGATCATAACCGGGAAAAGGAAGACCGCCGCCTCGAGCAAGAGGACCCCTCCATTCCGCCACGAGATCATGGTCCGGAGCCTCCAGCGCTCGAGATAGGGAAAAAATCCGAAGTTATAAAGGACGCTGGAAAAAGGAAAAAAGGGGCGGATGCCGATGGGCCGGGCGGGATCGATGACGATGATGTCCAAGACGAGATGGGACAGGCCGAGCAGGATGAGCCCCCACCGGTCGCGACCGGCGGGAAGAAGCAAGGACAGGAGCGACGTCGTGACCAGGATGAACAGGAGATTATGGGTGAAATACTGATGAAGGGAAAGCCGGTTATGGCCCAGGATCAAGTTCAAGGCGAAGTCGATATCGGGCAGATTGCCGACGAAGAGGAACAGGGCCAGCGTCCTCCAGTTCTTGCGGGTCGCCGAGATCTGCCATGCGAACAGGGCGACTCCGCCGTGAGCGATGGGGCTCATGGGCTTTAGCCGGGGGGGAGATCGCGGCCGCAGAAGCGGCAGACCTGGGCTTGGGCCTTGATCGTCTCGGCGCAGAAAGGACAGACCCGGGTCGCCTCCTGCTTTTGCTCCGCCGCCGGAGCCGCGTCTCCGGCATGGATCTGCTGCAGTTCCTTGCCGTATTCGTCCCGATAATGGGCGATGGTCTCCTTCAATTTTTTGGGCTTAGCCACCTTCCGATAGATCGTCGCCCCTTCCTCGGCGGCCGTCTGGATCTCGACGTTGCCATAGTTCATGAACCGCCCGAGCAGGGTCTGGTCATAAGACAGGTTGTTGATCTTATCCAGGGGGCTTTCTTTGGAATAGCGCCTGAAAATGCCTTGCTCGTCGACGACTCGAAGGTTGGTCACGGCCCAGATGTCGCGCCGGCGGAAACACTCGCGGTAGCCGAAATAGAGGGTGGCGACGGCCACAAGAACGCCGCAGGCCCAATGGGCGAATCGGCTGAAGACCGTTTGTTCTTTGACCAGGACGAAGGACAGGACCATCAGGATGATGGCCAACAGAAAGACGAGA
>JAPKZI010000222.1 GCA_026393865.1 Candidatus Aminicenantota bacterium
GGACAGATTTTCCGAAAAGCTGATCCGATGGCTGGCAAAGGCGCCCGACAAGCTTTCTCTGAACCGGCCGTTGATCTGCAGCCCGGGGAATTCCAATCCCCATTTATCGACATAGCTGGAATAGTAATTGTTGAACGAGGCCCGGACGGTTCGGGCCTCGAAACCAAACTCGAATTTGTTCCGGGCGTTGAAGCGAATGACATTGACGTTTCTCAAGGTGAGGGTGAGCTCGTCCTCATCCCGTCCCAAGTAGCTCCGGCCGAGAAAGGGGTCATCGAGCGTGTCAAGGTCCTCGACGTAGGAGCCGGACACCGACGTCTCCGAGTAACCCAGATCTCCCCAGAGATGCTGCCAAACGATCCCCAGGGTGTTCTGGCTCGTCCGGGCGTTCGTGGCGTAATTCATGTCCTTCTCGATAGCGATATCGATCCCGTAGGCCAGGCGGCAGGTCCCGAAAATGTCGAGGACGGTGATCCTGTCCCGGGGCGTCAGCCGGAAATCGACCTTGGCATGGATATTGCCCAGGTTGGGAACGACTCCGATGTCGAAGACTTTGGCCAGGATATCGTAATAACTTCTTTTCCCCGAGAGGATCCAGGATCCTTTCCCTCCAGGGAGAGGTCCTTCGACGCTCAGCCCGAATCCGGAGACGTTCAGGTCCGCCCGGGCCGCCACCCGGTCGGTTTTGCCCTGCCGGAATTTGATGTCGACGATGGACGACATCCGGTCCCCGTAAACGGCGGAGAATCCGCCCGACGAAAAATCGACGTTTTCGATGAGGGCGGTGTTGAGGATGCCGAAGGCTCCGCCGCTCCCGCCTTCCCTTTGGAAATAATTGATGTTGGAGATGGGGATGCCGTCGACATAGAATCCGTTCTCATAGGGACTGCCTCCCCGGACGATGAGGTCGTTGAACAGCTCATTGACGCGGGAGACGCTCGGGAACATGTTGAGAACGCGGCTGATGTCCTCGATCGATCCGGCCATCCGGTTGATCTCGGTGCGGCCCAGGTGGAACTGGCTCAGCGGCTCTTCCGCCTTCTTTTTAAAATAGTCGGCAACGACGCTGACCGTCTCTTCGGCGTCGTACGGCGTCCCGACCATCTCGACGTCTTGGACCGTGACCTGGCCGGCCAGGACCAGCCGTTCCGGTATTTTATAGGATTTGAAGCCCCGCGCCGAGAAGGTCAGGGGATACGTCCCGGCGGGGATGCCGGGGATCAGATAGTCGCCCGCGTCATCCGTGACGGCGGACAGCGATGTGCCTTCCACGACGATTTTCACCTTGGAGATGGGCTTCTTCGAAACGGCGTCGAGAAGGCGGCCCTTGAGAGTCCCGGTTTCGGCGGCGCGCGCGGGCGAGATGGCGAGGGCGAGGATCGTCACGAGCCCCAAGATGACCGATCCGGCGATTCCGCGGTTTCTTTGATGGAGGCGGCCCATCATCATCTCGACGGAAAGAGGTCCGCTCTCATGTCGATCGAACCACGTCCAGGAATTCGGCCAGAACCATGGCCGTCGCACCCCAGATCTTATGGCCTCCATGGGCGTAAAAAGGCACGCTGACCGTCTCGCCGCGGATCGTCCGGGTCTCCTCGTGGGCGGTATCGGGGTCCAGGAGATGGTCGAGAGGCACTTCGATGACCTCGGCCACTTCCTCCTCCTGGGGGGTGAAGGACAGCGGCCCGTCGGCCGCCGCCACGACCGGATAGATACAGAAGTTGCTGGGCGGGATAAATAACGGGGTCAGCTCGCCGAGGATCCGGAGGCGTTCCGACGGGACGCCGATCTCCTCCCGCGTCTCGCGGAGGGCGGCTTGGATGAAGTCCTCACCGGGCTCGATCTGCCCCCCGGGGAAGCTGATCTGGTCCTTGTGGTGAAGGACGGTGCTCGGCCGGCGGATGAGGACGAGATGCCAAGCGGTTTGCCGGCGATAAAGAAGGATCATGACCCCGGCCTTGACCGAAGTCTCCTCAACGTCCGTATAGACGGCCTGTCCCGGCCGCGGAAGGGGGACCATTTTCAATTGGGCGTGAAGGCCGGGCTTGCCCTTGATCAGGACCTCTTCGAGTCGGCGGAGGAGCGCTTGGTCATTATGCATGGGGGATTATATTTTCGACACGAGCTCGAAATAGAGATGAACGGACGATAAGGCCGGCTAGGCCGAGGAGCACCAAAAAGAAATATCGGATTCCGCTGTTCATGGCCTTATCCTCCCTCTAGAAATATATATAAAGATAGGCGTTTTAGTCCAGCCGGCAGACGACGGATCGAATTAGAGACGCCAGAGGTAGGACGCTTTGAAAAAGAAACCCCGTTTCGATTCGAGAAAACGGTCGGACGGGAGATAGGCCTCGTCGCGCCATTCGAGCTTTTCGTAAAGCGAGCCGTAGCCGACATGAATGACGGTGCCGGGGATATAGGTGAAAGAGGCCAGAAAGTCGGTCATCAGCCGCTTGCGGAAAGAGTTGTGCTCGATGATCGCCCGGATAAAAAGATACTTGTTGATCTGATATGTGTTGAGGCTGCGGATGATGGTGTAGTCGTATTCCTTGACCGCGTCTTCGGCGCGGGTGAAATCCGAATAGGCGAGGCTCAGGGAGAAGTTCAGATTCTCCGAGGGAAGGAAGGTGACCGATGCCGACGCGTCGTTCCCGCGGCCTTGGTAGGGCTCGTCCACATAGCGGATCTTTTGGCCGTAAGAGTAGCCGAGAGACAACAGGAGCCGCTTGGAGACCTGGCTGCTCCCCGTCATCTTGACGTTCGACCGATCGAACCGCTTGTCGAGAAAAACCTCCGTGGCGTATCGGGCGCCCACGGCCAGTTGGGTCGCGCGGGGGAGCATGAGTCGGAGGTCGAATTGTTCCGTCGTTTCCCAGAGCCCGCTGAACTTATCCCGGACCTGAATGACATGGACCATCGGATCGATCCTGAGGATCGTCTTCGATTTCGGATAGATCAGCGGGGCAAGGCCGGCTTTGAAGCGGGTCAGACCGTTCCGGGTCAGATAGCCAGCCTCGGTCTCAAAGTCCTTGCTCAGGTCTTGGACGGCTACGTCGAAGATCCAATCCCGGGTGTTATAGAAGTATTCGAGGCCCGCTGCGTGCCCCTCGGTCTCGGCGGCCGCCCCGCCCAGGCTCGTTTGAGAGACCAAGGCGTGATAGCCGAAGTAGCTCGAGGGCGAGATGCGGATCTGGCCGTCCCCGCCGGCCACGACATTGTACCGCGGGCCTTCGAACCGGCCGGTCCAGAATCCGCCGATATAGCTGTCCTCGGTCAGGGCGTGCTTGTAGCGGACGATCGTGAAGTGGGCGTATTCGGAAGCGGCCCCGGCAGGCAGCGCGTCCATGGCGTAGATTGAGGCGAGGGTGTCCCGGGGGGCGAGCTTGCCGTCGATCTTGAAGCCGAGGAGGGGATCGACGATCATCCGGGTGTGGACGACGGCGCCGAGCGGATCGCCGGCCTGGTTGGCGGCCAGCGTATACTTCTCCCGGCCTTCGAGGAAGAACGGCCGCTTCTCGGGATAGTACAAGGCGTAACGCTGATTGAAGTCGACCTGGCCGGCGTCGGCCTCGACCTGGCTGAAATCGGGATTGACCGTGGCGTCGAGGATGAGCTGGGAGGTCAATCCGTACTTGGCCGTCAGGCTGAGGCCGGTCTCGCCTTGGCCGGCCTTAAGCTCCCCGGCGTCGATGTCGCTCTTCCGGCCGTAGGTGACGGCCGGCAGGGCTTCGAGAAGCGTGTAGTGCTTGATATCGGTGAAGAGAAGAGTCCGGCCCTGGGTCAGGAAATTCATTCCTTGGAGAGGATCGAGAGGAGGCATGGTCCCCGATTCGGACAAGCGGCTGATAAATCGTTCGAAAATGATCCCCATCGCCACCGGTTCGCGCCGACCGTAGCGGATGCTCTTGAACGGGATGCGGATCTCGACGGTGTAACCGTCCGGGCCGATCTTCCCGGCCGAATACCAAACGACATCGACTGTGAAGTCTTCCTGGTTCCCCTCGAATTTGGAGTCGGCCTGGATGCCGAGCGGATTGACGTAGAGGGCGTAGAGGGACTGCTGGTCGTTGAAGGTGTCGAGGTTGAGGCAGACCCAATCGTCCCGCTTGATCGTGTCGCGCGCGGCGATCGAGGCCTTGATCTTGGCCGGCTCGCTGTCGAAGCAGCGGTAGGCGAAGTAGAGGTTCTCTCGGTCGTAGGCGTAGTAAACGATCGTGGCCTCCCGCGTGTCCTTGCCGTAATCCGGACTGTAGGTCTTGAATCCGGTCTCCTGGGGGGCCTGTTTCCAGACGGCGTCGTCGAGCACCCCGTCGATGACCGGCGGGATGTCCGTTTTATAGGGCTTGAGAGGGGTCCGCTGCTCGACGGCGGACGATAAGGCGAGAAAACCCGTCAGAAAAAAAAGGCCGATTAGGGCGAGAGGTTTTATGACCTTCGGCGGCATGGGCCGGAGCTTATCATTTCTTTCGCTCGAAGACGAGGGCTCCCATGTCGCCTTCGGGATGGGCCCACGCTCCCGTCATCTTGTCCCCGTCCACGGTCATCTTGATAGAAATCTCTGTGCCGTCGGTCAGGGGAAAGTGAAAGGTCAGTTCATTGTCCTGGATCTTGATGTCCTTGACCACGGTATCCTTGGTGATCAGCCCCAGGGTATCTACGAGCGTACCTGAAAATCCCTCCTCGCCTTTCGTGACGACCAAGGTCAGGTCGTCGGGGCCCTGGTTCGGGACCTCGGTCTTTCCGAACCACGTCCCGACGATGTTGGGCGGGGCGACGGCAAAGCCCGTCAGCCAGAGCGTCAGGATCAGGATGATCGCGATCAAAGCCATTTTTAAAATATTCATGAGCCCTCCTTGTATAAGATGGGGACATGTCCCCATTCCCTTTATCACATATTCCAGCGGTAGGACACTTTCAGCATGAAGATATTGTCACCCGGCGCCGTCAGCAGGTCGCTCAAGTCGCGCCGGAATTGGAGGTCCCCCGGATGGGCGTAATCGGCCCGATTCTGGGTCCAGACGAAATACAGCAGTGATCCCGGGAAATATTCCCAGCGCAGGACGATCGTGCCGCGGAGGGATTTCACGTTGAAATCCGGATTGCCGAAATAGAAGGACGAGGCCGGGCCCGGGCCGTCGGGATCCACCGCGTAGACTCCGTCGGCGTAGGAGATCTCCGATGCGCCGTCGCCGTATGAATTGAAGTCATACGTTTTGGGCCGGGCGAGCTCCTTGAACCGGTCATAGCGGCCGACGGCGATAAACGGCTGGAGATAGGCCTGGAGGGTCAGCTTGGGCGTGAACGTCCAGTTGAGCCGGATCTCGGCCGAGAGGACCTTTTGGTCGAGACGGCCGAAAATGTATCGCGTGCCGAAGGTCTCGGTCTTGACCGAGTCCTTGATCCGCGTCACCCACTGGTGTCCGGTGTTCTCGGAGGAATAGCCGGGCCCGATGGACAGGCTGAAATTCCCGCTCGGCTTCCAGCGCAGGGAGATCTGCCCGCCGATCTGATCGCCCGCTTCCGGCTGCCGGTACGAGGTCAGGCTGCCCTCGATGACGATCCGCTTCCGGCTGTCGGTCCCTCCCTGCAAGTCCAATTGCCAGCCCCATGGCCGCTCGACGAGGGGGCCCCCCCGGGTCATGGTATTGTTTAAGGTCCGGGGATTATAGGCTAACATGAGGTTGAAATCCCAGAAATTGCGGAACACTCCCTGGAGAGAGGCCAGCCATCCTTCGTAGGTCCGGTTGCCGCCGAAATCGTAGTTCCGGGCGCCCCCGGCGAAAACCAGGAACTGCTGGAAGACCTTTCCCGGCTTCGTCCATTGGTAGGCGGGAAGGATCGAGATATTGATGATGTCGGAGCTTCCGTATTGAAAGCCGACGTCGTTGGGGTCGAATCCGGGCGAGAGCGCCCCGACGTTGGCCAGAAAGAGAAAATTGCCGTTCTGCTTGGCGAAACTGAACCGGCCGCCCCAGCCTGAAAGCGAGGCGGCATTAGGATCCAAGCTGA
>JAPKZI010000057.1 GCA_026393865.1 Candidatus Aminicenantota bacterium
GGTCGACATCTGCGAGGAGACCGGCCTGATCGATGTCGAACAAATCGAAGCGAAGATCAACGAGAGGACCGCGGCCATCGTGCCGGTCCATCTGTACGGGCAGAGCTGCGACATGGATCGCATCGCGACGATCGCCGGAAAGTATCGGCTGCCGGTGGTCGAAGACTGCGCCCAATCCTGCGGAACGACCTACGAGGCGCGACGCACCGGAAGTTTAGGCCGTTGCGGCGCCTTTTCCTTTTACCCGACGAAAAATTTGGGGGCCTACGGAGATGCGGGAGCCGTGACCACCAATGATCAAAAACTCGACGGGAAATTGCGCCGGTTGCGCAACTATGGACAGAGCGATCGCTATCGCCACGAACGGTTCGGCCTGAACAGCCGCCTCGATGAGATCCAGGCCGCGCTCCTGAGGGTCAAACTGAAACATCTCGACGCCTGGAACCGGAAAAGGCGGGACATCGCCGCCTCTTATCGCCGCCGTTTACTGGCGGTGATCTGTTTGCGGGAAAATCCGGGATCGGCCTCAAACCATCACCTGTTCGTGGTGAAATCGCCCGCCCGCGATCGGCTTCTGGCCCATCTTCTCGCCCATGGCGTCCAAGCGCTGATTCATTATCCCATTCCCGTCCATCGTCAACGGGCATTTCCCGGGCAGAAAAGGGAAACGCTTCCCGTCAGCGAGCGGTTTTCCCGGATGGTCCTCAGCCTGCCGATCTATCCGGAATTGAGCGAACGGAATTTGAGCCGGATCATACAGGTGGTCAATGCCTTCACCGTCTAAGTTGATTTCCCTTGTCATCCCCGTTCACAACGGAGAACAGACGATCACGGAATTGGTGGTCAAGCTCGTGTCCAGCCTCCAGCCGCGGCATGCGATCGAGATCGTGCTGGTGAATGACGGCTCGACCGACCGTTCCGAGGAAGCCTGCCTTTCGCTCTTCCGGCGCTTTCCGGATATCGTGAAGTTCTATTCGTTGGCCAAGAATGTCGGCGAGCATAACGCGGTGATCGCCGGTCTCAACCAGTCCCGGGGCGATCATATGGTCATCATGGATGATGATTTTCAGAACCCGATCAGCGAGGTCATGAAGCTGATCGACTTCGCCTTGGAGCATGATGACGACGTGGTGTACACCTATTACAAAACAAAGAGACACGGATTCCTGCGCAATCTGGGAAGCCGCCTGCACAACCGTCTGGCCAATGTCCTGCTGAAGAAGCCCAAGGGTCTTTACCTATCCAGTTTCAAGTGTGTGAATCGCTTCCTTGTCGATGAAATCGTCAAATACGATCTTTCCTTCCCCCATATCGACGGGCTGATTCTCCGGACAACCGAAAAAATCGGCCGGATCGAGGTGGAGCACCATCCCCGCCAAGCGGGGACATCGGGTTATACCCTGAAGAAGCTCATCCGGTTGTGGTTGAACTCCTTCACCGCTTTTTCCATCCTGCCCCTGCGGATCTCATTGACTGTGGGGCTGATCTTTTCCGTGGCCGGATTTCTTTTAGGGGTGATCACGATCATCGAAAAAATCTCCAATCCTCATTTGCCCATGGGCTACACCTTGATCATCGTGATACTGACGTTGTTCCTAGGCGTGCTCCTGATTTCGCTGGGAGTCATCGGCGAATACGTCGGCCGGATCTATCTCGCCCAAAGCAAAAAGCCGCAGTTCACCATCCGCAAACGTTTCGAGAAAACGCCCCCCTCCGGTGATCATGAAAAGACATGAATATGAACGGATGTTCCGATTCGAGGACTGGTACTGGTGGTACCGCGGACTGCATGAGCTGGTAGGCTCCGAGGTCAAACAGCTCAACCTTGGCCGGGTTCCCACCATCCTCGACGCCGGCTGCGGAACCGGCCGGATGATGGAACTCCTGAGATCTCGAGGTCAGGTCAAGGGACGAGCCTTCGGCTCGCCACTCGCCCGTGACTTGTATCCACGGGGGAGTACGGCGGAAGTGGACCCCCGGGCAATGCCCGGGGCCCCGGCCGCCGTCGAGGGATTCGATTTTTCCGCCGCGGCCGTCGATTTATGCCGACAGAGAGGTGTGCCCGATTGCCGGACCATGGACCTCAACGCATGGGACCCGGAAGCGGACCGCTGGGACGTGATCATCAGCCTGGACGTGATCTGCTGTTCGGGCGTCCGGGATGACCGGGCGATCCTGGAAAAATTTCACCGGGCCTTGGCCGGAAACGGCCACTTAATCATGAATCTGCCGGCCTTTCCGCTGTTGCGCCGGACTCATGACCTCGCGGTATCCATTGCCCGCCGTTACCGCCGAAAGGACCTGGTCAGGGACCTGGAGGCGCGCGGTTTTCGTCTTGTCTACGCCGGGTACCGTTTGCCCCCGCTTTTCTTGGCCGTGCTGGCGAAAAAAATAATCGAAAAAATATCCAAGCCGCGGAACATCGAATCCGATTTGCGGCCCTTGCCGCGTCCGTTCAATGATTGGCTGCTCGGCTACCATCGGCTGGAAAATCGGCTGATCCTCCGGGGAATGCGGCTTCCGTTCGGGAGTTCCCTTTTTGTGGTGGCGGCCAAAAACGGCCCATGACTCCGGTGAATTAAAAAAAGCGGAAGGCGGCGGCCAACTCTCTCCTGTCTTGGCTATCCAGAACCTTGGAGGGAGCCGCGGCATAGGCGAAGTGAAACTCGATCTTATTGGATCCGACATATAGAAGCCCGGCGGGGATGTCCAGGGAATAACGCTTCCAACGATTGTCCATGGGAATGTCCGAAATTTTTGTGTCATTCACGAAGATTTCCATCCGCTGCTGCGGGCTGTTCGGATATTGAAAAGGGAAGGCCAAAAAGGAGATCGATCTGTCGTGCCCTAGAACGATATCCACCAGAGAGGCCGGAAAGGACGCCACGGCCCGCTGCCCCACGGCCCAGTTGAAGAGGGATCCATCCTCGTTTTTTTCAGCTTGATGAAAGCCCTGGTCTAGGACCGTTTGATTCCGAATGAACACCCCTCGAAGATCGGCGAAAAACAGGAATAGGACGAGCACCGGAGCGGTCGTGATCGCCAGCAATTTCAGGAACGGCTTGACCGCGAAGGGGGGCCGTGCGGTCACGGGCGCGACCGCGCCCAAAAGCTCCAGGGCGGCAAAGGAGAAAACGATGAAAACCGGGATGTAGAAATAATGCGCCGGGATATAGAAGAGAAAGATATTGTGGAAGAATAAAGCGAAGCCGGAGAAGAGGAACAGCGAAACCTTATCCCGAAGCTTGAACAAGGCAAAACCGAAGATCAAGGAGAGGCCGGCGATCTGAACGATTTTCAGGGAACCCGTGATCCCGAATAAATAGAAGACATTAGTCAGTCCGACGGAGCCGAGGATCGCCGGCCTCCAGCCGTAGGACAGTTCGCCGTTTACGCCCGAGAGGGAATCGAACAAAAATCCCTTGGGATCGGCCAAAAGAAACGGCAAAATCAGAACGGAGGCGGTGATGATCATGAGCGCCGTCAAGAAAATCCACTGCCTTCGACGGACGTTTTTAAAAAGATAGATGAGATAGAAGGGAACGAGAATCACGGCCGGCTGCCGGGTGCTGACCGCCAATCCCAGGAAAATGGCGGCCAACGCGTGCCGGTCGTTTTTCAAGAAATACAGGAAAAAGACGAGGCAGAACCAGTAAGGATAGGAATGGCCGGAAGCGGTGAAAAAGATCGTGTACGGAGAAAGAAAAAAGAAGATCCCCGGGAGAAAAACGAGCAGCGGCTTAAGGGAACCGGGCGCGGCCGATTCTCTCGCCCGTCGCGACTCATGCCAGAAGATGAAGAGGATGACCGCGCTGATGAGGACGCCGATGATGCGCATATCCAGCCGCAGCACGTGAGCCGGGATATAGCTGAGCCAGAGCAGGGGGAAATAGTACAGGGGCAGCTGCCAAGGCAGATGGTAAAATTGATAAGGATAATCCCCGGAGAGGAAGGCGGACATGGCTTTTCTAATTAAAGGGAGCATATCCGCGACGTTCGGATCGATCGGGGAGGTGAGGATGATATCGAACCGGACGACGACACCGTAGGCGAGCACCATAACGAAAATCGGAACGGAGTTGCGGTTAACGAATCGAGCGACCGGACCCAGCCATCGAGTCGAAATCGCGTAAAAAGCCTTCTCCGCCTTCCCCAAAAAATCGCTGCGCCAAAAGAGAAAAAGCGAGTTCAGGACAATCAGCAGAAGAGTGGTCAAGATATGGATTTCGAAATTCTGGGGGCTGGCCAAATTCTTCCGGGCAAACCACAGAAGCCAGTAATCCAAACAAACGATCAGGGTCAGGATCATGCGGGGACTTTAACCACGCTGGGGGTCTCGAAGAAGCATATATAAGGGGCGCGAAAATGTCAAAATTCACCGGGGCGCGGAGTAACGTTTATGACTTCCAGCTCCTCATGATCTCAGCGAAGCACTCCAGCCCGCTCGAGATGACGGCGCTGTATCCCCCGCCGGGACTCGTCCAGGCGCCGGAGAGATAGAGGTTTTTAATCGGCGTGGCATGGGCCAGCCGCCGGGGCGCGGAATTGTCGAGGGTCTGGTCCCAGCCGTAGATCGCCCCGCGATGGTTCCCCGTATAGCGGACGTTCGTCAGCGGCGTTCCGATCTCCATGACCTCGATCGCCTTGGAGAGACCGGGCAGCAGCGCTTTTTCCGCTTTCTCGATCAGGATCCGGGCCTGCCGTTCCTTTTCGGCCTTATAAGCCGTCTTGTTCCCCTTGAAATAGTCGGCCTCGAACTTCTTCCAAGGCTCGTAGCCTTGGAGGGTGATGATGCTGACCGTGTTCTTTCCCTCGGGAGAGTACCCTTTATAGAGATTGTCATAGAGGGTCAAACCGAACCCTGACCGTTCGACGCTGGCCTCGAGAGCGACTCGATAACCGGCTTCGGGATCATAATCCGTCTCGTAGAAGATCTCCGTATCCTTGAGGCCTGTCTCCCGGACCAGGTCTTTCTTCAATCCCAAGAAAATCTGGAACGAAGAGAGGCTGACGCCGAACTTGTCCAACCGCGCCAGATAATCCTTGAGGAGATCCGGTTCGTTCAACAGAACGCGGAAGGTGCCGAAGGCGTCGGCGTTGGACACGACGACCCGGCCCGAGTATTCCGTCCCGTCCTTCGTCTTCACGCCGGTCGCGGCGCCGCCCTGGCTGAGGATCTTCTCGACTCTCGCTCCGAGCTTGACCTCGCCGCCCTTGTCCCGGATGAATTTGACGAAGGCGTCGCTGATCTTCTGCGACTTGCCGACCGGATAATAGCCGCCCTGCTCGAGATACCCGATCGTCGGGAGGGCGTAGTAAATGCTGGCCAGCTTGGACGGCGGAAGGCCGTAATATCCCCAGAGAGAGGAGACTATCGCTTTCAGCTTAGGATCCTTGATCCGCGCGTCCATCAGGCCGCCCCAGGTCCGGGTGAAGCTTTTAAATACGTAAGGATAGGTCGTGGGGAACTTGCTCATATCAGGCTGCCCCTGGGCCTGGGAGAGCTTGGCCACATCCGCGGCGAGGCCTCTCATGTCCTCGAACAGTCCGGCGATCCCCTCTTTTTCGGCCGGAAAGCGGTCCGCCAACAACTTGATGTAGCCGGGCACATCCTTGGCCGGGACGCGGATATCGTCCTCTGGGAAGATGACCCGGTAAAGCGTCCGATGGGGAACGAAATCGATGTCCTTGATCTCCGGGAAGCCGGGGATGAGATTGAACAGGCCGTCTCTCTCTCCGACGGTCGTCGAATGGAGGGAAACGTCGAAAACGAATCCTCCCGGCCGCTTGAAAGTCGTGGCGTAGCCGCCGGGACTCGTATGTTGCTCTAAAACAAGCGCTTTGAAGCCCTGCCGGGCGAAAGCGGCGGCCGCGCTCAATCCGCCCAGGCCGGACCCGATGATGATCGCGTCCCAGGTCGTATCCGGGCCGGCGGTCACGGTTCTTCTGGGGAATGAACCCCAATCCAGCGAGAGCATCGGGATCCCCGCCAACAGCGATTTCACGAAATCTCGTCTGACCATGGTCTTCATGCTTGCCCTCCGGATGGATTGAATTGTATCAACGCCGCTCGGGAAAAACAATCGGCGAGTGTCCGATCTTTTTCCCAAGCTTTTCGGCCGAGTATAGTCTAATATAATGGAGTGAATGTCTATGCCATTCCTGACGAAAGGCCGTCCACAGGTGCGGTCAATCTTGACAAATTCGATATGAATTGTATAATCAAGGAAAGGAGATCCTCAAAATCATGAAGACAATGAAATTCTTTCCCATCTCCGGGATCGTTTTATCTGCGTTCCTCATCTTTGGAGCGATGACCGTGCAGGCCCAGGGCCGATCCCGGGCCACGGATTTCTCCCGCTTTTCTGTGTCGCTCGGCGGCGGATTTTCCTCTTCAGAAGATCACCGCGGCCTGCTCAACCTGGGCGCGGAAATGCAGATGGCCCTGTCCTCGAGGCTCCGCCTCGGCCTGGGCGTCGGCTACCTCAACAACCTCCGCGGCCACAACGGGGATATGGACCGCGGATATAACAACCAGGGCGGCGGAATGATGAACGGCCGGCAAGGGATGGGTCAAAAGGAAAGCGGCTCCTTCGGATGGAACGATCAGATGAACGGACCCGGCAACCAGTTGCGCGTCGTTCCGGTCTCTCTGAACATTTATTATCTGGTCCCGATGGGACGCAAGTGGAACGTCTATGCCGGGGCCGGCGCCAGCTACAACTTCGGTTCGTTCCGTGAGGGAACTCTGAACCAGCACAAAAGAGCCATGGGCGGACAGGCGGGGCTCGGAGTCGAATTCCGTCTGGCCGACCGCTTGCGGTTGGTGGCCGAAGGCGGGTACCGGTTCCTCGAATTCCATAAATTGAGCCGGCCCGAAGTTCCGATAAATCTCTTGGATCAACTTCTGTCGGGCTGGCGAAACTTCATCAACGCGCTCATGGGAAGGTCCCTCGACATCCCCACTCAGCCGCAAGAGAAGTACTATGACTTGAATCTGAACGGCTTCACCTGCCGCATGGGCGTGAAGTTCGGGTTCTAAGGCCCGGGCTGGATCAGCCTTCCTTGGGGTCAGACCCTCGTCTGGCCCCTTTTTTATTCCACCGCGGCTTTCGCTTCCTCCCGCGCCGACCGGCTCCGCCAGAAGAGGTAGGCCGGGATCCCCAGGACGATGATCAGCAGGCCGGCGAAAGAATTCCAGAACCTGTTGATCAGGGTGTTCACGGAGATGTACAGCGCCGCGCCGATGAACAGCACCGGCGTCACCGGGTAACCCCAGGTCTTGTACGGCCGGGGCAGGTCGGGACGCTTCTTCCGCAGAATCATCACCGCGCCGATCGTCAATCCAAAAAAGATCCACAGGCCGAACACAACGTAAGTGAACAATTGTTCGAAGGTTCCCGAAGCGCATAAAAGCGAAGCCCAGAGACTAATGGCCAGAATGGCGAAATGGGGCGTGAGAAAACGGGGATGGAGCCGGGCCACGCTCTTAAAGAAGACCCCGTCGCGGGCCATGGCGAAATAGACTCGGGGATCGGTTAAAAGGTGGCCGTTGCAGGCGCCGGCGATCGAGAAGAGGATGGCGATGGCTATGAACGTCGCCCCCAGCGGCCCGATGGCGAAGTTCATGGCGTCGCTGGCGATCCGGCTGGACGTGGAGATGGACTCGACGGGAAAGGCGTACAAATAGGCCAGGTTCGCACCGAGGTAGAGCAGGATGACGATGAGCGTCCCGACGAAGATGCCCAGGGGCAGGTTTTTCTCCGGATTCTTGGTCTCGCCGGCGCTGAAGGTCGAGACCTCCCAGCCCTTGAGCGCCCAGAGGACGGCGACCAAGGCCACTCCGAAGCCCCCGGCCGCGTTCCCGGCGGCCGCGCCGGGCGCCGGCGTGACGAAGTTGGAAGCGCTGCCCTTGGCGAAGGCGAAAACGACGGCGATGAGGGCGACGAGCGCCGCGAGCTTGATAAGCGTGAAGAGGTTCTGAACCAACGCTCCCCACTTCACCCCCAGAAAATTGACGACGGCGAGGGAAAAAATGAGCAGGACGGCGACGATCTTCATCTCCACGGTGGACAGGTTTACGAACTGGGGGAGGTACTTGGAAGAAAAGGCGACGGCCAGGGTGGCCATGCTTCCCGCGGAGATGACAAGAAAAAGAGTCCAGCCGAAGAGGAAGGCGACGAGCGGGCCGTAAGCCTCGCGGAGGTACACGTACATGCCGCCGGCGTGCGGATAGGCGGCCCCGAGCTCGGACATGGACAGCGCCCCGAAAAAGCTCAGCACGCCGCCGGCGACCCAGGCCGCCAGTATGAGAATCGGATTACGGAGGTCGGCGGCAATGGAGGACGGGACGATGAAGATCCCCGAGCCGATCATCGTCCCGACGACGATGCCGATGATGCTCACGGGCCCGAGGACGCGGGGAAGATTCTGGGGCGGCGACGGGATATGGGTCACGTTCCTCTCCTGAGTTTCGCCCTTGATTATAACAGGGGAAAAACGTGTTGGCAAAAGTTGAAAAGTGAACTCGGGGAAACGCCTTAAACGGACGATTCGCGCTTTGGATCATCTCGGCCGGAGCGATTGACACCGGCAAGGGGCCTTCGTTATAGTCTAGGGCCGTGGACATTGAATCCAGGAGAAGGTAAAGCACATGCTCATCGTGAAGCTCAACGCGGTCCAAACGCTCGCTCTGGCGATCGTCGTTTATTTCATCGGAACGACCATCCGGCGCCGCGTTCCGCTTCTGATGCGGTTCAGCATACCGGCGCCGATCGTCGGAGGGCTCCTCTTCGCCGGGATGTCCACCATCCTCCGCCTGAACGGCGTCGTCGGTTTCGAGTTTGACGAGGCTCTCCAAAAAGCCTTTATGATCATGTTCTTCACGACGATCGGGATGGGAGCGAGCGCGGCGCTTCTGAAGAAGGGCGGGGGCCCGCTGCTCCTCTTTTTCGGCCTGGCCTGCGTCCTCGCCATCCTCCAGAACGTTATCGGAATCGTCCTGGCCAAAACGATGGGCGTGAATCCCCTTTATGGTATCCTAGCCGGAGCCGTCTCGCTGATGGGCGGCGTCGGGACCGGGGGCGCTTTCGGCCCGGAATTCGAATCCTGGGGCCTTATGGGCGGAACGGTCTCGGCCATCGCCTGCGCCACGTTCGGCATGGCCGCCGCCGGCCTTCTCTGCGGGCCTTTCGGGGAGACCATCATCCGAAAATATCGGATCCGCACCCCGGGACGCAAGCCGCACCAGCCGAAACTCCGCGAAGCCCTTCCCGAAGGAGAAACCGCCGATATCTCCGCCGATTCCCTCATGCGGAATCTCGCTTTCATCCTCGCGGCCATGGCCGTCGGCGCCGTCTTGAGCGGCTATTTTCAAAAAAAAGGGATCACTCTGCCCGCGTACATCGGGGCCATGATCGTGGCCGTCCTCATCCGCAACGGGATGAACCTGACCACGCTGCGGGACAAGATCGAGGACCGGACGGTCGAGCTTATTTCGGAAACTTCGCTGGCGTTGTACATCACCATGGCCATCGACGGCATGAAACTCTGGGAGCTTGTCAACCTGGCCCTGCCCCTGATCGTCATTTTGATCGGGCAGATCGTGCTCATGGTTTTTTTCTGCTGGCTTTGCGTCTTCCTGGTCATGGGCCGCGACTACGAGGCGATGATGCTGTCCGTCGGGATGATCGGCTTCGGGATGGGCGCGACGTCGAACGCCCTGATTAACATGAACACTCTGTCCCAGAAGCACGGTCCGGCGCCCCGGGCTTTTTTGATCGTTCCGCTGGTGGGCGCTTTTTTCATCGACTTCGCCAACGCCCTCATCATCATCACGATGAGCAGCTGGTTCAAGCCGTAAATCGGCGGAGCCCGGCCGGGGGGAAAAAGCGTTGTCAAGCCAGGCTGATTTTAGGTATATTGAATCGAGAAGGAAATCCAATACGCAGGAGTCGGAGACACCCTCAAAAAATATTTTGTCGATATTTGTCCCCCCGGCCCCCTTGCAAAACAAGGGGGTGAGGGAAGGTGTCTCCGGGATTGTCGCACGGAGGGCCCATGAAACGCTATTCTCAAATCATCGTCATTCTGGCCGTCTGCCTCGGCCTGACCCTGTCCGCGGGAGCGGATCCGCAGCTCCGGGGCAAGAAGCTCTACGACGAATGGGCCAAGCTCGAGATCACTAAAACGACGGGCGCCCAGCGCGTCACCTGGCTACCCGACGGAATGGGCTGGCTCGAGACCGAGGTCGACCCGACGACGAAAATTGCCTCGTTCTACAGGGTTGATCCGATCACCCGGAAAAAGGCGAAGCTGTTCGATCCGGAGATCGAAGCGAGCCTCATCGCCGCCTGCAGCAAGCTCACCGGGAAGCCGGCCGCGGGCCTCCCCTTCCAGGCGTTCACCTATCTTCCCGGGAACGCCGGCCTCCGCTTCACGGTCGACGGCGAAGATTACGTCTTTTTTCTCAAGGATAAAACCCTGCGGAAACTGAACCGTCCCGCCGGGCAGGCTCCCCCCGCCGGCGGGCCTCCTCCGGCCATGGCCGGCCGGTTCGCCGGCGCCGGCATGGGGGCGGGGGGGCAGGGTTTCTCCCCCGATTTCACGAAATACGTTTACGTCAAAGGCTACGACCTCCGGCTCTTCGACGAGGCCACGGGCAAGGAAGAGCCGTTGACCTTCGGCGGCTCGGAAGAGCTGATGAACGGCCGGACCGACTGGGTCTATCCCGAAGAGCTGAGCCAGCGGGAGGCGTTCTGGTGGTCGCCGGACGGCAAGAAACTGGCCTTCCTCCAGTTCGACGAACACGAGGTTTACAACTTCCCGCTCATCCACGAATTGACGCCGGAACGGAGACCCGCCTTCGAGACGATCCTGGAGTTCGAACGGTACCCGAAAGCGGGCCAGACCAATCCGACGGTCAAGCTGTTCGTCATCGACCTCGCCACCCGGAAAAACGTCGAGATCCGGACTGAAAGCTCGCCCGACGTCTACCTCGCGCGCATCGTCTGGCGCAGCGATTCTTCCGAAATCTTTTTCCAGCGCCTCAACCGGTTTCAAAACCGCCTTGAGCTTATGGCCGCCGATCCCGTCACGGGCGGCGTCCGGACCGTCCTGGTCGAGGAAGAGCCCTGCTTCATCAACCTTCACAACGATTTCCGGCAGATCGCCGACAACAAGCGTTTCGCCTGGAGCTCGGAGCGGACGGGCTGGAAGCATCTCTATCTCTACGACCTGAACGGGAAGCTCTTAAATCCCTTGACGAAAGGCGACTGGGAGGCGGGTTCGATCACTCTCATCGACGAAAAGGACAAATGGGTCTACTTCACGATCGCCGACAACGTCGGTATGGACACCCATTTCGGCCGGGTCAAGCTCGACGGCGGCAGGCTCACCCGCCTGACAACGGAACCGGGAACGCACAGCATCTCCATCGATCCCGCGGGTAAATATTATCTCGATACGTATTCCTCGCTGGCCGTGCCGGCGACAGTCAAGCTTTGCCAGTCGGACGGCAAGCCGGTCCGGACGCTGGCCACGACGAACATCGACAAGGTCAAGGAGCTCGGCCTCCAAGAACCGGAGTTCATCAAGTTGAAAGCGGCCGACGGCCGGACCGACGTCTACGGCATCCTGTTCAAGCCGGCCGACTTCGATCCCAATAAGAAATATCCGCTCTATGTCCAAGTCTACGGCGGCCCCTCGCACCGCAACAGCAACTCCTACCAGACGGCCGGCCCCAAAGCCCAACTGGCCCAGCTCGGCTACCTCGTCTGGGAGCTCGACGGTCGGGGGACGACGCGCCGGGGCAAGAAGCACCTGACCGAGACCTACCTCAAGTTCGGGCAGGTGGACGTGGACGATCAGGCCGCCGCCGTCAAGCAGCTCCGCGATCGGCCGTACATAGACGGCGCCCGGGTCGGGATGACCGGCGGCTCCTACGGCGGCTACATGACCTGTATGTCCATTCTGCGGCATCCTGACGTCTATTCCGTCGGCGTGGCCCGGTCCTCGGTCACGGACTGGCGCAGCTACGACTCGATCTACACCGAGCGATATATGAGAACGCCCGAAGCCAACAAGGACGGCTACGACAAAGGCTCGGCGCTGTCCTATGCCAAGAACCTCAAGGGACGGCTCCTCATCGCCCACGGGACAATCGACAACAACGTCCATCCCGGCAACTCGATCCATCTCATCGACGCCCTGCAGAAGGAGGGCAAGAGCTTCGATATGATGTATTATCCGGAGCACCGGCACGGCATCACCGGCTACAACGCCCAGCATCTAGGCAAGCTGACGATGGAATACTTCCTCCGCCATCTGAAACCCGAGGCTTGGGAAGAGTCGCTGAAGACGGTCTGGTGACGGAAGTCATCCCGAGCAAAGAGAAGGATCCCCTCGGCTTAATAATGGAACGAATCATCGAACTACGAGATCCGAAATCCATCTATGAAACCAGGATCGCGGCCCGGGACGCCGCCATCGCCAGGCTGCGAAAGGCGGACCGATTCTACATAAGCTTGAAGCTCGTCCTCTTTTTCGGCGGCCTGTGGGTCGTTTCCCAATTTTTCCCGGCCCGGATCGGCCTATCCCTGCTGTTTTTCGCCCTCTTTTCGGCGCTCTTCGCAGGCGCCGCCTTTCGGCATGAGCGCGTCCTCCGGAAGATCCGCTTCGCCCGGACTCTGCGCCGGATCAACGAAGACGAGATCCTGGCCTTGGCCGGAGAGTTCGTAACGAACGTGAAGGCGGGGGAGGAATTCATCGATCCGGCTCATCCCTATTCCTCGGACCTGGACCTTTTCGGCGAACGCTCGCTGTTCCATCTACTCAACCGGGCGACGACGGACATCGGCCGGAGAGCCTTGGCCGGTCTCCTCTTGAGCCCGCAGGGCCTCCGACGGATCAGGGACAACCAAGCCGCCGTTCGAGAGCTCGCCGGCAAGCTGGATTTCCGCCAGATGATGCGGGCCCATGGGCTGACCATGGACGACACGGCCCAAAAACAGGCGCTCTTGGCCGGACTGTTGCGGGTTCCGGCCGGGATTCCCGGCTCGAAGGCCTTCACCGCGCTCCTCTTCGCGCTTCCGCTTCTGACCATCGCCTCGCTCGTCCTGACCTTCTTCGGGGTTCCCTGGGTCGTCCTCGCCTCCCTCTTTCTCTGCCAGGCGGCGATCAACCGCGTCTTCGGCCGCCGCATCGGCGAGATCCACAGCGCGACGTCCCGTCATTTCCGGGTCTTGCGGTCTTACGCGGACATCATCCGGGACATCGAACAGGAGCCGTTCGCCTCCGCCCGTCTGCGAGAGATGCAGAGCCGGCTCACGGCAGAGGGACTGACGGCCTCGCGGGCCATCAAAAAACTGGCCTCGCTTCTCGAATGGCTCGACGCCCGCTCGAACCGGACGGTCCATTTCTTCCTCAACAATATTTTTTTCTGGGACTTGCATTGCGCTCGAAGGATCGAGAAGTGGCGGGATAAGACCGCCGTCCATGTCCCGGGCTGGTTCGAAACGCTCGGCGCCGTCGAAGCTCTGGCCGGCCCGGCCAACCTGGCCTTCAATAATCCGGGATGGGCTTTCCCGCGCATCGAAGAGGCCGGCTTCCTTTACCGGGCCGCGTCTCTGGGACATCCTTTGATTCCTCGGGAGGAGCGCGTCTCGAATGATTTCGCCTTGGAAAAAAAGGGCGACATTCTCATCGTCACCGGCCCCAACATGGCCGGCAAGAGCACCTTCCTGCGGACCCTCGGCGTCAACGCCGTTCTGGCCTTCGCCGGGGCCCCAGTCTGCGCGGCGGCGATGGAAGTCACGCCGTTCCGCCTCGTGACCGGGATGAAATCCAGCGATTCGTTGGACAAGCACATGTCGCTTTTCTACGCCGAGCTGCTACGGCTCAAGCTCATCCTGGACACGCTGAAAGACGACCCGGGCGCCTTCTTCATGATCGACGAGATGCTCAAGGGGACGAACGCCCTCGACCGGCACAAGGGCTCGGTCGCCCTGACCGAGCAGCTCATCCGGCGCGGCGCGACGGGGATCGTCGCCACGCACGACATCGAGCTGACCCATCTCGAGCAGGGCCATCCGAACGTCCGCAATTTCCACTTCGAAGGCACGGTCCGGGACGACCGGCTGGTGTTCGATTTCAAGCTCAAGCCGGGCATTTGCGAGAGCTTCAACGCCCTGCTGCTGATGAAAAAGATCGGCATCGAGGTTTGAGGGAACGACGATGATCGCTCTAAACCGTCCTCGCCCCTTCGTCCTGCCCGCCCTTCTCCTCGTCCTGACCCTGTTCATGGGTTTTTACAATCTCGGCGGCTATCTGATGAACGACGATGAGGGGACGTATCTCTACGACGCCTGGCGGGCCAGTCTCGGCGACGTTCCCTATCGCGATTTCTTCGTGGCTCAGACGCCGCTGAGCTTCGGCTTTGTCGCCATCCTGTTCAAGATCTTCGGCCCGACGGTCTGGGGGGCGCGCGCCCTCTCGTACCTCTTCATCCTGGGAACGGCCTATCTCATCTACCTCGCTTCAAGGAAATTCTTCAAGTTCAATAAAGAACTCTCGCTTCTCGCGGCCGGCCTCTTTCTCTTCACCAAGCACGTCTATTTCCTGGGACGGATGTTCATGCCGGACGGGGCGATGCTGTTCCTTTCGACCGTTGCGCTCTATTTCGCTTTGAAGGCCGAACAGGCCGCGCCGCGAAAAGCCCGCTGGCCGGCCTTCCTGTTCGGGGTCTTCGCCGGGCTGGCCGCCCTGGCCAAGCTAAACGCCGTCCTGCTTCCGGCGGGATACGCCCTCTTCCTGCTCTTTCTCCTGATCAAAAAAGCTGAGAAGCCGGGCGCGCTCCTCCGGAAAGCCTTTGTCCCGGCCCTCGGTTTCCTTTTGACGTTCGGCCTTTTTTACGGGCTGATGCTGATCTTCATCCCCGGCATCTACCAGTCCACGCTCGGCTTCCATCTGGCCAAGGAAAAGGCGGCGATCTCAGAGCTCGTCCTGCTTCCGTTCACCCGGCTCGTCCAATTCGTCGGCAATCACAACTACGGCCTCATCCCGGTGGCCGTCGCCGGTATGTTCCTGGCGCCGATCTTCAAGGACCGCAAACGCACCCTGCTCTTTTTCGTCACTCTGGCCGTCCTCGCTCAGGTCTTTCTGCCGGGGACCTTTTACCTGCGCTATATCATTTTCGCCCTGGTCCCGCTGGCCCTGTTCTTCGGGGACGGCGTCGTCGGGATCGGCGCCCGATCGAAGGCGGGGTACTTCGTTTTTCCCGCAGCAGCCGTCCTCATTCTCCTCTGCCTGGGGCCGACGTTCAGCCTGAAGAAGCTTCGCGCCTATGACCGCGACACGCGGACACTGGCCGCTGTCGTCCAGAACAACACGTCGGCCGGCGATTACGTCTTCGGCGACGATCCCGGGATCAACTTCCTCGCCCGACGGCCTTGTCCGCCGCGCCTGGTGGACGTCTCCGGGGCGATGACCCGAAGCGGCCAGATCACCGCGGCCAATATCTATGCCGACTGCGAGCGCCACGAGGTCAAGTTCATCCTGGTCGAAAAGGGACAGTCCGCCCACCACTTAAAAAATCTCCGGGACTATCCGCGATTCCAGGCCTATCTCGACCGCGCCTACGAGCTCGTCGGGACGATGCCGCGGAATTTCCTGCAGGTGGATATCTATCGAAGAAAAAAATAAAATCGGCTCTCTTCCATATTGCGTGGGGTG